>JBBQQW010000001.1:0-55564 GCA_038215455.1 Armatimonadota bacterium
TGCAGGCTATCATACCAGATGGTGAAGGCCGCCTGGTCTACATTCTCCGGTGTTGCTTGCCGTGTCACCTCGGTGACCCACTGTGCATGTAACTCACGATCATCCATGAAGCGCTCCTGCAGGTGCATGCGCGTGCGCGGATTGCGCAGATCCCACTCTTCCATCACGTCCACCACATGCCAGTAAACGCGTACATTTATGGCCGGGGTGGGGTGGTTTGCCGGTGAAATTGTCGTGCGCCAGCGCTCCACCGTTTTGGTGAAGATATATCGATACAACGCCTCATAATCATCGACGAATACATCCAGGTGCTTGAAATTTGTGAAGAGGTTACTCCCATTCACGAAGGTCATAAATCTGTTCATATATCCTCCCTTTTTCGTCTTCTTTTCCGGTGCGCTATCCGGCATCATATGATGCCGGATGCCTTGCGTATCTATTTCGTTCTTATTTCGATAGTCGAATTGACCAGTTCGGTAGGTTCGCCACCATCCGATGCTTTGATCTCGCCTAACTCCACGCGGCCACCGGTGACATTTTTACCCCAGAAGGCCAGAAAGTCGCAGCGCAGCTCTCCCGAGCGGTACTTCTCTTCGTTGCCGGCATAGTTCCCGCCCGTCATGATGCGATTATCGGAGACCAGTAGGCTCCAGTCCTCGGGTACCGGGTACTCCGGCCAGTTGATGGTGAGGTCGCGCATGACCAGATTGTTGACGTTCTTCGCCACGATAGCAGCACGTGCTCCGCGGGCATCCTCGTGGTCGCCCGGGATAAATCCGGTACTGCTTGGCCCCTTCGCCGGTTGTGGGTCATCGCAGAGCACATAGCGCAGGCGCAGGTTGTCGATTAACACACCACTGATCTCCGCACCCTCACTAGCAACGATGGTGACGCGTCCGTCAGTGACAATATCGACGTCGCGGATGGTGATATCGCGGATGACGCCGATTTTCACGATAGGTTTATCAATACCATAGTCCGGGTGCTCCGGGATCAGCGAACCCTTGAATATATTAGCCATAGGAGAATTGATGATCTCGATTGGTCTATTAATTGCCCAGCCAGAGTTGGTGGTTCCCACGATATTGCTGATAGTTACATGCTCAATGCTGCACCCATCGACAGCACGCAAATCAATGACTCGGCTGCAGGAGGGTACCACACAATTGGTGACAGTGATCCAGCGGAAATCCTGCCGGGATTCATATCCCATCCGCACCGCCACGCAACTGGTTTTCAATATGCAATTGGTAACGGTAATATGCTCGCAACTGCGCGTGTATTCTGATGTTTTCAGGGCGATGGCGTCATCGCCGGTGCTGATGTCACAGTCGCTGATAGTGACAAAGTGGCAACCGCTCAGGTCGATACCGTCAGTATTTGGCCCAAAGAGGGTGTTGCGGATGATCACGGCATGGATATTCGCGTGGTCGCAATCATGCAGGTGCAGCGTCCAGCCAGCGCTATCACGCATAGTGACGTTCTCGATACGGGTATACTTGCAGCGGTGCAGGTGCACCATCGGGCTGACGCGGGGCAACTTCTCATGGTAGAAAGACCACTCGTTAGCTCGATCCTGCTGCCAATACACAAACCCATTACCGTTGATTTCTCCCTCGCCGGTAATGACGATGTTCTCTGCATCTTCCGCGAGGATCAGATGGTGCGGGGTGATATCGCAGTGGTGCCCCCAGGTATGGGTGATATAATCCTCAATGTTAGGGGAGCCAAACAGTTTTGACCCTTGTTTCAGATCCAGTGTCACGTTACTCTTCAACACAATTGTGCCGGAAAGATAGCTGCCCGGGGGGATAATTACCCGGCCACCCTTTTCAGTTGCCGCGTCAATTGCTGCCTGTATTGCAGCAGTGTCCAGTGTGATGCCATCACCGATCGCACCGTAGTCACACACATTGAAATCGAACTTCATCACTTACCTCTTGTCTTTTATGGATAACTATTTTCAGATTGGAGTATTATGATCGACCTTATGAGCAGTTTTATCAGCAATATGGAAGACGCCCGTGGTGGTAATAACTGAACTATTGAGTGTAACCGGCACATCCAGCCGGGCACCAGGCCAAACTACCGAATTGTGTAGTACGCAGCCAGGTGCAATGTGCGCGTGGCTGCCGATAATAGAATGATCTAGCTCTACACCTACTACACAGGCATTCTCAGCAACCAGACTGTTTCCTTGCCGTTGACCCAAACCTACAACTTTTACACTACCCAGCAGGTAGTCGAGATTAGCCTGCATATACTCGCTGGGATTGCCGATATCCGTCCAATATCCGGTGGCGGGGAACGCGAAAAATGGTAGTTTTCTGCGGAGTATCTCCGGGAAGACATCAAGGGCGAAATCAAAATGCTTGTCTGCAGGTATTAGATCAAATACCTGTGGGTCGAAGATATATATGCCGGTGTTGGCGTTATTGCTGATCTCGCTGCCGTGCTTGGGTTTCTCCTGGAAATGTTGAATGCAGCCTTCATCGTCTGCAGCTACCACGCCGTATTGCGAAGGGTCATCCACCAGATATGTCGCGATGGTAGCAAAGGCACCCCGTTTGCGATGTGCATCGAGCATTGGTGTCAGGTCAATATCCAGCATGGCATCACCAGCTATGACGACCACAATATCATCATTAAGTTGAGGTTCGACCTTCTTCATCCCACCAGCGGTTCCTGTCAAATCCTTTTCATATGCCCAGGTGATATACGGGAAGTCAGCAAAAGCCTCTTGTATCTGTTCTGCCCGATAATGTACGTTAATGCAGATCTCGTTGATGCCTATGTTGTGTAGACTCTGTATTCCATATGTCATAACTGGCACATTAGCGACCGGTAATAATGGTTTTGGTAGCGCAGCAGTAAGGTGGCCCAGCCTTGTTCCACGTCCCGCCGCTAATATCATTCCTTTAGGCACTTCATATCTCCTTGTTGCTATCATTCGTAGAATATTCAGCTAATTATAGCAGTCCTGTCGAATCACATCGTAATTAATGGAATAAATGTGGTACAAAGCGACTGGTATTTTTGGTAATAGTTGTGGTATCTTCGCGGATACCTAATCCACAGGAGTTATCCCCGGCCATCCAGCACCCGCAGACCGGGTAATTGCCATTATACTCCGGCAACGAATGGAACTCCTGATATATCACCGGTGATTCCGCATAATCGCCTTCGGTTTCCAGTATAACCTGTCCGTTCTGCACAATGCTGATATTTGCCCCTTCCCGGGCTAGTATCGGCTTGCGCACGAAAGTGTTGCCGAAAGGCTCGAACTCGGTACGCAGCAGGTTGGGGTGGTTCGGATTCAGCTTCCACAGCACCGGCAGTATCGCTTTGTTACTCAGCAGCATCTTCCAGATTGGCTCTACCCATTGCACGGTTTCGTGACGGATATTCTCGGCGAACTCCTCATGCACCATCCATTCCCACGGGTAGAGCTTGAACATGCGGTGGATGACATGCTCTTCCAGATCAACGAATTGCAGCTTGCGGTCATCCCAGCCCACGTGCTGCATGGCGAGGTAGTCGGTATTGAACCCCGCCTGCTGCGCCAGGTCGCGCAGATAGTTTGTGGTGATAAAATCCTCTTCATAGCCTTCATCGGAGGCGAAGTAGAGGATATCGTTGGGGCCTGGTTGGTAGATTGCACGTAGCTGCTCCCAGCGATTCAGCAGTTGCTCGTGGATGCTGTTGAACTGGTCCGCTTCCGTGTCAAAGTCCTGCAGCCAGCTCCACTGGATAACCGCCGCTTCCAGCAGTGCTGTGGGAGTGTCGGCATTATACTCTAGCAATTTTGGCGGCGTAATGCCGTCGTATGCCAGATCAAACCTGCCATACAGATGTGGCTCACGTTTTGCCCAGCTTTGCTTAATCATCGGGATAAAGGCATCGGGGATGCAGAAGGGCGCGAAAGCATTCTGCGTTACCACATAATCCACTGCTTGCAGGCAGAGGCGGTGCAGCTCCACCACGGCATCGTCGAGGGTATCAATTTCAGCGGCGGAGAACTCATAATGGGCGGACTCATCCCAGTAGGTTTCACCTTCGATAGTATGAAATGTCAGACCGTAGTCCTCGACGCGCTGTTGCCAGTCGGCACGAGTGTTGTGTGTTATTCTTTGCATATTATGACCCCGAACTTCCGCCGTGTGACCCAAAGCCACCCCGGCCAACCCCGGATGAGCTGCTGCTGCCGGAACGCCCACTACTGGAGCCGGCGCGCGAGCCACCCCCGAGGAAATTGCTCAGCATACCGGTGTTTCCCCGGCCCGCTGATAGCCCACCGCCGCCGTGGATACCCCGGTAATAATAACTACTGGCATAGGAGCGATAATATGGCGTGGAATTGGTCGCCGATGCTCCGTAATATTTTTCCTGCGTAGTGCGTTGCCGGCAACCGGATACGCCCGCCAGGATGACGGCGCTGGTTAAAAGCACCAGGGTTATATTTTTTGATTTTCTCTTCATAGCTATTACCTCAAGGGCAGATGACTAACCGTTTTTTTATTGTTCGCCGATACTGGTAATTATCCTGCAGAATTATATTCGTCTTCGACAAATGGATCAGATAATTCGTCCTCGTCATCCATCGATGCTGCGGCCGTAGCTGGGCGCCCCACCACTGACGATGCCGGGGCGAAGATCACCTCGCGTGGTTTACTGCCGTTGGCGGGGCCGATGTACCCCTTCTCCTCAAATCCTTCCATCAGGCGTGCGGCGCGGGTGTAGCCGATACGGAATTTTCGCTGCAGCATCGAGGTGGAGGCATACCGGGTGGTGCGGATGAACTCCAGTGCGCGTTCTGCCAGTACATCTTCCGGCTCATTGTTCATCCCCATGTCGTCGCCGTTTCCGCTCTCACGCAGGGCATCTTCCTCGATTGCGACGATCTCATCGGTGAAGTGCGGTTTACCCTGCTCCTTCACGTGGGCGACGATCCGGTTGATCTCCGCCTCCGAGACATACGCCCCCTGGATGCGCGTCGGCTTGTTGGCATCTACCGGCATATAGAGCATGTCACCCTGGCCCACCAGCCGTTCCGCACCATTCATATCCAGGATGGTGCGTGAGTCGACCTGCGAAGCGACGGAGAAAGCGATGCGCGAGGGAATATTCGCCTTGATAGTACCGGTGATGACGTTCACCGACGGGCGCTGCGTGGCCACCACCAGATGAATCCCGGTGGCGCGCGCCAGTTGCGCGATACGGCAGATACTGGATTCAAACTCTGCGGCGGCCTGCATCATAAGGTCGGCCAGCTCGTCTATGATGATGAGGATATAGGGCAGCTCCTCCATCAGTTCCATTTTTGCCAGGTCGTTGAAGCCGACGATATTGCGTACACCCTTTTCCGCGAACAGTTCATAGCGCTGCTCCATCTCGCGGATAGCCCAGCGCAGCAGACCTGCCGCATGTTTGGCATCGTACGCTACCGGGGCGATCAGGTGGGGGATCGACTGGAAGAGGCTCAGCTCCACGCGTTTCGGGTCTACCAGCAGGAATTTCACCTGCTTGGGGGTAGCACGCATCAGTATGCTACAGATGAGTGTGTTGATACAGACTGATTTCCCTGAATTAGTAGCACCGGCGATGAGCAGATGCGGCATACGCGTCAGATCGGCGCAGCGCGGGTGCCCGGCGATATCGCGGCCCAGCGCGAATGTCAGTGGGGATTTGTTCTTCTGGAAGGAATCAGAATCCACGATCTC
Organism: Armatimonadota bacterium; assembly: GCA_038215455.1. Classification (GTDB taxonomy): domain Bacteria; phylum Armatimonadota; class Hebobacteria; order CAIYQO01; family CAIYQO01; genus CAIYQO01. The sequence continues at coordinate 5,721 of JBBQQW010000001.1, forward strand.
GCGCAGGTCTACCATGATCAATTCTTTGTTCGGCACCTCAATGCCCACCACGCCCTTGCCGGGCACGGGGGCCTCAATACGCACATCCAACGCCTCCAGCGAGAGAGCGATGTTATCAGCGAGGTTGGTGATACGGTTGATACGGATGCCCATCGGCGGCACAACTTCAAAGCGGGTGACGCGTGGCCCGTGCTCTACCGCCACTACTTTGGCATTAATGCCGAAACTGGCCAGCGTATCTTCCAGTGCCTTGATACGTCCCTCGGTATTCTCTTTCGGGGCATTCAGCTTTTTCGGCGTTTGTGTCAGCAACTCCAGCGGTGGGAGCTGGTACGGGCGCTGGTTATTAGGGTGTTTGACAGCTTCATCAGCGAATTTCAGTTGATCTACTTTTTCTGACGGCACGCCTGTGACACGTAGGGCCGGTTCAGGCTCCTCCTCTTCATCAATTACGCCTGGTGGGATCACCGGCACCGTGGGATAGACCGGGATCGGCGCTGCCGGGACAAAAGGATCAGCTATCGGTTCTGTTACCCGCAATGGTTTGTTGCGATTCTGGCGTTCTTCTTCCTTCAGCTCTGCCACACGCTTTTTCTTCTCCACTTCCTCGGGCGTCACTTCCCGGTGAGTGGCGGCTATTATTATCAATACTCCCTGGTAGATGAGCTTGAAGGGGTAGGCGATGACCTGCCAGAGGGGGATATCTGTCAATAACGTGACGCCAACCAGTGCCACGGCGACCAGTGGAATCCATTCAAGCGGACTGATGAGATAACTGAGTGCCTGCCCGATGATATAACCCAGAAATCCGCCCGCTAACTCCTGCATCGACGCATTCACACCACCGTCAAGTAGCAGATGCAACAGGCTAATGCTTGATACAAAAAGGATACATAGCCCGATTCCCGCACGGGTGAGACGCATAGGCTTCAGATGTATCAGGCTGAATACCCCGAAGGCGATTAACGCCAGAGCGATAATCCACGCGCCATAAACCCCGAAGAGCCAACTGGTAGCAAAATGTAACGCTCTGGTAAGCGGCGGTTCACTCCACCAGTAGGAGAGTAACAAGATGATGCCGACGGTGATAAACGCCAATCCGAGTATCTCAAAGTGGATCGGCTTGCCATCATTATTAGAGTCATCCTGCGATTTTGTTCCCCGTCCTTTACGGCGGGTCTCTGAAGTGCTCATCTGTTCTCCGAAAATTCTGCAAATATGAGTTGCGCCTGAGTTCATTGCTATGTTAGCACGCTCTTATAGGTCATGCAATGGAAAAATAACCAGAATATGCTGGATATTATACCACGAGTTACTTGTCAAGAAGAATGGCTTATGTTAAGGTTAAAATTATTGGGTAAGAATTGCACATTTTTTTTCAATTCAGGAGTACATTGTGGAACGAATATTTGTCATAAATGGCCCGAATCTTAACCTCCTTGGAAGCAGGGAGCCGGATATCTACGGCTCGCATACGCTGGAGGAGATTAATCTCGACGTGATCGCCCTCGGTGAGAAGCTGGGCTGCGAGGTAGAGTGCTACCAGTCGAACAGTGAAGGTGACATCGTCAGCGCCATCCAGGAGTGCGATGCTGATTTTCTCATCATCAATGCCGGTGCCTATACCCACACCAGTGTGGCGATCCCCGATGCGATTTCCGCGGTGAAAATTCCCGCGATCGAAGTGCATCTTAGCAATGTGCATAAGCGCGAGGAGTTCCGGCACCATAGCTTCCTCAGTCGGGTATGCGTTGGGATCATCTGCGGGTTTGGCCCGGCTAGCTACCAGCTGGCACTGCGCGCTGCAGCGGAGCATCTGCGTATCATGAGAGGGTAACGATGAACTTTGACCGTCAATTACGGGTGAACAAATTACGCGCACTATTGCAGGCGAAGGACATCCCCGCGCTCATCGTGACTAATCGGGAGAATGTTTTCTACCTGTCTGGCTTCAGCGGTAGCGCGGGCGCACTCATCATCACCGATAATGAGATGCTGCTGGTGACGGATTGCCGCTATTATCTACAGGTGGCCGATGAAGCGCCCGCATGTGAGCTGGTATGCGTGGAGAAGGAACAGCCGACCGAGGAACAGGCAATTCGCAACGCCCTGCATAGTATCGGGGTAGCAAGTGCGGCCTTCGAGGCTGCTAATGTAAGCTACCAGCAATATCTCGCGCTCCAGGGTGATGGCAATGCCAATAAGTTTACTTTGCAGCCAGCGCAGGGGCTAGTAGAGCAGTTACGCCTGATCAAAGATGAAGGCGAGGCGGAGCTTATGCGCGTGGCGGCCCGGATTACTGACGGTGCCTTCATACATCTACTCTCATACGTGAGCATAGGCGTTACCGAACGCGAATTGGCACTGGAGGCGGAGTGGTACATGCGCCGCCACGGTGCCGAGGATGTCGCCTTCGCCTCCATTGTCGCCGCCGGCCCGCGCAGCGCACTGCCCCATGCCACCCCCGGAGATCGTCCGTTGCAGGTGGGTGACCTGGTAGTGGTAGATATGGGCGCAAGCCACCAGCACTACTGCGCAGATATGACGCGCACATTTGCCGTAGCGGAGTCGCGGCCCCAGGCAGCACGAATTTATGCCGTATGTGCGCAGGCGCAGCAAGCTGTTGAGAATTTTTTGCACTCTGGCATGACTGGAATCGCCGCAGATAAGATTGCACGTGATATAATAGAGAAAGCTGGATACGGAGAATTCTTTGGCCATGGCACCGGGCACGGGGTGGGGCTGGAAGTGCATGAAGCACCCCGGCTGAGCACACGCGGTGAAAACGCCTTGCCTGCGGGGGCGATGGTGACGGTGGAACCAGGGATATACCTGCCCGGGGTGGGGGGGGTCCGTATCGAAGACCTGGTGATGATAAAGGAAACCGGGGTAGAGGTGCTGACGCACGCCCCCAAACTCATGGAATTGCCGATTTTTGGATAATGTTATAATATAGGTATGGGGGCAAGTAATGAGCGCAAAGATACTGGTAATAGATGACGAGAAAGATATCCGCCAACTAGTAGCGGTAATGTTGGAATCGGCAGGATATGCCGTAACGCAGGCGGCGAATGGACTTAATGGCTTGGCGCAGCTACAGGATGCAAAATTTGACCTTATCATTACTGACGTGATGATGCCGGGTATGGATGGCTGGGAAGTGTGCCGGCAAGTTAAGGCAATGCCTAAAATGCGGAACGCGGCGGTAATTTTCCTGACAGTGCGCAATCAGCCGATGGATAAGATTATGGGCATGGAAGTTACCCAGGCAGATGGGTATTTAACCAAGCCTTTTGACCAGCAGGAATTACTGGACGTGGTAACCGAGTCTCTTGCTGCACATAAGTATTGTGCAGATGAACACAGTAGTACCGAATGAGTTTGTAACAATAATCATACATAGCGATAGCCATTTACACGGTAACATTATTATCTCATGTTGTTGGGAAAAGAATTATCGTTTATTGTTCCTTTGGGAGGAGCATTGTGCCAGATGTAATTACTGATGTGCCACTGCTCGCGTTGACTGAGGTGTTATTCCCCGGCACGTATCTATCGTTACGCCTGGAGAACCCGGCGCAGCGTAGCCTTATTCGTGCCTGCAACGATAACGGGCGTCAAGTAGGCGTCGTTATGACTTACGATAAAACTGACTACGGCAAACATGCTATCCCCAGCACCACTGGATGCCTGGCGAGTATCGCCATGCTGATCCATGATGGTGATGAAGAAGCACCTACTACAGCAATCCTCTACGGTGAACGCCGTATTCGCGTGCTCAGCCTGATCCAGCAGTATCCATTTTTAACCGGTAGTGTCGGACTGATTGATGAGACACCCGGCAGTAGCGTGGGGAGGAGGCTGGTGGATGCCAGTGAACAATTTGCCGAGTATAAAAAAATTGTCAGTCGTTGTGCTGATATAGATGTGTCAGTTTCCAACCTGCCCGAGGATGCTGTCATTGCATCATATTTACTTGCCTCCATCCTGCCGGTAGCACTGAATATCAAGCAACGCTGGCTGGAAGCGCAGAATTGTGCACTCAGATTAGCGGAAGAGACGGCATATATGCGCGTTGAGTGTGAGTTGCAGAATATCTTCCATATTCTGGCACAATCGCAACGCCATCGCTATACCCGGATCAGCCCGCAGTCGTTCGATCATCTGCTCTCGGAAAATTAACTGGTGCTTGCGGATAGCAGACTTATTCCTCTATTCCTCATTTATGGTATAATGCCTTTGCGCACGTGCGCCATAAATCGCCATTCAAGAGAAGGATAACATCGTGGCATTTCTTGCTTCGCTTTTCGATCATACTAAAAGAGACGTCGACCGTTCCTGGAAGACTGTCGCCAGTATCAGTGCCCTTCGTCCTAAGATGATAGCACTGTCAGACGACGAACTCCGCGCCAAGACCGATGAGTTCCGGCGTCGTCTGGCCGAGGGGGCCGTACTGGATGACCTGATGGTGGAGGCCTTCGCGGTAGTGCGCGAAGCCGCCTGGCGTGTCCTCGGACGGCGGCAATACCGCTTCTGGGTGGAGCGCTCCGGGCTGAAAAACGCCGTCGGCACCAGCGCCCTCGATGAGATCCTCGTCTCCGAAGGTGAAAAGGCTAATACCGAAAATGAATTGAAGAGCAGCGGGAAGAAATTCACCGTCGAGCGCTTCATGGAGCCGTTCGACGTGCAGCTCATCGGTGGTATCATGCTCCATCGGGGCATGATCGCCGAAATGAAAACCGGTGAAGGTAAAACGCTGGTGGCCGCCGCCCCATTGTATCTAAATGCATTGGCCGGCAAAGGTTCCCACCTCGTCACCGTCAACGACTTCCTGGTACGCTACCAGGGCACGGTGATGGGCGAGCTGTACAGCTTCCTCGGTATGACCACGGCAATCACCCAGTCCAGCAAAGGTGATGGCCAACTCCCATCATACGTCTATGACCCGAGTTATAATCAGCCGGACGGTATCCCCGGGTTACCACTGCGCCCGGTATCACGCCATGATTCATATTATGCGGATATCCTCTACACTACCAATAACGAGATCGGCTTTGATTACCTGCGCGATAACATCGCTATGGAGATGCGGCAGCTGGCGCAGAAGGAACTGAACTTTGCTATCGTCGACGAGGTCGACAATATCCTCGTCGATGAAGCGTGTACCCCGCTCATCCTCTCCGGGCCGGGCGAGAAGCCTTCTGAACTGTATGTTACCGTGGACCGCGTCATCCGCGAGCTGAAGAATGAAGTAGACTATATCATCGATGAAAAAGGCAAGAATGCCTCCCTCACCGAGGATGGTATGGCCAGAGTAGAACGCACGCTGGGGGTGGAGAACATCGCTGATCCAGAGAACCTGGAGCTGTTCCAGCACGTAACCTCGGCTGTCCGCGCCCACGGTTGCTACTCGCTGGATAAAGACTATATCGTCAAAGAGGGTGAAGTCATCATCGTCGACGAATTCACCGGACGTCTGATGTATGGCCGCCGCTTCTCCGAGGGTCTGCACCAGGCGATTGAAGCCAAAGAAGGGGTGAAGGTGGAGCGCGAAAGCATGACCATCGCCACCATCACTTTCCAGAACTTCTTCCGCCTCTATGCGAAGCTCTCCGGTATGACAGGTACCGCCAAGACGGAAGAGCAGGAGTTTATCAAAATCTACGGCTTGCCCGTCGCCGTTATCCCGACAAATCGCCCGGTATCGCGCAAGGATCACCCGGATACCGTCTATAAATCGGAAGAAGCGAAGCTCCGCGGCATTATCGGCGAAATCCTGCAATGCGAGAGCCGGCATCAGCCGGTGCTGGTGGGTACCCGTTCGGTAGAGTTCTCCGAGCGCGTCAGCGAGCGCCTCAAAGCCGACCTGCTCCAGTCCTTTGCCCTCGCCTCCATCATGCATCAGCAGATCGTCGGCATGCGCAAACTGGACGAGAAACAACGCATGGAGTTTGCGGCAATTCTCAAATTGCGCATGGTCGACACCAAAAAAGAACGCGAACACCTGCAGAAGACGCTGGAGAAGCTCTATGGCTACCAGAATCCGAACTCTATCCGGCTGGTGCAGCCGGAAGAGATTCGCCAGATAGAGATGCGCCTGGAACGTGCCGAGGGCCTGGATAATGAGATTATCGCCCTTGCCGAGAAGGTGAAAGGCACTGCAGATTTGTCGGCCAACGACGCCCGGCGTATCGGCGAGATCATTTGCTACCAACGCCTGGAGCTGGTGCAAAATGACCGCATGGGCAAGCTGATGGTAGTCTGCGGCCTCCCCGCGAAGGCGACTGACCCGGAGAACGTCAAGCGTCTCGCCGAGATCATCGACCTGGATACCGCCCACGATCAGCTGGCGGAGTTGCTGGCACGCGGTGTCCCACATAATATCCTCAACGCGAAGTACCATGAGAAAGAAGCGCACATCGTCGCCCAGGCCGGGCGTCCCGGCGCGGTGACCATCGCCACCAATATGGCGGGTCGTGGTGTCGACATCATGCTGGGTGGCAACCCCAGTGAGATGATCGACGACATTATCGACGAATGGGAGCTGAATAGAGACGAGGTAACAGAGGAAGAAAAAGACAAAGCGCTGCGCGAAGCGCGCAAGCGCTGCCTGCGTGACCGCGAGATCGTGGTTGCCCAGGGCGGGCTGGCCATCGTGGGTACCGAGCGCCATGAGAGCCGCCGTATCGACAATCAGCTCCGTGGTCGTTCTGGGCGTCAGGGTGATCCTGGTTCCTCACGCTTCTTCGTCTCCATGCAGGACGAGTTGATGCGCCTCTTCGGCCCGGAACGTATCGCCTTCCTCTACAACAACTGGGATGAGAGTGAATCAATCGCCATCGGCCTCATCAGCAAGCAGATCGAGACCGCGCAGAAGAAGGTAGAAGGCCACAACTTCGAGCAACGCGAGCAGACGCTCAAATATGACGACGTGATGAATAAGCACCGTACCGTCATCTACGAGCAACGCCGGCAGGTACTGGAAGGCGAGAACATGCGCGCCACCGCTATCGGTGCCCTGGAAGCCGGTGTGCAGAAGCGCGTGCTGGAATTTGCGCCAGAATCCCTCCCTACCACGGAATGGCAAACAGATAAGCTGGGCCATGCGCTGATGGAGCTTTGTCCTGAGCTGCCTCTCTTCTACGCCCCGGTAGAGATGCGCCAGGGGCCTAGTGTCCCCGCGCTGGAGACGCTGCACCGCGCCCGTATCACTCAGCTATATTATGACGGCTTGAAGAAGCACAAACGCCAGGATGAGCTGATGGAAGAGATCATGGGCCATATCGAAGAAGCCTATGAGGCACATGAGATAGAGCAGGGCGAGGAGAATATGCGCCTGCTGGAGCGGCTGGTGATCCTGCGTGTGGTGGACTCCAAGTGGATGCGCCACCTGGATGCAATGGACTTCCTCCGCGACGGCATTGGCCTCCGTGGCTATGAACAGACTGATCCGTTGGTGGCCTATAGCAAAGAATCGGCGGCGATGTGGAGCGAGTTGATGGCGGAAATCCAGGAGGAGATCGGCCACAGTATCCTGCGCCTGCGCTTGATCACTGCGGAAGAGCAAAGCCAGCAACAGGCGGCACGCGCCAAGCAAGTCTCCGCCAACCGCAGCGATGAGGAAGCCGCTGCACTGAAAGGTGGCGACCGCGTTGCCCATTCAGGTGTCGGCAGGAATGACCCGTGTCCGTGTGGTAGTGGCAAGAAATTCAAACAATGCTGCCTGAACAAATAATTGAATTCCTCTGTAGAAGAGGAACGACGCTACTGTATGTAGAAAAATAACTGTTAGTGTTAGCTAGTAAGGAACTGTTGAAGTTATGATAGAGCGTTATAGTTACCCGGAGATGAAGGCGCTGTGGGAGCCACAGAGCCGCTACGATACTTGGCTGGAAGTGGAATTGCAGATCGCCGAAGCCTGGGCCAAGCTGGGGGTAGTACCGGCAGATGCCGCCCTGGCCCTGCGCCAAAATGCCCGCGTGGAAGCACAGCGCGCTATCGAGCTGGAAGGCGAGACCCCCGGTAAAGAAGCCGAGGGCAAAGAGAAAAAGCGCACCCGCCATGACCTCATCGCTTTCCTCCATGCCGTCTACGAGCATCTGGGCGAAGAAAAGAAGTGGCTGCACTACGGCGTCACCTCCTATGATATTGAAGATACCGCGCTCTCCATGTTAATGGTAAAAGCCGCGAAGATCATCCTCGACGACCTTGATGAGCTGGAAGCTGCGATTATCATTCGCGCTAACGAGCACAAGTGGACCTATATGATCGGGCGCAGCCACGGCGTCCATGCCGAGCCGATCACCTTCGGCCTCAAGCTCTGCGTCTGGCTGGGCGAGTTGCGCCGTCGTCGCACCATGTTCGTCAACGCCATTGCTACCATCAGCGCCTGCAAGATCTCCGGTGCCGTCGGTACCTTTGCCAATGTTGACCCCCGCGTGGAAGAGATCGTGGCGGAGAACCTCGGCCTGACTCCATCACCCGCAGCCACCCAGGTGCTGCAGCGCGACCGCCACGCGGAGTTCCTCGCGGCATTGGCAGTGCTGGCGGGCAGTCTGGAGCAGTTCGCCACCGAAATACGGAATTTACAAAGGACTGATATACTGGAAGTGGAGGAATCCTTCCAGGCAGGTCAGCGTGGTTCATCGGCGATGCCGCATAAGCGAAACCCCATTGTCTGCGAGCGCGTTTCCGGTATGGCACGCCTGCTGCGCGGCAATCTGGTCCCGGCAATAGAGAATATGGCGCTCTGGCACGAGCGTGATATCGCCCACTCTTCGGTCGAGCGCATCATTATCCCGGACTCCTGCATCCTGATAGACTACATGTTGAAGAAGTTCACCGGTGTAGTGAAAGGAATGTATGTCTATGAGAAGCGTATGCTAAAGAACCTGGACGCCACCGGCGGCCTCTTCAACAGTGAGGCAGTCATGCTGGCAGCGGTGAAAAACGGCATGGGCAAAGATGAGGCCTATACCGCGGTGCAGGGCCACGCCATGGATACCTGGGCAAAAATCCAGGAGGACGAGCTTAGCGCGGAAGAGCTGGCCACCTATTATCCCGCGCAGTTGAAGGCGGATACCGAGCTGGGAAAATATCTCACGCCCGAGCAGATTGATACTGCCTTTGCCTGGCGTACCCATCTGAAGCATATCGAAGTCTTTTATCAGCGCCTGAATATCTAGTGCCTGTTCAGGGGATACAGCTCCCATGTCATGATGACCAGAATGCCGTTTACAAGAGGAATATATTATGTCCTGGCGTTTTCTGTTCGGTGGAATGATAGTCATACTGGCGATAGGATTTTTGCTGGAATACGCGCGCGTCATCTCTATGGAGACATTTATCGTCATCCTGGGGTGGGAGTGGCCCGCGTTTGTTATGCTCATCGGCATCAATCAACTGCTGGTGACGCCGACGAAACCCTGGGGGGCGTTGACATTAATAGGCGTAAGTATTGTGCTCCTGGTCAGAAGCTCGTTGATGATGCAGAGCAATTCATCCGATCTCGGGAGTATGGCGCATAAGTTGCTCATCGTTCCAGCGATCTTTGCGGTACTATTAGGTATTCGTATGATGCTTCCTCGGGAAGAGAAACGGGAACGTGCTGGCAGCAATGATTTATCGAGTAATACCGGGAAGGGAACGGCGAAACCGGTACGCTTTGAACATGATATTCACGACCGCGTAGTACTCTCCGGCATGTTCTTTAAGAATGAATCGCAGCAGTTTCACGGGGGTAAAATCATCGCAATAGTGGGCGATTATGTTATGGATCTGCGTGGTGCCATACTCGATAATGCCGGCGCTGACTTGAAGATCATGGTAATATTTGGCACAGTGCGGATAATCGTCCCGGAGCTTATGCTCGTATCAATTGAGGCGAAATCGATGTTTGCGAGTGTGCATAACAACACTAAGTCGCTTATAATAGATGAAGCGGGGCGCCCGGAGCTGAAGATAACTGCTCTGGCCACCATGGGATCCGTAGAGATAACCAATTAGTAATTCTGACGTGGAATATTCCACGAGACATAAGAAGAGGAGCAAATAGTGCTTTATCATGTAAATATCGAGATTACACTCAAGCCCACAGTGATGGACGCACAGGGCACCACCATTGAACGTGCGCTGCATAAAATGGGGCATGAGGGCGTCTCAAATGTACGCATCGGCAAGTTCGTCGCTATGGAAATTGACGCCTGTTGCGAGGATACCGCCCATAACATGGCGGACGAAATGTGCCGCGAGTTGCTGGCTAACCAGGTCATCGAACAGTATGATATCCAGGTGACGTCACTAGAGGTAGCGGTATGAAGTTCGGTGTCGTAGTATTCCCTGGCTCCAACTGTGATGCCGATTGTAACTATGCCGTCGCCACGGTCACAGGTTTGGAAGTCCGCAACGTCTGGCATGAAGAAACGGACATCACCGACCTCGACTGCATCATCCTACCGGGTGGCTTCTCCTATGGCGACTACCTCCGCTGCGGTGCAGTGGCGCGCTTCTCACCGGTGATGAAATCTGTTGTCGAGCATGCCGCCAAAGGCAAATATATCATCGGCATCTGTAACGGCTTTCAGGTCCTCACCGAAGCCGGATTGCTCCCCGGTGCCCTGTATCGCAACGACCATCTGCAGTTCATCTGCCAGCCGCAGCACCTGCGGATAGAGTGCACGGATTCACCGTTCACGCACTTCTATACCCCCAGGCAAGTGGTGAACTTCCCCATCGCTCATGGCGAAGGCCGCTACTACGCCGATGCGGATACGCTCAAGCAGCTGGAAGACAACAATCAGGTGATCCTCCGCTACTGCGACGCCACTGGCAACATCACGGAAGCGGCGAACCCGAATGGCTCAGTGAATAACATCGCCGGTATCTGCAACGAGCGCGGCAATGTGCTGGGCATGATGCCGCACCCGGAGCGCGTCTGTGATCGCCTGTTGGGCGGTACTGATGGAAAGAAGCTCTTCAAGGGGCTGGTGGAAAGTCTGCACATCCAGGCGATCAGCATCAGAGGCCTGCACTAGAAGGGAGTTGCTTTGAACGAAGTAGATATAAACTCCAATAGTATCGAGCAGTTAGCGGTTATCGAAGAGATTATCGCTGACATCTATGCTACCTATTCCCGAACCATCCCCGAATTCAGTGAGTTTTGGAATGGGATATCGGTCGAGGAGCTGCATCACGCTTCCTGGGTACGCACCCTGCTGCATATGTACCAGGCGGGGAAGATATTCATTGAAGAAGGCAGATTTTCGCTGGATACCATACTTACTTTTCAGACCTACCTTCGCGAACTGCGCACGGATGCCCAACTGGGCAAGACCACCGCTATCGGAGCGCTCAGTGTAGCACGCGATCTGGAGGGAACGCTGGCAGAATCCAGTTTTCACCAGGTATTCGCCACTGATTCCCGCGAGGTGGGCGAACTATTGAATAGATTGCGTCACAGCACCGAGAAGCATGTAGAGCGTATCGAGCATGTCTGGCAGGAGTACAAGAAGACCTCCACATTGGAGAATTAGCTAATCCGCGAAGGTGGCCGACCCGTCGGGGATGATGCAAATCATCTGAACAGTGATGACCGTGGATCAACCCCACGATGACAATAAGGATCGAGAAAAACTGATGGCAAACGAAACTTCACAACTACAGGTAGCCCTCGAACTGGGCATGAATGAGCAGGAATACAACAACGTGCTCGGTATCCTCGGGCGCGAGCCGTCGGGCACCGAGCTGGCCATGTATTCCGTGGAATGGTCCGAGCACTGCGGCTATCCCCGCAGTCGCACCCTCCTTAAGCTCTTCCCCAAAACGGGCAAATACCCCACGCGCGCCGAAGGCGAGGACGCGGGCGGCATAGAAATAGATGAGAACTGCTACGTGATCTTCAAAATGGAGAGTCACAACCACCCCTCGCAGGTGGAGCCACGCCAGGGCGCGGCCACCGGCATCGGCGGTATCCTGCGCGACATCTTCACCATGGGTGCCCGCCCGGTGGCGTTGCTCGATTCTCTTCGCTTCGGTACCCTGGATAACGATAAGACCAAGTCGCTGCTGCATGGTGTGGTTGATGGCATCCAATTTTATGGCAACTGTGTCGGCGTCCCTACCGTGGGCGGCGAGATTTACTTTCATCCCTCCTATCGCGACAACTGCCTGGTAAACGTCATGGCCGTCGGCGTCGCCGACTCGCGCTACATGGCTACCAGCAAGGCTAAAGGCCCGGGCAACCCCGTGATGGTGGTGGGCAATCGCACCGGCCGTGATGGCATCGGCGGCTGTTCTATTCTCGCCAGCCACGAGTTCAGTGAAGACGATCAGAAGCGCCCCACCGTGCAGGTAGGCGATCCCTTTATCGAGAAGTGCCTCATTGAAGCCTGCATGGAGCTACTCCAGGGCGATGCTATCGTCGGCATCAAGGACATGGGCGCGGCGGGCATCACCTGTACCACCGCCGAGATGGCCGAGAGCGGCGGCGTGGGCATGGATATTGACCTTATGCACGTCCCCATGCGCGAAGAAGGCATGGAGCCGTGGGAGATCATGATGTCCGAGTCCCAGGAGCGCATGCTGGTGGTGGCCAAACAGGGTCGCGAGGCAGAGGTTATTGACCTCTTCACCAAGTGGAATTTGAATGCCGCAGTGGTTGGACATGTCACCGAAGAGAAGATCTTGCGCATCCGCTTCCATGGTGAGATCGTTGCCGAAGTGCCAACTGAATCCCTCGCCGCTGGCCCGGTATACTACCTTCCTGCCGAGGCTCCCGACTGGCTGGCCGCGCTCAACGCTACCGACCTCACCGGCCTGCCCTTGCCCGCAGACTACAACCAATCCTTGCTTAATCTCCTCTCTACGCCGAATATCGCCAGCAAGCGCTGGGCCTATCAGCAGTACGACCACATGGTGCAGACTAACACCGTCGTGCCGCCAGGCGTGGGCGATGCCGCCGTCATTCGCATCAAAGGTTCTGAGCGTGGGTTGGGGATGACCAGCGACTGCAACAGCCGCTACTGCTACCTCGACCCCTACATCGGCGCGCAGATTGCCGTCGCCGAGGCTGCCCGTAACCTGGTCTGCGTCGGCGCTGACCCCGCCGCCGTCACCGACTGCCTCAACTTCGGCAAGCCGGAGAAGCCCGATCGCTTCTGGCAGCTGAAACGGGGCGTTGAGGGCATTGCCGACGCCTGCCGCGCCTTCCAGGTGCCGGTGGTCAGTGGCAACGTCAGTCTCTACAACGAAGGCCCCGATGCCGCCATCTTCCCCACGCCCACCATCGGTATGGTGGGAGTGCTGGAGAAGGTCGAGCAGTATGCGACCATGGCATTCAAGGCCGCTGGCCAACAGATCGCCCTCTTCGGCGTCACCAAAGCGGAGTTGGGTGGCAGCGAATACCTGGCTATCGAGCATAAAATGGAAGCCGGTATGCCGCCGGTACTCGATCTGCAAGCCGAGTTAGCCGTGCAGAACTGTGTACTCACCGCCATCAAGCGTGGCCTGCTCTCCAGCGCACATGACTGCAGCGAGGGCGGCATCGCCGTTACCATCGCCGAGTCCGCCATAGCTGGCAAGTTGGGCGCGGAAGTGAAACTTGACACGGTAGGCCGCGCCGATATGGACCTTTTCGCCGAGTCGCAGTCACGCATCGTCGTTTCCTGCACCGCTGACAAAGTGGAAGAGCTGCAGCAGCTGGCGGTCGAGTTCGGCGCGCCATTCTCCGTCATCGGCACCGTCGGCGGCGACCGCCTCGCTATCACCGTGGCGGGGACGCAGCTCATCGACCTGCCGCTGTCCCAGGTGATCACCGCGCATTCCGACCCGATCTACACCGCCATGGCGGACTGATGTAATTCCGGGGGCGGGCATCGCGCTCGCCCCCACGGGGTAAATCTACTATGTCACACCTCCTGCGCCTCGGGCTATATGGGGCCAACGGCCACCAATACCCGCTCCAGCTCCCCGCCAATATCCGCGCCACTGTCGTCGCGGTCGCCGGGTTGCCCGCGGCAAAAACCGCCGGGCATGCAGTGACACTCTACCCCGATCTGGACGCCCTCCTTGCCGATCCCCGCGTGGAGCTGGTCTCCCTCTGCTCTCCTTGTCGCAGCACACAGGCGCGGGATGCAATACGGTGCCTGCAGGCGGGCAAGCATGTGCTGGCGGAGAAGCCCGCGGCATTCACTGAAGAGGAGCTGACGGAGATTCTGGCCACTGCACAGCAAACGAGCAAATCCTTTCGCGAGATGAACGACTCCATGCTCTTCCCGTCAATACAGGGGATACGCCAACTGGTAGATGCTGGGGAATTGGGCACCATCGTCCACGTGCAGGCGCAGAAATCCTACCCCTGGCTGGGCACGCGCTCCCAGGACATGGACACCGACGGCGGCCTCACGCGCTGGGTCGGCATCCATGCTATCCGCTTTATCATCGGCGCCACCGGGCTGCGTTTCACCCAGATCAGCGGAGTGGCCACCAACCTGGGCAACACCGGGGTGGGGGATATTCAGCTCGCCGCTGCCTTCTCCGCGCGCCTGGACAACGGTGCCGTCGCCAGTATCAACCTGAACTACCTCAACCCCCCCGAGTTCGGCAGCTGGGGCAACGATCAAATCCGCGTCTACGGCACACTCGGTATGGCCGAATCAGTAGACGGCTTCACCCGCAACCGCTTCATCAAATCTGGCGTCGGGGACAGAGCACTCCCCTGCACCACCCTCTCTACCGACCATCTGGAGCACTACGTCAATTACCTGCTGGATGGCACCCCTATGCCCACCTCATTTGACGAGGAACTGGCCGCCCTCCGCACCACCTTCGCCGCCCACCAGGCGACCCAGAGCAACCAGCCAGTTGATATTCCCTGATACCACGCTAACTTGCTAATTACTCTAAATCCATGTAAATTATCCCCATATGCATCAATATACCGCTCACATCACCACCACCCGCCTTTCCAATGGCGCGCTGGTGCTCTCCGAGACTATGCCGGGAGTGGAGTCAGTCTCCGTTGGCGTTTGGACCGACGCCGGCTCCGCCGAGGAAGCGACGCCAGCGGAGCACGGTCTCGCGCACTTCCTTGAGCACATGCTTTTCAAAGGCACCACCACTCGCTCCGCCTTTCAACTGGCCGAGATGATCGAGAATGTCGGTGGCGAACTCAACGCCTATACTGAGCGCGACACCACCAATATCTACGCCCGCACACTGGCCGAGCACCTCCCCCTCGCGCTGGAGCTGATCGCCGACATGGTCTGTCACTCCGTTTTCCCTGCGGACGAGCTGGAACGTGAGCGCCAGGTCATCGTGGAAGAGATTCTCAAATACGAAGCCGTAGCGGAGGAGTCCATCCAGGACATCTTTATGGAGTCCCTCTGGCACGGCGGCGCTCTGGGGCATCCTATCCTTGGAGACACCGCCAGTGTGCGCGCGATTACCCGCGAGATGCTGCTGCAATGCCAACGCAAACACTTCGCCTCTTCCCGTGTCATTATCACCGCTGCCGGCAAAGTACAACACCAGGAGCTGGTCGCACTCGCCGAAAAGTACTTCGCTGACCTCCCCACTACACCGGTAACACTACCAGAGTACCCTCTCGGAATGCAACACAAGCTTGCCGTGGATGAGGACGATAGTGAGCAGATCAACTTCCTTTGGGGCGGGCGCTCCTACCCGGTCTGTGACGAACGCAACTTCGCACTGGCGATAGTTGATACCGTACTGGGCGGCAGCACCACCTCGCGCCTCTTTCAGGAGATCCGCGAAAAGCGCGGTCTCGCCTACGACATAAGCTCCTACACCGGCGGCTTCCGCGACACCGGCTTCCTCGCCGTCAGTGGTGCCTGCAGCCCAGACACCTTCCCCCAGGTGATACGGCTGGTGCGCGACGAGCTGGAGTCAATCCGCCAGCACGGCCTGACGTCAGTAGAGTTCATGCGTGCCAAGGAGCAGATCAAGGTGGGCCTGGCGCTCTCGTTGGAGACCACCGCCGAACATATGCGCCGCATGGCGCAGCATCAGCTTACCTGGGGTTACGTGCGCCCCCTGCAGGAGATCATCACTCGCCTCAGCGAAGTCACCGAAGCCGAAGTCCGCCTGGTGCTGGACGAGCTGCTCGACCTCTCCTGTTGGACTTTCGCCGCCACCGGCCCCATCTCCGAGACGCAGGTTATGGCGCTGCTGCAGGAGTGCAAGTGAGCAATTTGCGTGATACCCTCAGCCGCGTGATCACCAGTTTCCGCACGGCGGAGGTTGACACCCCGCGCCTGGACGCCGCGCTGCTCCTCGCCCATGTGCTCGGCAAAGACCGCGCCTGGCTCTGGGCACACCTGGATGACGCCATGCCAGTAGAGTTGCAGGGGCAGTTCAACGCTCTCGTCACCCGCCGTGCCCAGCGCGAGCCACTGGCATACCTGCTGGGCGAGTGGGAGTTCTACGCACGCCCTTTTTACGTAAACAAGCACGTCCTCGTCCCCCGTCCCGAGACAGAACTACTGGTAGAGGAAGCGCTGAAATGGCTGCGCCAGCACCCCACAGACGAGCCGCAATCAGTTATAGATGTCGGCACCGGCAGTGGTGACATTGCCGTAACGCTGGCCGCCGAAGCGCCATCACTGCAGCTCACGGCAATAGATATCTCACCCGATGCACTGGCGACCGCACAAAGAAATGCGGAACGGCATAATGTATCGGAGAGAATTACCTTTTTGCAGGGGGATTTGCTCGCCCCGGTGTCGTATAAAGTGTCAGCAATAATCGCCAATCTGCCCTATATCTCGGAAGAAGAGTACGCGACGCTGATGCCCGAGGTGCGAGATTATGAGCCGGTGACGGCGTTACGGGCGGCAGATGACGGGCTGGCGCTGGTGCGGCGATTAATTGATGATGCCCCTGCGCATCTGCTTCCGGGTGGGCTACTGGGATTAGAATTAGGCGAGGGACAAGCGAAAATAATCACGCAGGAATTATCACGGCAGCAGTGGAATACTATAGTAACCATCGCGGACTACGCGGGGATCGACCGGCATGTGCTGGCGGAAAGACCGGAGTAACCTAATAATGCGTACAATTCTCTATGTAAGTGCCTCAGGGGCGATAAGTGGTGCAGAGCGGAGCCTGCTGACAATGCTGGATGCCCTGGACCAGGCGGAGTACACCCCGGTGGTGGCGGCTCCTGCCGGTGATTTGCTCTCCGAGGTGCGCGAGCGTGGCATCCGTACCCTCTATGTTCCACTGGCACCGTTGATGCGCCCTCGCACATTACGTGCAGGCTTGGAGATAGTGCACACCGTGCGGGTAGCGCGCAATGCGATGGACGGGCTGCTGGCAGAGATCAAACCCGATATTGTCCACGCCAACACTACCTCGGCAATTGCCTACACCACGCGTGCGAGGTGCCCGGTAATTTGGCAGGTACGTGATCTCTCGCCGATAGGCCAGTACGGGCGTCTGCTCTACCAGCGTGCCACCCGCGTGGCCGTCATCTCCTCGGCAGTTCGGGAAGACGTGATGGGCTATGCTTTCGATGATGGCGAGAAAATTCGGCTACTGCCGCCAGCAGTAGATACCAGCAAGTTTTTCCCCCGTGATGACACCACAGAAATACGCGCCAAATATGGTTTGCCGATAGATGTCCCACTCATTGGCCTGGTGGCACAGTTTGTCCCCTGGAAGCGCCACGACCTGTTTCTCGACGCCCTGGAGCAAATGCAGGATGAAAAATGGCATGCCGTGCTCTGCGGCGCAGACTTCGGCCATCGGCCGGATTATGTGAATCACCTGCAGGCAAGGATTGCAATATCACCCATCGCGAACAGGATCACCTGGCTACCGTGGCAGGTGGATTCTGCACCACTATTGTCAGCATTAGACGTGTTGGCACTTACGTCGAAGCGTGAACCATTTGGCCGGGCGCTGCTGGAGGCGATGTCCTGTGGTACGGCAGTGGTGGCCGTCGATGAAGGCGGCGTGCGCGACTTTATCACCCCAGGAAAGACCGGGATACTCGTTTCCGCTGAAGTAGACGAATTGGTAGGCGCTTTCAAGGATTTGCTGGCCCATGCTAATAAACGTAGCGAGTTGGGAACTGCTGCACGCGCGTCAGTTACCGCTAATTTTAATCTGGCTAACCAGCGTGTATTGCTTAACGATCTCTATCGTGAACTGTAAATTTGTCCGAGAGGAAGCTGAATTGTATATGAATAAGAATATTGATGAACGCCTGCTCATTGGTGCCAGCTGGTATCCGGAGATGTGGCCGGAAGTGGAATGGTCACAAGATATAGCGCGGATGAAAGAACTGGGGTTCAATATTGTCCGCCTTTTCGAATTTGCCTGGCATCGTTTTGAACCGGTGCAAGGTGAGTATAATTTCACCTGGGCGGTGCATATCCTTGATCTTTGCCATGCGGCGAACATCGCCGTGATGGTGGGGACGCCCACTGCGGCACCTCCGGCGTGGCTCACCGAGAAATATCCTGAGGTGCTGCAGACCCATGCGGACGGTAAACGTGCTACCCATGGTAGGCGCAAGCATTACTCGGTCTATAGCACCGTCTACCGGGAGAAGTGCGCGGATATCGTACGTGCGATGGTGAAAGCATTCGGTAATCACCCGGCGATACATTCCTGGCAGATAGATAACGAGATGGGTGGGGCGGATTACGGCATTGAGGCACAGCGCGGCTTCCATACCTGGCTAGCAAGGAAATATGGCACGATAGAGAACCTTAATGGTGCATGGGGGCTGGAGTTCTGGAGTCAGGCGTACTCCGATTTTCGCCAAATTCCCATGCCTATAGCGAGTGTAGGTTCCACCGAGATACCGGAGCGGCACCACCCTTCACTTATCATGGCTATATCTCGTTACAACAATGACGCCTGGACGGATTTTATCCGCAACCAGTGCCATATCATTCGTGAATCATCAGAGAAACCGATTACCAGCAACATGACTCCCGGCTTCGGGATGAACTGGTACCAGCATAATGATGCTCTGGACAGGGTGGGGCATAGCCTGTACCGCGACGTCAATCATTACCACTGGAACACCATGTACTTTGATCGGATGCGCGCGGAGAAACCAGCACCTTATTGGCTGCTGGAGACGGCACCCTCGTGGTCAGCCGGTGGGAAGATCTGGAACATCCATCACGATGCCCGGGGCATCCACGCATTCACCTGGCTGGCGACACTACTCGGGGGCAGTATGACGGTATACTGGCAGTGGCGCGAGCACTGGGCCGGGCAGGAGATGCAGCACGGCACACTGGTGACGGCTACAGGCAAGTGGCGGCCCAATAAAGATATCATGACAAAGCTGGCAAGTGAGTACGAGGCGCACGGCGAGTGGCTGCTGGCACACCCGCCACTCCCCGCGCAGGTGGCGTTGCTGCAGAGTAACGAGGCCGCCTGGGCATTCAGCATTGACCCGATTGATGATGATATGCGTTATGACACCCGCTGGCGCGATGATTATCACATCCCACTGGTGCAGCACCATATCTGGCGTGATGTCATTAATGAAGAGCATGACTTCAGCCAGTACAAAGTGCTGATCATTCCCCTGATGCCAATATTGAAGAAGTCGACGCGTGCCCGCTTGCGCCAATGGGTGGCTGAGGGTGGGCGCTTGCTGTTGGGGCCTTTGACGGGATACCGCACCGAGGAATTCACCGCCTTCACCCGGCATGAATTCGGCGGGCTGGAGGAGCTGATCGGCGCGATTAGTGCGTTGCGCTTCCCGGCACACTGGCAGGAAGACATCATCACGGTGGGATTAACTGACGGTACCAGCACACGTACCCGAGCCTGGTGTGAAGCTTATGAACCAGTAGAAGGTAGCGCAATTGCGTATTACCATGGTGGCTATGGCGAGGGTTTGCCGGCGATAATGGAGAACAATTACGGCAAAGGAAAAGTCATCACTCTAGGCTGCATGGTAGATGAAACAACCTACATCTCGCTGGTAAAGCGTTTGTTGGCTGAGGTCAGTATTTCATCAATCGCGGAAGGCTCCAGTGATGTAGTCGTGGTTCCGCGCGAAGAGGGATATGGAATTGTGAACCTGGTGGAAGAAGAGCGTACGGTGACATTACCCTGCGAAGGTATCAATTTATTTTCCGGGAAGGTTGTCGGCCCTGAAGTGTCCCTGGAGCCGTTGGAAACTATGCTGATAAAAATTGCATGATAATCCGTCAAATAGCGAATCGAATCGTCGGATGGCGTGTCATATCATATACGACGCAGGACTATTAACCTAAGGAGAATGAACTATGAGAGCACTATACTTGCTGCTAATTACACTATTGTTGGCGACGATCGTCATGGCAGTACCACCGACTGATAATGCGGTCGAGAGTAACTACAGTGGTGTGGAAGGATACCCGCAATGGACAAATGCAGTAAACTGGGCAAATGTCATTGATATGTCCACCTTCGCCAAGGGGAAAACGAATTTCGAGAAATTCGAGAATGCGCGCGATGAAGTAGCGGTGAAGGGTGGGGGCGTACTCTACTACCCCGCCGGTATCTATGATTTCTCTGAAGGCCCGTTCTCCGGCCCCAATGGACGTGGCCTGATGCTGCGCTCCGGCGTGGTGATCCGTGGTGCTGCCCCGGTAGGAAAAGTCGACTCGTACAATGGCACTCTCGACCTGCCCACCAAATTCGTCTTCGGCTTTGACAAGCATGACGATGTCGCGCTGGATACCGGCACACGGGCGCGCTTCCTGCTCCGTGGTGGCATGAAAGCAGGATCCTTTAACGATGACCTGGTCGTAAGCATTGCAACAGCCGGGAATAAGATCGGCACCGAAGCAATAGGCTTCATGGCTAATAACCCGGAGTTAAAGCTGACCGGAACTGCTGAAACGAAAGAGATGCTTGCAGAGAAGAATGCGGATGGCGTTGCAGTACCTGTTACGGTTATTGAAGTAAAACTACAACTGCCCAAAGGCGCGAATAACCTGGAAGCGAATGTTACCTGTACCATTACTCTTAAAAACACTGCGGATGGGTACGCTGGTGACTATACAGGTAAACTAGATGGGAAAGATATCAAGGGAACAGCTGAGGGTAAGATCAGCGCCATCAAGGCAGAGACCCCGAAAGACTGGAATATCATCGGCCTGTGCCCGGAAAAAGATGGACGAATTAAGGACGTGAATAACGTCGGCATCGTCAATGTCAGCCTGGAAGGCGCGACGGTGTACTTCGGCCCAGACGTAAACTGGGGCGCGACCTGGCGCACTGCCGGATCATGGAAAAGCAACTACATCAAAGACAGTTGGGCAGATCGAGTCCCCGACGGCACCCACCCGACTGATGCCTTCAATGGCGGCGGTAAGGAGCTGATAGGCTCGGGAACCGGCAGGCTGGTGGTCGGCTGCTACTTCAAGGATGCTGCGGTGATGAATAACAGCATGACCTGCGGGGTTGCTGGTTTCAGTGCCTCACCAGAACATGCCAAGGGATTCGGCGTTGATGGCTTCTATATGGCGAAGTTCCCCGGACGCGTCTCCGTATATGGGAAAAACATACTGGTTGCCGCCAATGTACTCTCTAAATCAGAAGGTCGTAATTTTGTCTACGCACAGACCACTACCCGCAATGAATCGCGCAAAGGTACCTTCGCATATTTAGGCCTGCGCAAGAGTCGTGTACTCTTTGATTACAACAAAACCTGCGGCATTGATATCAATAAAGAGATGCTCGGGCTGACAAAGGCAGAGGCCACCAGTGAAGGCTCTGCCGGATTCTTCGCCGAGAACGTAGTCGTCCGCGATAACTACGTCTACAATAACGGGCATAAGGGATTCAATATCTCCGGTAAATGGCTGACGATTCAGCATAACCGCAACCAGCGTGATTTCCTGGATGCCGGTAAGGACAGCTACGGCATCTACGGCTGGCGCTTGACGCTGGATGGCTTCACAGAAGCAAACGGCGGTGGCTCGGGGACTATCTCGGACAATCTGTCCCGCGCCTTTGACCTCGGCGGGCAGAACGTCTGGATCGATAAGAACTACTACATCAATACCGGCTCCAACCCCGGCAATGACGGCGAAGGAATCCTTTGCCAGGCACACGGTGGCACCAATATGCTCTCCTGGGCGATGACGCGCAACGAGCATGAGAAGGGCCGTGGGCAGAATAGCTATATGGGTGGCTGGGATGTCGATATCAAAGGCTTGCTTGCGGCCTGGAACAAAGACCCGTCGGGCGCGGTCGGCGAGACGAACGTGAGCAAACGTGCGATCATTGATTGTGCGGTGGTGGAAAATATCGAACGCGACCCGAAGAGCTGGAAAAAGCCCGAGATGCTGACCGTAACACCATTAGAATCACCCAAGGCACCGGTAGACGTGAAAGTAGCAGCCATTGAAGGTGCTGGGAATAAAATTAGCTGGACGGATGCCAGCGACAATGAGATCGGTTTCCGCGTGGATCGCACGCTGGATGGGGGAGCGACCTGGACACCCATCGCCTATCGCCCGCCACATATCGAGGGGACACCAGAGAACCCGCAGGAGTGGATGGACTACATGGCTCCCGCTGGAAAAGCATCTGCCTACCGCGTTGTTGCCTGCGATGGCAAAGATAGCGATGCCGGTGCCAGTGCGCTGGTTAAATAATCCGCGTATCTGTTGTTAATTTAGGACAAATAGTGAAAATAGCGGTCGGAGACAGAAGGTTCTCCGGCCGCTTTGTCGTATACTTATAGTAATTCACTCGGTGATTCGATTTCACCGGGCAATATTTTTGGAGGGGATTCACAATGAATAGATTTCTGCTGTTTTGTATGCTGGTGTTGATATCCATCAGCACCATGGTCACCGCCTTTGCGGCAGGCGAGGGTGGCACTATCGGTCGCCTGGGTGATGCCGGTGCCAACATCCGCCTGGCGCAAGAGTGGATGAAAATCGACGCGGGCCAGGACTCCTACACCGTTGAAGTTACTTACAAGTTCGTCAACGAGACGAACGTGGAAACGCTGGTGAAGATGGCCTACCCGGAGAAAATTCGGATTGATGGTGACAAAAAGACGGAAGGCTTCAGCAATTTCGAGATGTCGATCGGCGAATTGCCGGTGAAGGCAGTTCGCACTGACGTAAGCAAGGACAAAGCGGAGAAGGGCTATACGTCGAAATGCTGGGTCAAGAACGTGAACTTCCTCGGTAAGCAGACCCGCATGGTTGCGGTGAAGTATACGAGCAAATATGGCAGCAAGGATGGCCAGAATATGCTCGATTATCATTTCAGCGACAGTGGCTGGGCTGGTAACGTTGCAAGCAGTGAGCTTCTAGCGACGGTGAGTGCCCCAGGAGCATCAATTGTAAGCCCGGGACTGGAGATGAAACATGTCGAAAACAGGCTCTATAAAAAATGGACTGATTGGAAACCCAAGTTTGATCTGGCTATGACTGTTGTTCCGACATCGGCAGATGCGTTAATGGTAGTTGATGATGTAAAAACGGACAGCTATTTGATCGTGAATGCCGGAAAGTCTGAAACGCATATTGCTCCGGCAGCAATGCAAAAAGCAGGCGTTGTCTATACTTCACTGGATAACTTCTCTGCACGCGCAATCAAATTCGCACAAAGTGAAAAGAATCCACCAGCAGGAAAAGTAACGATGGATTGGGCGACAAAGACCAATGCTGTTACTTTGAATATCTGGGGAACAACGTATGTATTCACCCCGGATAGTGATGTGGCGAAAGTTGACGCCGTTGATAGCAAAATGGATGGTAAAGCGCTGCTAATACCAGACCCGCAGAAGAAAGGCGAATCGCTGATGTATGTGCCTTTGTCTGCACTCAATAAACAGCTGGACGGGGCATATGAATATAAGAAAGATGCTAACACGGTAAAGTATTCGTTTAAAGCACACACGCCGGCAGTGACAGTTCCTGAAGTACCGCTAGTAAAACCGGTTGAAGTACCAGTGGTAACTCCAACAGAAGTACCGCCGGTAAAACCCATCGAAGTACCGGTAGTTGCCCCCGTAGATGTACCGCCAGTTATTCCAGTCGAGGTTCCCAAACCGCCGAAGGATGATCTCGCCGTTACGAATCAGGTAACAATCAACACCGCAAAAGGTGATATCGTAATTGATCTGTACGGCAATGGAGCACCCAATACGGTGGCTAACTTTGTTAAGCTTGTCGACCTGGGCTTTTATGACGGGCTGACATTTCATCGGGTTGAGACAATGAATGGCTTTCAAATCATCCAGGGTGGCGACCCTAAAGGTGATGGTACGGGTGAGTCTGCTGATAGGGTGAAGCTGGAGATAAACCCGAAATTGAAACACTGGGAAGGTGCTATAGCAATGGCACGCTCAGCCGAACCAGATAGTGCCTCTTGTCAGTTCTATATCTGTAACTGCGCGATACCGCAGCTGGACGGCCTATATGCGGTATTCGGTAGAGTGTCGGCAGGTATGGATGTCGCCAAGAAAATCACCGCTGGTGACAAAATGATCAAAGTATCAATAGTGCCGCCTGTTGCTAAAGACAAATAGTTGAGAAGGTGCGGGATGTAAAGGAGTTTGCTATGAGGAACCTATCACTATTATTCATTGCACTGCTGGCTATAGCAAGTACGGCATGGGCGAATGATACAAGCGTAGTTGGCATCGGTGGTACTGTGAATCGCATGGGCGGTGAGGATACCAACATTCGCATGGAGCAGGAGTGGGTGAATATTGACGTTAACGAGAAGAACTACACCGTAACTGCCACTTTTAAGTTCGTTAATGATTCTGACGCCGCGCAAACCGTCGAGATGGGCTTCCCGGAAAATGGTGGTGGTGATGGAGGAAGTGGAGATACGCCCGGATTCATTTCCTTCACCAGTAAAGTCGATAATGTCGCAGTATTGGTGGAACGAAAACTCCCGCGCTCGAAAAACTTGGACGGTGAAGGGTATCAAGCTTACTGGGTGAAGAAAGTAACCTTTCAACCTCGGCAGACTCATTGGGTGCAAGTAGAATATCTATCTAACAAAGGATTGGTATCTGCGTATCCACGTAATTTTATCATTTACAATTTCACTGGTGGCAATTGGAAAGGACTGGTGTCTTCTTCTGAGTTACTGGTCACTTTCCATAATCCAGGCATGTGGCTGGTGATGAGTCATGGTGTGGATTTTAAACAGAAGGAAAACCGACTCTATCGTAAATGGGAGAACTGGCAAGCTGAATACGTGTTTAATGTTGATTTTGCACCGACAAAGCCGGACATACTAAATCGAACTTCCCGAAGTTACAGCGAAGATAAGCAATATAATTATGTTGTGAAGAATCCTGGAAATAGCGGACACGTCGAACAGAGGCCCGATGGATTATTACTCAATAACGTGGCATTTGTGGAACTAGACGATCTGGTTAGGGAATTAGGGGAAAAAAAAGATGACCAACCAATAAAGAAGGTAGTACAGGATTGGGATGGGAAAACGAATATTGTGACGCTGCGTGTTGACGATATTGAACTTACCTTTCAACCCGATAGCGACATCATGAAGAGAAAATCTCCGATAAATGTTAATGAGGTTCTGTCTGTTAAGTATATAAAGCTACTGGGCAAAGTATTCCTGCTTGATGATGGATACAAAAAAGGGGAAAAGCTGATGTATGTACCAGTTGCGGATGTGGTGAAAGCACTGAATGGGAAATTTGAAGAGCATCTGGAAAACCTGACAATCGATTATTCTTTTTAATGTTGGCGATGAATGAATAAACGGAGGGAAGATGATGAGATATATAGTGGTTATCGCTGCTGCCGTGCTTTTTGCTCTATCAGCTACAGCGGAATTTGAAGTCGTAAAAATCGTCAATGGTACAGTAGATTATGCGAAGAGCGATGCTGTGAGATGCAATCATATCTGGATTGATGTCAACATAAAACCGACTGGGTATGAATGCGTGGAGACTATTGAGTTAGAGAATATTTCCGATGATTCCGCAACAATCAAAGTGGGGAATAATCTTGGATATATTTCCAGCGATTACCTATATGTTGAGAGTGCATATTTAGTAGATAATGCAAAAGTTAAGGCCATTCCCATGCCTTACGGGGAATTACCTTATGTTCAAAATATGGACATCATAGATCTGAAGTTTACTCCCAAGGGGATAAAGTACCTGAAATCTGAATACACCATAAAAAACAATACGATTCCCGGATATCCGATACATGATCTATATTTTTCAATGAATACTCGCGGATGGCAGAATGATTACGTGAATCTCGGGGGAATGCCTGACTATATGAAACCTGCATCAGTGCCGATGCTACCGGCCTGTGAGGCTCTGGTGACAATAAATCTCCCTGGGACTACAATGATACAAACGACAATATTGGAAATGAAACATGTTGAAAACCGACTCTATTATAAGTGGCCACAGTCAGACAAAAACTTGAATTTTTACCTGGATATTACCTATCAACCAGTAATCGCCGGGGAATTGCGGACAACTCTGATAAACATGAGAGAAGAAAAGCAAAGAATTTCCAACCCCAGTAATTTTCCAGTAGTGCGTGTACATAACATTGAAATAATCGAGAACCCCGGCAAAACGGTCCCGTCCTATGCGCCGGAGACTCTTCTCCGTGATGACGTAGTCTATACGAAGATTGAAGATCTGGCGGACAATATGCTGGCGTTGAATCGCAAAGAGAAGGTAGCGTTGAAAATTAATGAGGCTATGACAAGTGCGGTATTGATGGCCGGTAATGATGTCTTTATCTTCAGTACGGGCAGCAAGGTTTCAAACAAAGATGGCGTTGAAATCACGCAGGCAGGTGCGCCGTTCTTACTTGACGATCCGTTCAATGTGGGCGAAAAAGTACTTTACGTCCCACTTTCTTCATTGGTAGATTTTTATAAAGGGAAGCTGACGCTGACAAAAGAACGGGCGGAGGTGAGTTATTCATTACCGGACTGGGAACCCAAAGAAAAAGTGAAACTGAATGAGAAGATGCACTAGAAATATCTCCCTCGGTGTTGCCACCGAGGGAGGGGTTCATTTACTGTATCTCGTTATCGTTCTCGCGGATTTCCACCCGGCGGATTTTGCCGCTGATGGTTTTGGGTAGCTCGGTGACGAACTCGATGATGCGCGGGTATTTGTAGGGGGCGGTGACACGCTTCACGTGCTCCTGCAGTTCATGCACCATCTCCGGGCCTGCTGTGTGTCCCTTGGTGAGGACGACGGTAGCCTTGATCACCTGCCCACGTACTGGGTCAGGTGCGCCGGTGATAGCACACTCCATCACCGCAGGATGCTCCAGCAGTGCACTCTCCACCTCAAAGGGGCCGACGCGGTAACCGCTGGTCTTGATGAGGTCATCAGCCCGCCCCACGAACCAGTAGTAGCCATCCTCATCGCGCCACGCCATGTCACCCGTGTAGTAGATGTCGTCATGCCAGACGCTGTTGGTAAGTTCATCGTCACGCATGTAGCCACAGAACATGCCCGGTGGCTTGCTCTCGGCAGTGTGGATGACAATCTGTCCTTCTTCACCGACCTCACAACTCTCGCCTTTGCTATTCAGCAGATCGATATCATAGAGCGGCGACGGCTTGCCCATACTTCCCGGCTTTGGCTCTAACCATGGGTAGGTGGCCAATGATACTACCGTCTCAGTCTGCCCGAAACCCTCCATAATGCGGATACCGGTGGCTTTAAGGAAAGCGTTGTAGATCTCGGGATTCATCGGTTCGCCCGCCACCACGCAGTATTTCAGACTGCTAAGGTCGTACTTGGTCAGGTCTTCCTTGATGAGGAAGCGGAAGATCGTCGGCGGGGCGCAGAAGGTCGTCAGTTTATACTTCGCCACCTTTTCCATCAGTTTCGGCGGATCAAATCTGTCGAAATCAAAGACGAATACCGCTGACTTGCACAGCCACTGCCCGTATATTTTGCCCCATACAGCCTTCGCCCATCCTGTCTCCGCCACGGTCAGGTGCAGGCCCCCCGGGATGACATTCTGCCAGTAGCCAGCGGTGATGATATGGCCCAGCGGGTAGGTGTAGTCATGCTGTACCATCTTCGGCAACCCGGTGGTACCACTGGTGAAGTAGAGCAGCATGATGTCGTCATTAGCGGTGCCGGCATCTCCGGTGGGGCGGGGGAATTCAGCGCTGTAGTTATCAAGTTTATCATCCAGCGTCAGCCAGCCCGTGCGCTCATTATGCAGCACGATCTTGCGCTGCAGGGTGGGGCAGTCCGGCTCCGCATGTTCCACTGCATCCAGTACGCGCGGGTCATCCACGGAGATGATCATTTTGATGTCGGCGGCATTGCAGCGGTAGGTGATATCCTTCTTTGTGAGCAGATGCGTTGCCGGGATGGCGACAGCGCCCAGCTTATGCAGCGCGAGGAAGGTGATCCAGAATTCATAGCGACGCTTGAGAATGAGCATCACCGCATCACCCTTGCCGATTCCTAACTCGCGCAGGTAATTGGCCGCGCAGTTGCTGGCGCGGGATAATTCGGCGAAAGTAAAGGTCTTCTCTTCCTCCGCCTCATTGCACCAGACTAGCGCGGTGCGCTCCGGGTCTTCCGCGGCAATTGCATCAACAACATCGAAGGCGAAATTGAAATTTGGCGGGACATTGATGCGAAAATTCTCTTTAAAGTCCTCATAACTGGCGAAAGTCGTACGATTAACGTATTTCTCAAACATTGTTATTCCTCGAAACCGCGTAATAGTAACGCGGAATAGTCCTACAAGATGATGGCCAGAAACTGGGCAGATTGATTGTTAAGTGCTTTCATCCCATGATCAACGCCACTGTCAAAGTAGAGTGAATCGCCCTCATTAAGTACAATTTCATGTCCATCAATGAATATTTTCAGCGTTCCCGAGATGACGTAGTTGAACTCCTGCCCAGGGTGGCTGTTGAGCGCGAAGGGGGTATTCTCCGCCTCCGGCGGCACGGTGACGAGGAATGGCTCTGCCTTCTTATGGGCAAAGTTGGATGCCAGGCTCTGATACTGGTATTCTTTGCGGCGTTGTACCGATACTCCCTTACCCTTGCGTGCCAGGGCATAGGTATGCAGGCGCGGGTTCTCTCCCGTGAGAATTGCCGAGAGTTCCACATTGAAGCGGTTGGCGATCTGGTAGAGCACAGAGACGGAGATATCCGTCGCCCCCGCTTCATAGCGGGCATACGTCGCTGCACTGATCCCCAGCTCGCCGGCCAGCGTCTCCTGGGTAATGCCCTCAATCTCGCGTATTTCGCGGATGCGCAACGCAATCTGTTTCAATTGATCTTCCATAGCAAGCCCCCTGTCCAAGTATAATTCTTTGAATAAGCGGATGATTCCTGCTTGTCGCCATTATTACGCCAGACGAAGGAGCATGCGCAGCAACACCATCGGTGGGATATATGCCAGCAGGTATATCCACAGCCACCCGGGATCATAGTCCGGCTTGCCAAAGCGTGCAAACGGTGTCCAGAACATCTGCTTTGTCTTTGCTTTGTCGTAGACTATTTTTACTGATTTCACTGGAGAAGATGCTCCTCCAGTGATCTCGGTAAGTGCAGGTGGATATTTATCACCGAGAACAGCGCTGATTTTTATCGGTGTTTTCTCCTTGGTTGTCAGTGTAAGATCAAATTTACCAGCGGTGGCGGTATCCATGTCTGCAGGTCGGATGCGCCAGGATATTGTCTGTGGTGTAACCCCCGCCTTCAGGTAACCCTGCAAGTCGGCCAGCATCTCTGCGCGTGCCTTTTTGGCAGCTGCCTGCACGTCCCAGGGCAGGTTGCCCATCTCGGATGGTGCCGCCCAGCGTGCCTGCAATTTCTCCAGCGTCTCTTTTATCTGCGGGATCGACTGCTCGCGTGGGGTGGTCTCATCCAGCCGCACTGTGCCAGGAATGTCGAGAGACACCGGCTCATGCCATGTAGCATCTACTGTGGCAAGCACCATGAAGGACGTCCCGGGTGCAGGACTCCATGCAGCCGGGTCAAGACGTTCTGGCAACCAGGAGAAGGTCATCACCATCGGGCCGAGCACCAGCGCCAGCGGGACGAATGCCGCCATGGATATCTGCCCCTGTACCGGGCGCGCCAGCTGCAGCAGTATCTTGTTCCGCGGGGAGCCGGTCGGGAAGGTCGCGGCCTCTTTGGTGAGGAGCGCAGCCCGGCGTTTCGCCTCCCAGATGCGCTTGTTATTCGTCAGCACGCTCTGCCCCACCATGGTGATGATGGCAAAGGCACAGGCAATGATGGCAACGGTTATCGGCTTGCCGAATATGTTAACCAGCGGCCAGAGCAGAGAATCCAGTATTGCATAGCTGGGATGCTTCAAATATTGTGGCGGGAGTAGGAATACCCCGGCCAGGTAGATGGCCCAGAAAGCGATGCAGAGATTCATCAGCATCCCGGCGCGGCGGTCGGCATCACCGGGTACCGGCGGTACCAGCTCGCGTGCCACATGGGTGTCATTCTCGTCAACGGCGGCAACATCGCAGATTTCCTGCGCGCCGCGGTAGAGTTTGCCGTGTCGGCCGTCTACCGTGATCGTCTCGCCTTCCTGCAGCAGTTCCGTCGCTCCGGCCAGCACAACTGCCGGGATGCCCATTTCGCGTGCAACCACCGCACCGTGCGAGAGCGTGCCCCCACGCTCCAGCACCAGGCCGGCGGCGTTGACGAATAACGGAGTCCAGGAGGGATCGGTGGACGGGCAGACGAGGATGTAGCCGTTCTCCATCGCGCCCGCTTTCTCCGGCGAGAGAATAATACGCGCTGGCCCGGAAGCCGTTCCGCTGGAGATAGGGAACACCGTGATGCAATCGCCCGAAGCATGGATTATGGGTTCGCCGATACGCTCCAGTTCCGCTTCATCAATGAAGTTCGGGAGTTGGATGCGGTCTTCCGCGGCGCGCAGCATCTTGCGTTTATCTATAACCGGAAGTGGCGGATATCCAGTGAGTACTGCATGAGTGAACTCTTCACGCGTGAGTAAGAAGACATCATCGCCGATGCCCAGGCGTCGCCCGGCTTCCAATGCCACATCGCGCAGCAGGTCGTACCCGAGCATCAGATAGTCTTTGCCGTCCTCACGGAAGTTGATATAGCGCCCAGCACGTTGCAGAATATCTTCCAGCCGGTCGGCATCCTTCGGGCTAAGCTTGCTTTGCAGTTCGTCGATACGTTTCACAGCTCGTGCGTGACGTTCCTCGCTGATAAGCTGCGGTGACCTGCCACCCGCCATGCCCTGTGCCATTTTGCGCGCTTCTTCCGGGCGTTCACGCCAGCGTGGTGAGGAGAGATCGAACTCTGCTGGGCCACGGTAGCCGTGATCTTTGATCCATTTTTCCAGCGTGCGCGTCCCGGTTGCCACTTCGTACAGTTCTGCCCCGGAGCGCAATGTGGAGTCCATTTTTGAAGAGACGACAATCTCATTAGAAAGTTCATACGGATCATCATCCCAGAAGTGTTCATTGAGAAAGCTGTGCAATTCTGCCAGAATCATGCCATCAATAAGACTGGGAAGCATAGAACTGGGGCCAAAGTCGTCCAGCACCTGCGTCTCGCGCTCCTGCAGTGCTGTGAGCAGTTCTTCATCGGATAAGATGGTGAGATCGCGATGCTTCTCTGCTTTGCACCAGGCAGCAAATGCCGGGATTATTTCGTTGGACAACCGTTTGTCGAAGTCCTCTGACATCTCCGCCAGCATACGATTGGCTGCTGCCAGCTTCCCGTTTACATTCATGCCCCCCATCATTCCGCCGATGGGGACGGTGGGAGGGGCTTGCCCGGCTTCGGGATTATTGCGGATCTCCTCTGGATCATAGGCGAAGGGGAAATCCTGGAAAAACATCTCCGGTGCGACCTTCAAGTCCATGTAGGGGCGGCCGGCGATGAGCGTGAGAAAACCTTCCGCGCAGGCGATAGGAGCAGGTACAAAACCTGCCTGCCGGTACATATTCCCGTAGCCACCTTCACCGGACATGAAACGGCGGATAAAGCTCCAGGTGAGCGGGGTGGGGTGGGGCAGGGTTTCGGCGATGTTATGCGTCACCCACGGGCCACGTTCGTTCTCCAGTGCCGCTTTCAATTCTGTGCGTGTATTATGCAGGCACTCCTCATAGGCAGCCGCGTCACCCAGTGTGGTGATATTACGCGTCTGCAGGATGAAAAGCTCATCGTTGTGGAAGGCCCATTCGATATCCTGCGGGACGCGGAAATGCGTCGCCGCATGCCTGCCCAGTTCCCAGAGCTTCAGCACTTGCGCAGCATTAAGAGAACGCTTGTTGCGCATGTTGGCCGGGGTGGCACATTCCTTATGCGAGCCAGGCGCTATCCAGGTCGCTTTGTCGGAGATCTTCGCCTCAAGTACGCGGCCATCAATGCCGGAGATACGCAACACGTCTGGTTGCACGTTGCCCGAGACAACCGATTCGCCCAGCCCCCAGCTCGCTTCGATGAGCATCTCATCGAGTGCGCCGGTGCGTGCATTGGCCGTGAAGAGCACGCCCGCTACATCGGCGGGGACGAGTATCTGTACTACTACCGCCATTGCCACCACATCAATATCAATGCCATGCTCATGCAGGTAGCTACGCGTGCGTGGGCTGTCCAGGCTGCTCCAGCATTTCTGCACCGCATTCAGCACATCATCGACACCATTGATGTCCAGGAAGGTCTCATATTGCCCCGCCATACTGGCATCGGCCATATCTTCCGCAGTGGCGCTGGAACGCACCGCCACCGTTGGCGAGCCGATCTGCTGGTAGCAGGTGCGGATTGCATCGGCCAATTCGGCGGGCATGCCACCTTTGGCATGAGCGTAACGATAGGCATCGGTAGTGATGACAAAGCCACCGGGCGCGGGGAATCCTGCGCGCAACAGACGCCCGAGGTTGATTGCTTTTCCGCCGACGCGTGCAGCATCGCGCGCATCAGCGAGGTTTTGGATAAAATCGTTAGTATTCATTCAGCTGACGTCCCAACCAGGCAGATCAGGCCCCCCGTCTCACTTCCCACGAATACTCTACCGCCCGCCACTGTGGGCGAGGAGAAGGACATACCTTGTCCAGGAGCATCTTCTGAATTCAATGCAATAGTCTCCAGTTTCTTACCCTCGCCATCCAGTACCACCAGGTAGCCTCCGGAAGAAACTGCGTAGATGGTCTTACCGGTAAACGCCGCTGCGGCCATCACTGGTTCGCTCTCATGGGCGGTAGTTGATTTGATAATGCTGCCATCAGCGATATTCATCAATGTTATCTTACCGGTGCGTCCGGTGCATACGGCTACATTACCCACCACCGCCACCGCACCAAGTACCGCATCGGGGAAGTCTTTAGACCAGACGACTTTGCCGTCTGCGCGATTGATAGCTAAAACCTTGCCGGCAGGATTCTTCTTATCGGCGTAGACAAAGTCACCGTTGCCAACACCGGTTATTATTATGTCACCGACGACGGTGATTGCTCCGGTAGCCGGATATGTGGTATCCGCGGACCAGAGGATATTACCAGCGCCTTCACCTTCCAGCTTAATCGCCACCACTTTATTTCCATTGAAACCACTGCCGATGTAGACAATACCATCGACGATGGCGGGAGAGCTTTCCGGGTCGTTAACCGGATGTCGCCACAGTACGGTACCATCGCTAATTTGCACGGCGATAACTTCACCGGGGGCGGAAATAGGTTTATGGTCTGGACCTTCAATAGCCCCGCACCCCACAACCGCGATGTCTCCCCAGATAGCCGGGGAGCTTTCAATATGCAGTGTGGAGGGTGCCTGCCAGCGTATTGCCCCCGTGACTGCATCCATACAAACTAATGAGCAATTCATATCAGGATGTAATCCCAGGCCAATGAGTAGATTCGCCCCGTCAGCTGTAACTGCCGGAGAAGAGAATATCCCCGGGAAAGCTTTCCCATCATTACCTGCACTTGTTTTCCATATCAATGTACCACTTTCTGCATCCAGGCAGATGACGGAGCCGTAGTAGGCACCGCCTTTTAACACAGAGACGGAACTATATAGCTTATTGCCGACGAGCAATGGTGATGATAATGACGTGCTGTTATCTTCGGAATAACTCCAGAATTTCGCTAACCCACGCGGGCCGGGGCTACCATCCCATGCTGTACGAGCAACACCCATGCCTAAGATGTATGGGCTGGCTGCGCCTGTAGCAGCACCATTTCCATCGGTTATGACATTGCCAGTCGTTGGATCAATAATTGTGCCATTGAAACTGGTAAGTCCGCCGGGATTCAATAATGAGGTGGTTGCACTGCCAGTGCCGGGCATACCGGCTATTGGGCCTTTGCCCCCCGTTTTGTCGCGACGCAGGATATCCAGGGCGACGGCGGCCCAATCAGTTTTACTGGTGGGTTCCCCCGCCACTGTGGTTCCGGTAGTTGCGGCGACTGCCTGGTGTGGCCCGAATGCCCAACTTCCGCCAAACCATAATCCTGCCCCGATGGCAATAACCAGGAATGGCATCCAAGGTTTGCGTTTGAAAGCTGCCACTAATTCCTTGGGCTTCATGATAATCGCTGCTACGCTAGCGAAGCCTGCAATTATGGCCGGGAAGAGGGCAGCACCGGCGTTGACAAAGATCGGCACCACGGCCGGAGAAGTCTCTGGGATAGGCAGCATGTAAAATCCTCGCTATTTGTGTTAGAATTGTGTTTAATTATCGGGAATACCGGCGTTATCGTCAAGTTTTTCCGATCTCAAATTATTTGACAAAAAATCTTACCGTTTGTTCCACTTTCTGAAGAGAACAGATGTATATTTTTGGTGTCAAACTACCTAGTTTAGTGAATATGGAGATTATGATGAAGATCAAACAGATTGTCATGCTTGTGTGTTGCAGCATTTCCGCTCAGATGTTGCTGGCCGTGGTTCCTCTGAACCCGATCGGGGCGGGGATATACCCCGAGGTCATTCTGCAGGCGCAGGTCACTGCGACGCCGGCAGGTGGCCAGCTGGCATTGGCAGAGATTGCCACCCTCCAGGGCGATGCACCACTGATTCTCAAAACGGTTACGGTTTCAGCTGCTGCAGCTCCCAAACTAGCGGCGGAATGTGCAGCAGGCCCGCAGATGGCGCTCATCTTCTGGGGTGAGACCGGGCAAGCGGATAAGAATATCGCCGGTGTACTGCACGTCGGAGCATCGTGGCTGACATTTTCCAAAAATGATGATGGCGTGACTCTCGACGACCAGCAACTGGATATCAACCTTACCTGGGGTGGTATCACCGATTCGCTGCAGGCCACTGTCGACTACATCGCAACGCACCCAGCGGCGGATGTACATACCCGCTGGGGTGGTGAACTGAAAATCGGCGAATTCGCTGGTGTCGTATCTTCGGCGCAGGCAGTTGACCTGTTGGGTGACGGACGGCCGTGTCTATACCTGGCCTCACTTGCAGGAGACCGGGCTTTCCGCATAAAGGATGATGGTACTGCTGAAGAGCTTACTGCTCAATTGGGGATAACGGCGAAATCGAAGCTGGTGACCTTTGGCACCTTCGATAATTCGGGTAAAATGGGAATAGCCAGCTGGTCAGCAGGTAAGTTGTATATCTACGCACAAGCAGATGGCAAATTCGCAACAGCGCCGCTGGAAGTTGCGCAGGATGATTGCATTGGTATCAGCTCGATACCCAGTGGTATAGCGGGACAAGCTGCCATACTGGTGTCACGTTCCGAGGCAAAAGCGCCAGTGATTGTCTCTCCGGGTAAAGACGCTGTTATACTGGCCACAGCAAATAGTTGGGTAAAAAGCGAAGCAACCCGCTGTGCAGTTGCCGATTTCAATGGTGACGGAATCATTGATATCGCACAACCGTTCAGTAAAGGTGTGTTATTCTACCAGGGGAATAAAGATGGCACATTCCAGGCTGGCGCGAATAAGAGCGTTGTGTCGTTACCGAAAGACATGTTGGCATTGAATGTTGCTGATATCGATGCCGATGGCCAGTTGGACTTCATCGTAACCGCGCGTACCGGGACGATCATTCTGCGCAACGCCGGCAACGGTAACTTCTCCCCGGTACTACGCGCCCTCGGTGGTATGCGCGACGCTACACGCTCCTCGCTGGAATGTTCACCGATTGATTACGACAACGACGGGCGCATTGACCTGTTCATACGCTACCAGGGATTGATGCCGCAGGCGCTGATTAACTGCGGTTTTTCAAAATTCATCCAGTCAGGTAATCTGAGTCTCGCAGGTGTTGAGACCAAAGATGCCGACGGGAAAGTATTGGCCCCAGCCTGGCAAATGGCCTGTGCTGATGATATGAAAGATGAGCAGGGTGCCCTGGCGGTGGGCGACTTTAACGGTGATAACGTAGAAGATATTGTGCTGGTAGGCCAGCCGGGGAATAAGATCTGGTTGCTGACGGCAGATAACGCTGCGGGTAAATTGGCGCTCAATGTTACGCTACCGGCAACATCTGCAGGGCAGCAAGTGGTAGTAGCGTATACTGGCAAACGTTGCCTGGGTGCCAGATTGATAGAGCCAGGCAAGCCGGCATTTTTCGGCATAGCCAATAAGGGGCCGATTACACTGCAATGGACTACCACGGATGGAATAGCACACAGCAAAAAAGTAGTAGTTTTGAAGTCAACTCGTGTAGAATTAGCTGCTGAATAGTAGAAATAGATGGAGAAAATGATGCGTTTGTCACTCTTAGTGATAGTAATTACCGTATTCGTGTGCGGCATGATATCGACCGCTGCCGACTGGCCGATGACGCGGGGTGGCCTGGCGCGCACCGGCGTGGCGCAGGGGACAGCTGAACCGCAACGGCCGATATTGAATTGGCGCTGGCGTGATGGCGAGGAGTCGTTTTTCTCCTCTCCCGCGATTGCAAATGGCAAAGTATATGTGACTTCTGGGACAATCGGTGCCCTGGCGGAGAGCGGGGCGATATATTGCTTTGATGCGGCCAGCGGCAAGATGCTCTGGAAGTGCTCCCCTCCCGGCTACCGCGCCACCTTCTCCTCGCCGGTGATCTCCGGGAAATATCTGGTGGTGGGGGAAGGCCTGCACGTATGCCGTGATGCCCGGCTGGTCTGCCTGGACATCAGTGGTGAGCAGCCGAAAATCCTCTGGACATACCGCGCCAACAGCCACATCGAATGTACGCCAGTGATCGATAATGGTCGCGTCTATGTAGGTGCAGGCGATGATGGTTACTACTGCCTGAATCTGGAGCCAGACGCTGCCGGGCAACCGGTGGTGAATTGGCATGCCCCCGGTGCAAATTATAAGGATGCTGAAACCTCGCTGGCAGTGGCAGGAGGTAAGGTATATGCCGGCTTAGGCATCGGTGGCCGCGAACTCTGCGTTTTGGATGCTATTACCGGCGTCGAGCAGCAGCGGGTTAAGATGCCATATCCAGTGTTCAGCCCGGCGACTATTGTGGATGGTAAATTGTATCTCGGCATGGGCAATGGCGACTATATCAACGCCAACCCCGGTGGCGAAGTGCGTTGTATCGACATTGCCACCATGGCTACTGATTGGACCTATCCGTTGACACAGACGGTACTGGGCGCAGTGGTGAGTGTGGGCGACAAATTGTACTTCGGATCCCGTGATGGCTGGCTCTATTGCGTGGATAAGGCAGGAAAATTACTGGGGAAATACGATACCCATGGGCCAATCGTCACCTCACCGGCGGTGAGCGAACATTTCGTCTATGTGATGAGTGACACCGGCTTCCTCACCGCGATCAATCGAGCGGATTTGACCTTCAGCTGGGAGTTCATGGTCGGCAGCAAGCCGCTCTTCATCAGCTCGCCTTCCGTGGGCAATGGGCAGGTATTCATCGGCTCGCAGCAGGATGGCCTGCTGGCTATTGGCGCGGCGGATAAGCCAGCAATAGCCACCTGGAATGGCTACCTGGGCCAGGCAGGACGTACGGGGAATCTGGATGATTCGCCCCTCGCGGATGCCGGTGCTTTCCAGTGGAACTACCCGGCAGAGATGATGGGGGAGAATGCGGCGAAACTGGTAGTAGCCCCTGCCGCCGTCGCCGGGAAGAATATCATTATTCCCATGACCGGGAAACAATCCGGCGTAGTATGCCTGCCCGCAGATGCATCGGCGCAAGAGACGCCAAAGATTCGCTGGGCATATACCACCGCTAACCCGGTATCGCTCTCACCGGTGATAATAGGTGAGAATGTTTTTGTCGTCGACGGCATACCCGGCATGGCAGCACGCACGCTGACTTGCCTGAATGTTGCGGATGGGAAGAAGCGTTGGACCGTGCCGGTTGCTGACGGTACCGGCGTCTTCTCCGCTACCGAGAATGAGATAATCATACAGGATATTGCCGGAAAGGTCAGTTGCATTGAGCTGGATGGCAAAGCGCGCTGGGCGATTAATGCCGGTGGGGTAATTGATGGCTTCTGCATAGCGGGAGACACAGTCTATTTCGCGACCGCGAATGAATTGGTAGCGGTGAATCGCCTGACAGGCAAAGATGCATTCAGCGTACCGGTAAATGCATTGGCAGCTCCTGTTGTAGCTAATGGTGTCATCTACCTGGCCACCAGCAAAGGAATTGAAGCACGCGATGCCAAAACCGGTGAATTAACACCCAATGGGCTGTTACCCGGCGGTGCCGCTACTGGTGCATTCGCCGTCACGCGCAATGAGATCGTCTACGTCAATGGCGCAGGTGAGCTGGTTATTATCGAGCGCACCAGCGGTAAGATCATCAACAGTATCGCGAAAGCACTGCCGATTCCCCCATTAGTGAGCCGCAACATGGTGCTATATCTGACGAAAGACAGCATCATGCGCCTGGATTTGGCACGCCCCACAGTAAAGCCGACGCAATGGCTGGACACCAGCTGGCTGGGAGAAGCCACAACCCCGATGGTACTATCCCGTGGCAACGTCTACCTGGGCATGGCAGGGTGGGGGCTGGTACGGGCTGGGCGCGGGCAGTAGTTCGCGGGTGAATAGGAAGCAATGAACGCAAAAAGACCCTCGCGATTATGCGAGGGTCTTTTTTTAAATATTGGTCGGGGCGAGAGGATTTGAACCTCCGACCCCCAGTACCCC
This sequence comes from Armatimonadota bacterium, assembly GCA_038215455.1. Lineage (GTDB taxonomy): Bacteria > Armatimonadota > Hebobacteria > CAIYQO01 > CAIYQO01 > CAIYQO01. Next base: position 44,807 of record JBBQQW010000001.1, read on the forward strand.
ATACTGGTGCGCTACCAAGCTGCGCCACGCCCCGACTACCTGTTTAATATAGCATACCGGTGTATGAGTAGTCAACGGAAATATTAATAGTTATCTCCTACAGGCATTGAGTTTCAGATGAACAAATTGACGTTGGCGTCGTCGGCAGCACCCAGGTAGGTGGCTACCCCTCCGAGTTCTATGCCATCTATGAGTTCCTCCTGGTGGATGCCCATCACGTCCATGCTCATGGTGCAGGCGATGAAAGTTACGCCGAACTGCTGGGCTTCGGCTATCATCTCTGCCAGCGTGGGTACGTTCTTCGTCTTCATCACGTATTGCATCATGGCGGTGCCCAGCCCGCCCATATTCAATTGCGAGAGCTTGGCCTTCTGTGGGCCGCGTGGCATCATCCAGCCGAACATCGCTTCAAGGATATTCTTCTTCACAGAAACTGGCTCCGGTTTGCGCAGCAGGTTCAGCCCCCAGAAGGTGAAGAAGAGCGTTACCTCGTTGCCCATGGCGGCGGCACCGCGTGCAATGATCATCGCCGCCATAGCCTTATCCAGGTCACCGCTGAAGACGATGATCGTTTTCTTATCTTCCGACATGGTTACTCACCTTTCCGCACGACGGCAGTGATGACGCCGTCTTTTTCCTCGATACTGACGACGGTATTCTTCGTTTTGCGGCACCAGGCATCGATATCCTTGCGGAACCCCATGTCGGTGACGGTGATGGTCACTACGTCGCCAGCTTGTGCCGTCTTCATCTGGGTGAAGAGCTGCATGATCGGGCCGGGGCACTGCATGCCACGGCAATTGAGGGTATATTCAGCCATTGTTGTATCCTCCTATTCGGTCTCGTAGGGCCAGGCGGTCATACCGCCATCCAGTATTGCCACATCGGTGAAGCCGGCACGGCATAGTTCCAGTGCAGCAGCGTAGGCACGACGCCCCACTTTGCATACCACCACCGTGGGGTGAGTTGGGTCTAATTCGCCGATCCGCGGGTGTAATTCTTCTATTGGGATATTGATAGCACCGGGAATTGCGCTGATGATGAATTCCGGCTCGGTGCGTACATCCAGGAGTTGCAACGTCGGGTCGTTCAGCTTCAGGTCAACCGGCGAAACACCGCGCACCTTGCCCGCCAGTTTGTTCAGCATGACATTAGCGGCGACGATGCTGGAGTTGAGCGCAGAAGCGAAGGGCGGCGTGTAGGCCAAATCCATGCCAGAGAGCTGCTCGATAGTCATCCCCAGGGCAATGCCGACGGAAAGTGTGTCGATCGGCTTGTCTACCACGCCAGAACCTGCAACCTGTGCGCCTAGTAGTTTATGTGTGGCACGGTCGGCGATCAGTTTGGTGATGATCATCCTGTTACCAGGGAAATAATGCGCACGGTCAGGTGTAGGAACCAGCACGGTCTCCACATCATAGCCAGCATCCCTGGCTTCTTGCGTACTCAGGCCGGTGCGGCCTGCATGGTAATCGAAGAGGCGCACGATAGTGGTTCCCAGTACTCCGGAAAACTTTTCCGTATCTTCAAACAGATTTGCCACTACCAGCCGCCCTGTTTTGTTAGCAGTTGAGCCAAGTGGCGAGAAAGTATCTGCGCCCGTCTGACGGTTACGTACCGAGGCGCAATCGCCGACGGCGAAGATGTCGGGCAGGTTAGTGTGCAGGTATTCATCTACCAGGATCATTCCGCGCGGGTCGGCGTCAATACCGGCGGCGATAGCCACGGAGGTGTTCGGCTTGATACCGGCGGCGAAGATGACCATGTCCGCCGGGAGGCGTTGCGCAGTGGTGACTGCTTCGGTAGCCTCACCTGCTGTATTACCGACGATCTCGGTGAGAGCCTCACCGGTGTATACCGAGACATCATGCTCGCGTAATTGTTTGGCTACCAGCGCGGCGATCTCCGGGTCGAAGCCGGGCAGGATGGCGTCCTTCAACTCGACAACTGCCACCTGTACTCCGCGGCGGGAGAGGTTCTCCGCCATCTCCAACCCGATGAAGCCACCGCCCACCACTACGGCATTTTTGATTTTGCCGGTGTCGAGCATGGCACGGATTTTCAGCGCGTCATTCAGCCCGCGCACTGTGCTGATGCGCTTCAGATTCGCTCCCGGGATATTGGGGATGAGCGGCAGCGCACCAGTGGCAATGATGAGTTTATCGTAAGGGAAGACGATGTCGGTGCCGTTATTCAGGTCGCGCACGGTGACGGTGTGCGCGGTAGCGTCAATGCCAGTCGCCTGATGGCGGGTGAGCACATCGATGCGGTTCTCATGTTTGAATTCATCGGGAGTACGTACTATAAGCTCGCGTGCCTCCGTGATTTCACCGCCGACGAAGTAGGGCAGGCCACAACCAGCGTAGGCGACATAGTCATCCTGCGTCACGATAGTCACCGTGGCATCCGGGTATTCGCGCCGTGCCCTGGCCGCTGCTTTCGTCCCTGCGGCGACTCCACCGATTATTAAAAGCTTCATAATGTGCTCCTTTGTTCAATTCTATCCATACTACCAGTCGTTGTCAACTATATAACCATACAGTTATACATACATTGGTGGTAAATTATTCCCCGGTTGCAGGGAGATGTCAGCAGCGGGTAGAACTATAATACTGAAGTTCGGAGGTATACGTGCGAATCCTTTTTTTTGGCGATATAGTTGGGCGTCCTGGTAGGACGGCTATGACAAATGTGTTGCCACGCTGGAAATCCAAGTACAGGCCCGATATAATCATCGCCAATGGAGAGAACGCTGCTGCCGGGAAGGGCATCGTGCCGACTGCTGCGGACGAATTATTCGGTGCCGGTGTGGATGTACTGACACTGGGCAATCACACCTTCAACAAGAAGGAAGCACTCGCATTGCTGGAGGCAGAGACGCGAATAATCCGCCCTGCCAACTATCCACATGGTACACCGGGCTACGGATATGGAATATACCGGGTAGGGGGAGTGCGATTGGCGGTGGTGAATCTGCTGGGACGTACCTTCATGGAGCCGCTGGATGATCCGTTTCAGAAGGCAAACGAACTGGTAGCATTGCTAAAAGAGCAAACGAATTGTATATTAGTAGATATCCATGCGGAAGCTACCAGCGAGAAGGCGGCGCTGGGATGGATGCTGGATGGCCAGGTATCAGCCGTAGTGGGTACACATACGCATGTGATGACTGCAGACGAACGGATTTTGCCGCAAGGAACGGCTTTTATTACTGATGTAGGAATGGTAGGCCCACGGGATTCTATTCTGGGGGTGAGAACAGACATTGTATTGCAGAAGTTCCTCACCCATATGCCAGCGAAATTTGATTTGGCCGGTGGCGCGGTGATAATTAACGCGGTAATGCTTGAGATAGATGACACTAGCGGTAAAGCTGGTATAATATCAAGGTTGGTCGAGGTTATCGACTGAAATTGATGACTTAACCAGAGTTTAATCTTGATGTAGGGTATAATGGATGTAGATACGGTTTATCAGCAGCTGCTTTCGGGCAAGTATAAATGTATGATAAGCAGTACATTTACATTAAAGGTGTAGCATTTAGCAGTAATTAGTATTGAGTGATTACCAACAATACGGTAAAATAGAAGAAGCCTATTTGGTCATCGTTATATTTTCGCAGTAATTTACAGAGGAGTGCACCATGGATGTATTGAGAGTATCGGCAAAGTCAAACCCGAATTCGGTAGCTGGCGCGCTGGCCGGCGTCATTCGCGAGAAGGGCGCAGCAGAATTGCAGACTATCGGGGCAGGGGCATTGAATCAAGCAGTGAAGGCGCTGGCGATTGCACGCGGTTTTATGGCTCCATCAGGCGTTGACTTGATTTGTCGCCCGGCTTTTACCGACCTTCAGGTGGACGGAGCAGATCGTACCGCGATTCGGCTGATGATTGAGCCTAAATAGTTTTTGCAGCAATCAAGTTTTACGTGGCATGGTACAATGCCGGAGAAACGGAAGTCAGGCAGTATATGACCTGTTCAACTAGTGAAATTATAAGTAATCGTTTCGAAGCGATTAACGAAATATTGAAACGGCATCAACACCAGGTGTCCTACGGGAACCTTCGTGCTGAGTTAACTCATTGGGATACTGATGGTGGTACCGACAACCTGGCCATCGTCTATGAGGTGCCCGGTGGGTCTACTAATCAGATCAACATCACCTACCATCATCAGGTACAGAAGTACTGCTATATTGGGAACGATACCATCAATGAGTGCACCACTTCCTCAATTGATGAAGTTATCGAGATGGTACATCGGCTGGTGGAAGATATCCCGGCAATAAGACATCGTCGTCTATTGGAGGATATTGATCGCTGGGCAAAACAAGGTATGCAGCAACGTGACCTTTTCCAGCAGATTACAAAATTGCTCCAGATTGAAGATCTGCGTGGTGGCACTATCACCATGCCAGAGATGAAGGCGGGCATTGCCTATATTCTGCAGCATTATCGCTCAGCTGCAGTGCAATACTAATACTTGTGGTGTGGGCAACCTATACTAAGAAAAAGGCGTCTTCCGTAGGGAAGACGCCTTTTTCGTTCACATTAGAGCTTCGATTAGCCTGCCAGAATTGCGCTAGCCTTCTCACACAGGGTGGCGAAGGATTGCGGGTCGTTGATGGCGACTTCGGAGAGCATCTTGCGATTTACTAACATGCCCATTTTGCCGAGGGCAAAGATGAACTTGTTGTAGGTCAGGCCGTGCATACGGCATCCGGCGTTGATACGGGCGATCCACAGGCGTCGAAAATCGCGTTTGCGAAGTTTACGACCGCGGAAAGCGTCATCAAGAGCTTTCATCACAGCTTCTTTAGCTGTTTTAATCAGGCGGTGACGTCCGCCCCAGTATCCGGATGCATCTTTGAGGATGCGTTTATGGCGTTTGTGGGTGGTCATACCACGTTTTACGCGAGGCATATTTTTCTATCCTTTCTCGAATCCCACCGGAGTTAGCTCCGGGGTTACGGAGGCCCATACCATAGGGTAGGGCACTTGTTCAGTGAGACTATTGACCGTAAGGTAACATAGTCTTCACGCCAGCCGCCAGGTCGGGGCTGAGAATCTTTGCCATTTGCAAATTGCGTTTGCGTGCTGAGCTTTTGCGGGTGAGTAAGTGGCTATTGAAGTTCGATCTGAACTTGATTTTGCCGGTCCCGGTATACTCCATACGTTTGGCTGCAGATTTGCGGGTGCGCATCTTATTCTTGGGCACGGTACTGACACTCCTTTCCAGGCCTATTGCCTACATTTATCATATAAACACCCACCAACACATGAGTGCAGGCAGGTGAAGATAGCGAAAATTAATTCTCTTCGACCGCGGTAGCTCCGGCGACTTCCAAGGCGGCTGCCATAGCAGTCGGCTCGGGGGCTGCCGCAGGTGCCTTCGGCTTAGCTTCTTTCGGCGGTTTAGCGGGTAGAACAGCTTGTTTCGGTGCAATCACCAGACTCATCTGCCGTCCTTCCATCCCGATGTTCTTCTCTACATTGGCAACGTCAGTAGTCCCGTCGATGAACTTCTGCAGCAGATTCCGGCCAAATTCCGGATGAGAGAATTCTCGGCTGCGGAAGATTACGAAAATACGGACTTTATCGCCGTCAGCGATGAACTTGCGCGTGCTCTTCAGTTTTGTTTCAAAGTCGTGATCATCGATATTTGGGCGTAGACGAATAAGCGCCAACTCTTGCTGTTTCACGCGCTTATGGGCTTCCTTGTCACGCTTTGCCTGCTCATATTTGAACTTTCCGTAGTCCATTATGCGGCATACCGGTGGGTTAGCATTGGGAGATACCTCAATCAGGTCTAACCCGGCATCCTTTGCCCGCTGTAACGCATCACGCGTCAAGACAATGCCGGCTTGATGTCCGTCTTCGTCAATAAGACGAACATCGCGTACACGAATTCGGTCGTTCACACGAAGTTGTTTGTTAATGTCTATGCACCTCCGCCAGGATAATTATGGAAAAAGCCAGAAAATACTTCCGACAATTTGACGAAGTTTAGCATAACTGAAGTCAAGTGTCAATGAAGATAATCTGTTTGTCGTAGAAAAGTATCAGTCATTCCAGATCAAAGATGGAATGACTGATACTTGAGCGATAAGAGCCATCATTCATGAGCAGCAATTGCTAGCGATGCTACATCACATGCTATCGTTTTTGGCTATCAGCGGGAAGAGGCTGATGCAATATAACCCGGCTACTCCTACCAGTGAATAGACGATTCTACTGATCATCGAAGCGTTGCCACCGAAAAGAAAAGCAACGAGATCGAAACTGAAGGCACCCCACAGTCCCCAGTTTACTGCACCCACAATCACCAGTACCAAGGCGATAACGTTAATGAATTTCATGACATACTCCTTTCTGCTGGTTGTGCATTAAAGTATTCATTCATGCACACCGCATTTATAATTTAGCACAGTATTGATCAATAGATGTATGAAAAACAGTACAATTTGTCCTACAGGAGGATATATTTTGCACGAATATGCTAACTTCTGCCATGATGAATGTATGAATGATCACTTTCCTCACGAAATGTACGTGGGCAGGTACCCTTCATCCGGTGGAAAAAACGGGAGAAGGCATAGACATCCGGGAAGTTCAGTTGTCGGGCGATCTCACTGATGCTGATATCGGTGAAATTCAGCAGACGTTCTGCTGTGGCAACACGCTGCAGGTCAATACAGGCTTTCAGGGATAGTCCACATTCTTGCTGCATACAAAAGGAAGCATGCCCAGGTGAGTAGCCGAGTTCACGTGCAACATCAGCGACTGTGAGCGCCTTTCCCGAGTTGATGGCCAGAAAGTTCTCTACCTTATCGGCAAACGATGCTTTATGTGCCTGGTGGCCATCTGCATTAACAACCTGCGTAAGTAATGCAGCGAGCAGGTATTCGATGGTGGTTGAATCAATTACCGAGAATACCGGGACCTGTGCCAATGTGCTGATCGACTCGATCAATTTTTGCTGTATTCCGGTGGGAGTAATAATGATAGATTGAGAAGGGTGCGGCACACCAGTGCATTCGAATTTAATCGATAACCACGCAGTTCCGGGGTCGGAATAGCGGAACTCATGGGCAACATGTGCGGGAATCAGCGCGAATTGACCGGCAGATATATACTGCACGCCGGTGTTGCTATAAAGCGCAACATCATCCATGGTGATGATATCAATGTGCCAGAAGGATGGATGCATATGCCGTAAGGTGTTGTATGGTTTTTGCAAGCAAAACCGATGGTGAAACAGATAGTGACACTGCACCTGCTGCTCCATTTGTTTACTATTTACCATTTTCGGTGAAAATGCCATCTTATTCTTTAATTCAGCCATTTATCCCACCTGCCATCATCAATTATGCTAGCACCAGCAAGAAAATGCAATAGCTACATATGAAAGGTGATACTAATGGCAATAAATATTGGTGTATTGATTCCTGCACCGCAGCGTGATCTTCTGTTTACGTCAGAGGATCAAGCCCGCCTGGCAGCGTTGGGGGTGGTTCGTTGGAATGAATCTGCTGCACAGCTCTCCATAGATGAGGCGTGCGAATTCCTTGCAGATTGTGAAATCGGGGTTGGTTCATGGGGAACGGCTTCTCCCAATGCACAACTGATGAATGCCTGTCCCAATTTGCGCCTGTGGGAGCACGTTGCTGGGACGGTGAAGCGTATGTTCGGGCCACACCTGGATGGGCGCGACATCACCATTGCCACCTGTGCTCCGGCTATCGCCGAGAATGTCGCGGAGATGACCATCGGTGAGTTGATCATCGGTCTGAAGCGCGTGCTGGAGAATGCTGCCGGTAATCGTTGCAATGGTGCTGGCAAGCCAACGAATAGTCGTACTCTGGGCAACTCCACCATCGGGGTAATCGGTGCCTCCAGTGTTGGTCGACATGTTATCCGCCTGCTGCAGCCTTTCGGTGCCACGGTGCTGCTATATGATCCATTTGTCAGCGAGAGCGAAGCAGCTAAACTGGGAGTTAAACTGATGTCAGATCTCACCGAACTCTGCGCGCTGAGTAATGCGGTGACATTGCATACGCCATCACTCCCGGCGACAAATAAGCTGGTCGGGGCGAAAGAACTCCAGGCGATGCGGGATGATGTGGTATTCATCAACACCTCGCGCGGAGACTGTGTTGATGAGCAAGCGCTCATAAGTGAGTTAGAAAAGGGGCGTCTATTTGCTTTCCTAGATGTTACAAACCCGGAACCCGCGGCACAGGATAGCCCATTACGTTCGCTGCCCAATGTAGTATACACACTGCATATCGCCGGCGGGCCAGACGTAAAACTCGGGCGACAGGCGGTAGACGATATCGCTGCTTTCATGCGTGGCGAAGAACCGCTGATGGCAGTACGCCCGGAGATGCTCTCACGGTTGGCATAAATGAGGACTAGATGCATATAACTTTAAGTATATTCCCGAAATTCTTTCAACATTTATCACTTGCAGAATTGCCGGCAATGATACATGATGTCGGATTGGACACCTGCAATCTGGTGATTCGCGATGGTTTCTGGGTGTCGGAGAGTAACCTGGCGGTTGACCTTCCTGTCTACGTCCGCACTATGGCGGACGCGGGATTTCAGGTGACTTTCGCCACCACCGGCTATAGCGCTGAAGCGCTCATCGCTGACCCTAGTCCGTTGGGGATACTGGCAGAGAATGGGATCAAGGAATTTCGTATCGGCTACTTCCGGGAGAAGAATGGCGATCCGCATGCTTCGATGGACAAAGCACATGCCCAGATCGGGGCATTGGTGCCGCACTGTGAGCGCTATAATATCCGTGCTGTGTATCAGGTGCACCACGGCACGCTTATTACTAATTCCTGGGCAGCCTGGCAATTAATTAATGGCATTTCACCGCAATGGGTCGGCATAGAGCTTGATCCCGGCAACCAGACCTTTGAAGGTATGGAGAACTGGGGGCGTGCGACCCGGGTACTGGGGGATTATCTTGTAGCGCTGGGGATCAAGGATTCCATGATGGTACAGGATCAAGCTCGCGCTCATGAACCCGGCAAGGGATGGAGCCGTCAGTGGGTTCCTCTCGATCTTGGTGAGATCAACTGGTATGACGTGGTGCGGGCCTTGCGGGATAGTCATTTCACTGGCACCGGGGTCTATATGCCTTTTTACGATGAAAATGATGCGATTGCCATGCAGAAAAATCTCAAACGTGAGGTCGCATATCTGCGCCGGGTAATAAGCGAAGTGCAGAACGAGGATATAAAAAATGCCTAACTATGATATCGTCCAGATGGATGAAATTTCCGGGGTGCAGTGCCCCTGCGGCACATCACGCCGCGCTTTTGTCTCACCAGATAACCCGGTAGCGACGATGCATATGGTGGATATCACCATTGATGCCCGTACCCACTATCACAAGAAGCTCACGGAGATCTACCTGATATTGGAGGGTGAGGGACATATGGAACTGGACGGAGAGTTAATCCCCGTCAAACCGCTCACCGCCATATTCATCAAGCCCGGTTGCCGGCATCGGGCCGTCGGCAACCTGCGCATCGTCAATATCCCAATACCAGCATTTGATCCGGATGATGAGTGGTTCGACTGACAGGAAACAAGACCATCACATATTTTACATTAAGTGTGGGGTATATTAGCGATAAGCATAAATTTACCGCTAAGAGGTCATCCCCGGATTGAGAAGGCGACATCGTGTCGCCTTCTTCGCTTTTTGTGACTTGAAGCCCACTTCATTACTGATTCCATTGACGGAATGATTCACAGGCTATATACTTGCAATATGCAAACGTTGCAAGTTACAAATAATGATGATACGTCAGTAAACGCTGCTGTGGTTGATACAGTAATGAAAGCGATGTTCGTGTTTCGTTCAGAATGGCGCAAGCAGAAACCAGCTGATATTACAGTGACGCAGTTTCGCGCTTTGGGGTTTATTTTCATGAATCCAGGCGTTTCGCTCTCTGAATTGAAGGATGCGCTTGATCTGACTGCATCCTCCGCTTCGCGTATTCTCGATGTGCTGGTGCGGCGCAATCTGGTTTTGCATCAGGTGTGTGATGAAGACCGCCGTCGCGCGCGCCTGGATGTCACCGAAGATGGTGGGGCGGTATTACGCTATGCCAATGCACGCGTTACAGATTTTATTGGGAATGCATTAGTTAGTCGCACGGCAGAGGAAAAGGTGCAGATTCATCATGCGATGATTTTACTGAAGGATTCGTTGATGTCGGTTAGAGAATTCACCTTCAATAAGTGATACCGCTGGAGAAAGTAAATAATGGCGGATAGAAACGATAAAACAGATATTAAGAGCGAATTAGTTGACTTCGCTAGTGCGGACGTCAAAACAGCGCTGGAAGTAGAGGAAATGGATAATATAATTGATGAAGTGCCTGATGATCAGGGTGAAGTGGCAGAGGTGGCCAAAAAGAGTCCAATAGTTGGAATCATCCTGCTGCTAGTGTTGCTGGGTCTGGTGTTTGCGGGTTACCATTATTGGCAATATACCTCATCGCACATAACTACCGACGATGCCTATTTGACGGCAGATATCAACTCGATTGCCCCACAGGTGAGTGGCACCGTACTGGAAGTGTTTGTGGCTGACAACCAGATCGTGAAAAAAGGCGATCTGCTGGTGCAACTTGATGATGCCAGTTACCGCGCCACATTGGATCAGGCGAAAGCTAATTTAGATATCGCGGTTGCGCAGGCGGAAGGTGCCGGGATTAGTATTGATCTTACA
>JBBQQW010000002.1:0-38340 GCA_038215455.1 Armatimonadota bacterium
GGAGGATGCGCGCGCAGGTGCCGTGGAAGGTGCCCGTCCACATGTAGCCCGCCTGCCGTCCCACCAGCCGGGAGATGCGCGACTGCATCTCCTTCGCTGCTTTATTGGTGAAGGTGACCGCCAGAATCTGCTCCGCCCCCATCCCATGCTCGCGCATCAGGTAGGCGATACGGTGGGTGAGCACACGCGTCTTGCCGCTCCCCGCCCCGGCGAAGATGAGCAACGGCCCCTCGCCCCAGGTCACCGCCTCATGTTGCCGTTCATTCAACCCGCCCAGAATATCTTCATTGTCGCTCATACAGTATATTGTAGCAGATTCAGCGGTGGCGTGGCATAGGCGGGACGGGCAAGGCAGGAGTCTCGTTTTTAGCGACAAACTGTCCTTACATGCCTGGCCGTGAACGACCAGGCTGGAAGGCCTACGGCCAATCGCCCATTCAGGCGGGACGGGTAAGGGTAAGCGTTCCCGTCCGAAGGACGATCGGCGTAGCCCGCTAGCCCAGTCGTTCACGGCTGGGCGAACAGGACGGGGTATTAATTCAACACCTTTTGCGTCTATTCGACCCGTATGGGCGCAAGGCTTGCGCCCATACGGAAATGCAAATACCTTATTTCCCCACTGCCTCCGTCCCGCGTGATGCCGGGTTCCAGTCGTAGGGGACGCTGGGATCGCCGATGCTGTAGAGGTGCGACATGGAGCGCAGGAAGATGCGGTTGCCACTGGCGGTGGGGCTGGCGAAGCTGAAGATATCCGGTATGCCCGGTTTGTTGTCGTAATGCCCAAAATGCTCCTTGCCCTTCTCTACCCACTCCGGGATGTAGGTATTGAACCAGTTCACCTGTGGGATGCCGGTGGCAGGATTGAGATAATTGGGGGCGGACACCAATACTGGTGCCTTCTCGCCATCAATGCGGTAGACGGAGAAGGGGCGTGGGCCGCGGGCGATGCTATCGCCACGGTAGGAGGTACCTGTCTGGAAGACGGCCAGATCACCGGCGATGATGCCATTGCACCAGCCGAAGTCGCACGGTTTCGGCACCACTTCGCTCTTCGCCACTTCTTTCGCCTGCTCCACATCCCATACCTTGAGCGTGTTGCCGTAGCCGATGCCGTAGCCGTGAGAGGTCACCCCGGCGTCATAGATACGTCCTTGATAGAATAGTGGCGTGCGCCCGGCAGCATCGAGGCCAGCGATATACTTGGGCGCGGAGAGGGAGAAGACTCCATCCTTCCAGCTGAGGGTGACGGCGGCGACGTCGTCTACCGCACTCATTCCGCCGGTGGTTTTGGGCTGCACCAGCACGGTATCCCCTGCGCCCACAATACTCATGCTCCCTGCCTCCCAGGCCATGCTGTATTTCATATTGGCGAGCACTTTGCCAGTGGCTGCATCGAGGAAGAATCCGTAGGTGGTGACCACGACATCCAGCGCTTTGTCGCCATCGGTGAGGTGTACCACCGCATAGGTGCCCGGCCCCTGCGCGTGTACCGGCAGCTTCTGCTCCCAGATAGTCTCACCGGTGGCTGCTTTCAGCCCGCGCGCCATATTATTGTGTACAGCAATGAGCACGCCATTTGCCAGCAGCGGCGATGGACAATGCGTCGTATTCAGATCACTGACGCTGCAGGGGAACCAGCGCCCCCACACCTGCTTGCCATCCAGCGTATAGCAGACAGCTTGCCCTTGCCCCATGGTCACATAGATGAACTGGCCATCACTGACAGGTGTGGGGTAGGTGAAGCCGGTGTAATTCTCCCAGAGGAAGTGGGTAGCGATCTTGTACTTGGCGCTTATCGCATCATCGAAACGTTTGGCTGGTTTTGCCGATTTCGTGATCTCCTCAATAGCTGTGCGCAGACTGGGGATTAGCTCTGCATCGAGTTGTTCCAGTATTGGCTCCCAGTTTTTCATGGTCTTCACTGCGAACTGCGTCTCGGGGGCGTCTGCATTTCCTTTTTTGGCATAGGTGTATAGCGCGGAGTAGGCGCGCGCCATCTTCAGCAGCTCCGCTTTATCCGCAGCTTCTTTAGCAGGTAATCCCTGCAGTTCAAAGGGGTTGATCTCTACCTGCCAGCTGATCTCTCCGGTGTTGGCGTCCACGCAGACGAGGTAGTTGGGGTCACACGTGATGAAAACGCGGTCACCGACTACCAGCGGTGAGGAGTTTGACCATCCGGGGAGCTGCGCCTTCCAGGCGATATTCTTCGTGGTGTTATTCTTAAAAGTATAACCTCGGTTGCCCTTGGCAATACCGGTTTCGCCCTCTGACCATTCCTGGGCAGGCGTTGCCCCGGGGAAGGCACCGGTGCCATCGCCCCAGTAGCGAATAGGATGCGCCGGCGTCGGGTAGAAATCGCGGCTGCCCATGAGGGCGTCCTTGCTGCGTAGTGTGCCGGTGAGCAAGCCATTCATATCCGCTCTATCCTTGTTGACGTAGGTTCCGCTGACGGTGGCATCATCGATAGTGGCGGCCAGGGTGTAGACGACCTCGCCCACCTTCACCGTGCCCGCGATTTTTGTGTCTTTGAGATTGATCGTGGCGACATCGATTTTCTCACTGCCGATGAAGCCCAACGTGGGATTACCCGCGCTGGTGGCCAGCTCCACGACGACAGGCGGGCCACCCGGTTGCGCGGCAAGGGTGAGGGTGAGCAGGGCGTTGGCCGGATCTATTGCCGCGCCAGCGAAGAGGGTGATCCCTAGTATGAGTGCGACTAGCGCGAAGTAGCGCATGATAGTTCCTCCTAGTGGAAACAGTTATAAGGCCATAGCCTCGTCTTTCAGGGTGGGAAGTTCGGACGGAATGGCGATCTGCCGCTGGTTGTTCGTACACTGCGTCTGTCGTGCCTTTTCGCGTGCTTTGGAGAAAACAGGGAAGAGAATTGCCGCCAGAATCGCGATTATCGCGATAACGACTAACAATTCGATGAGCGTGAACCCTCGGCGGGTAAGTTTACGGGACATATGAACCTCCTTACGATAAAAGAATTGCAGCAAATCTGCATGGGATAATATTCACCCAAATTGAGTTTAACACCCATATGAGCATTTCTCAATAGAGGATAGAATGGAAACGCGAAATATTGTATAATGAAAGCGAAAATGTTATCATTTTTTCAGGTTGTGGTAGTTCATGAACAGACCATTTCGCATATATATCGGTATTCTCGAGTCATTCGGGTATTCGCGCCAGGTGCTGCGCGGTATCCAGCGCTATTCTATGAGTAAGCCGCACCAGTGGTGGTTCGCGCGCGGGGACATCAATTTTGGAGAGCTGGCAGCTATCGAATCCTGGGCACCGGACGGCATGATCTTGCAGCTTTCGGATATCGCGCTGGAGCAGCCGCTACTCGCCACCGGGATACCCTGCGTCAATGTATCTACCCGGCATACTGGTTACCGAATACCGACGATTGGTCCGGATAACTACGCCGCCGGTGCCATGGGAGCAGCGCATCTTTTTGAATGCGGATTGCGGCACCTGGCTTTCTGGCCGCAATTCAATGGGGCCACCGCCAGCTACCGTATCGAACGGAAACGTGGTCTGATGGAAACCGCCGCACGCCTGGGGGTCACTTTCCACGATACGCCGGCACCGGCAAGAACGGTGCGGGAGCAGGAAGCCCGGCTATTCAGATGGTTACGCGGCTTGCCGAAGCCAGTGGGCTTTATGACCTCGGGAGACAGTACTGCAGTAGAGCTAATTGAAGCATGCCGTATCGCCGGTATTCTGGTGCCAGAGGAGATAGCGGTGTTGGGCATAGGGGATGAAACATTCGATTGCGAGCTAGCGCCTATGCCGCTCTCCAGCGTCACTCTCCCCGGCGAACGCGTGGGCTATGAGGCGCTGGTACTGCTGGAGCAACTCCTCTCCGGTGCCCCCGCACCGGCCGATATGATGCTGCTCCCTCCGCTCGGAGTCACCATGCGTACCTCGACACGCCCGAACGTGCTGGATGACCCCTACGTGGAGACCGTGCTACGCTATATCTATAATAATGCGTCGTCAAAATTGACTATCGCCACGGTGGCAGCGCTGGTCCCGCTCTCGCGCCGCTCGCTGGAGTTGCGCTTTCGCCAGCAGCGCGGACACACCATGCGCGAGGAAATACACCTCGCCTGCGTGATGCGCTCCAAGGTAATGCTCTTGGAAACCGACCTGACGGTGGAGGCCATCGCCGCCGCTACCGGCTTCGCCGATTCCTCGCACCTGGTACGTATCTTCCATAAGATCATCGGCATCACCCCGCAATCCTTCCGCCGGCAGGCGCGCGGGGGATAATGTCGTCTCCGCCTCCTCGTCAATACCCCGTGCGCGTGTTATTATAATGATATGGCTGGATATGATGTAGCACAAGCGTCGGCACGACAACTGGTAGTGGTGGCGGCGCTGGAGAAGAATGACCTGGAGTGGCGCACCTCGCTGGACGAGCTGGAACGGCTGGCGGATACTGCACACGGACAGGTAGTGGCGGTGGTGACACAGAAGCGTGAGATGCCGGACCCCAAAACCTTCCTCGGCAAGGGGAAAGTGGAGGAGGTGAAGGAGATCATGGAGCGGGGTGACGCCAGCCTGCTCATCATCGACGGGGAGATATCGCCCTCGCAACAGCGCAACCTGGAGAAGGTGCTGGAACTGCAGGTGATCGACCGCACCGGGCTGATCCTGGACATCTTCGCCCGCCGGGCGCAGACCTCCGAGGGGCAGCTGCAGGTGGAGCTAGCACAATTGAAGTACCTGCTGCCGCGCCTGACAAACCTGTGGACACACCTTGATACCTCGCAGGGTGGTATTGGCTCGCGTGGGCCAGGGGAATCGCAGATCGAGACCGACCGCCGTCTGGTGCGCAACCGTATCGATATGCTGGGGGAGAAAGTCGAAGAGATTCGCCGGCGACGGCGCATCCAGCGCAGCCAGCGCAAGCAGGCGCAGATACCGCTGGTGAGCCTGGTGGGCTACACCAACAGCGGCAAGTCGACGCTGCTCAACGTGCTCTCCGGCGCGGGGGTGTTTGTGGAGGATAAGCTCTTCGCCACCCTTGACCCCACCACGCGCGACGTGACCATGCCCAACGGCACGCGCGTGCTGCTCAGCGACACGGTGGGCTTCATCCGCAACCTCCCGACGCAGCTGGTAGCGGCCTTCCGCGCCACGCTGGAGGAGGTGAGCAGCGCCGAGATCCTCGTCCACGTGGTGGACGCCTCCTTTGATGGCTGGATGGAACAGGTGGAGACAGTGGAGCGCGTGCTCACCGAGCTGGAAGTGGGCACGAAACCGGTGGTGATGGCCTTCAACAAAATGGATGCCGTGGATGATGTGCAGCTGTTGCATACGCTGGCGGCACGCTTCCCCAACGTGGTCTTCCTCTCCGCGCACAAAGGCACCGGGCTGGCGGAGCTGGAGGCGGAGATCGTGCGCGTGATTCGCAGTGGCTGGGAGACGCTGACAGTCACCCTGCCGCACAGCGCCGCCGGGCTGGTAGCCGAGGCGCACGCCCGCGGCGAAGTGCTGACGGAAGAATACGAAGGTATGACGGTGCAGCTCCACGCCCGCGTCCCCGCCGACCTGGCCGCACGGCTGCATATGCGGGCGGGGAAACCATTGTCTTAGAACCATGATTCGCCTGATTAGAGGATTAGCCGGTGGATAATGCCTCTATTGTTGGATAGCGATTTTTGTTCAACGGAAGCGGCTATCCAACCGTGTAGACAAACAGCGCAGAAATAATCCTCTAATCATGCGAATCAAGGTTCCGACAAAAAACCGATAATCTTCTCCCTACGAAAGCAGTTCCTAGTTTCAAGGCAGGTTTAGCGTGTTATAGTGCCCGCCAGCCTATCGCCCAGCCCTGAAGGGCTGGGCTAAGGGGGTTCTGCGACATCTAATTATCATCCACAAATAATAAAGCGCACTTTATTGCTGATTCCCTACTTCCCCTCCGGTACCCAGGTTATTTTGTTGATAGGAATCCCTTCTAAATCCATGATGACCTTTGTATCCTTCTCGGCAATGGTTGTGGTGAGCAGTTTGCCACCTTTCGTATACCAGATGCTCTTCTCGTCGGGTGCCCACCGGCAGTAAATTCCATCTAAGTTATCTATGGAGAATAGGGTATTGCCGTTGATGGCTATTACAGCTAAATTATATGGTGTTTTTTCTCCAGTGTATGTCCCCACCGGTAGTAAAGGTGTAGTTGGTGTCGGGTTAAAGTACGTAGCTATGATAACTGTGTTATAACTTTTATTCCAGATGGAGTGGGGGAAAAATGGTCCGCAAAACTGTATACTACTGTCATTTTTTTAGTCTGTGGATTGAAGTACACCAGTTTTTTTTCAGTATCGGTTGCACCTTGTATTACAAACAGGGGCGGATTTGACGACTCTAAATTGATCAATTCTAACCTAGTCTCTCCGCTAAAAACTGTTGTCCCAGTAGCTACATCGATTATTGATATGGAATGGTCACCATTTGCATATGCCAATGTTTTCCCGTCGGGGTAGAATTGCATTATATCGTTCATCTGATATCCGAGATATTTTGTATTCGGGGGCGCAAGTTGCTTTTCGGTGCCGGTGGCTAGCTCGTGTAATAGCACCTCTCCATTTGCTTTAATGTAGGCCAGGTATTTGCCATCTGACGATATGGCATATTGAGAGATATCTGTAAGTCCATGAAGGATAGTGGCATTGCCATTTGCGACCAGATAGGTGGCCAACCGGCTCTGCTTTGTTAGCTCTTTGGGTTTTAGCGACCAGCCAGATTTATAGCTTTTCACCAGATAGTCACCAGAATCGCCTACCCATCGTACCCCGTCTTCTAGTTTTGCCACATTTTCTATCAACGTCATCTTCCCGGTGGCTACCTCATATTCGACTAGTTGCTTATCAGTGGATGTAACAATCTTTTTGCCATCGGGAGATAATGAGATGGTGGGGATAGAGTAATTAGGCATGGCTACGGGCATCAAAGTCGTCTGTTTCATATCGGCCATGTTGATAGAGACCAGCATTGTAGTCATATGCTGCCCTGCATCTTTTGATGGGGCGATAGCATATATAGTTTTACTATCAGGTGCCCACAAGGCGAGGATATCAGAATAATTGAACGATACACCAGCATCATACGATTCCTGCTTAGCCAAATCGTATAATTTCAGATTAGCATTACCTTTTCCATTCTGAACAGAAATTGCGATCCAATTCCCATCGGGTGACCATTTATATAATATACCGTTAGAGGTGCCATCAGCATCTTCACAGATCAATTTTTTCTCCAGGGTGGTGGTATTCAGCAGGAAAAGCTTATTCTGCCAAACGTCTCTGCTATTAACATGTCCATAATGCCGTTGCGACACCACCGCCAATTCGGGCGCGGCGTACAGGGCTTGCAGTGATGCCAGTAGCAGACCAATAGCGATTAGTAGTTTCATAGTGACCTCCTGTTAAAATAGTTCCTAGTTCCAAGGTTTGTGTTCGGAATACTAAATTTCGCAGAAACTACGTTAATTATACAGGTAAAATGGGTGGTGTCAAGGGGTGTATTTGCGACAACTGAAGGGTGGGTGTAGCGAGGGCGATTCATGCCCAGGGCATACATCTTGTTTTATTCCGGCACCGCCCGCAGTGGTTACTTTAGAGGGATGAATGAGTCTGTGTCGAATATTACCATAATGGGGTGGTGAAGGCTATAGGCGGGACGCCCGAGCTACAGAATTAGCCAATGAACGAAAACTACGACGTAATAATAATCGGCGGCGGGCACGCCGGGTGCGAGGCGGCGCTGGCGACGGCGCGGCGCGGCTTCTCCACACTAATGCTGGCCATCCGGCTGGAGCGCGTGGCGCACCTGCCGTGCAACTGCAGCGTGGGCGGCCCGGCCAAGGCACAGCTGGTGCGCGAGATGGCGGCGCTGGGCGGGGCCATGCCATATATCGCGGATGCCGCGGTGACGCATGTGCGCATGCTCAACACCGGCAAAGGCCCGGCGGTGCAGGCGATCCGGATGCAGGTGGACAAAACGCGCTACCCGCAACTGATGCGCGCGGTACTGGAGGCGGAGCCGAACCTGACCCTGCGCGAGGGCGAGGCGGTGGGGTTGCAGACCGCTGACGGCACGGTAACGGGAGTGACACTGGCCGACGGCAGCGCGATCGGCGCGCGTGCGGTGATCCTCACCACCGGCACCTTCCTCAACGGTGTCACCTTCATCGGCGACCAGACGAAACCCGAGGGGCGCTGTGGCGAGCCACCGGCGACCAAACTATCGGAAGGATTACGCGCCGTCGGGCTGCGCCTGGGACGCCTGAAGACCGGCACCACCCCGCGCCTGCGCGCTGACAGCATTGATTACACCGTCTGCGAGGTGCAACCCTCGGCGGAGGCGCCGCTGCAGTTTCAGTTTGGCTGGCAGCGACCTAACCCTCTATCGAATATAAGTTCCAAGTTCCAAGTTCCAAGTTCCAAGGCCAGTAGTCCGCCGTTCACGGCTGGGCGGAACGCAGACGACCTCGAACACGACAAACCACCATTGGAATTTGGAATTTGGAATTTGGAATTTGGAGCTACATTCGTCGGGAGGTCAGGCCTACCCTGCCACATCACCTACACCACGCCGGAGACGCATGAGATCATCCGGCGCAATCTGCAACTATCGGCGTTGTATGGTGGGCTGATCACCGGGCGCGGGCCGCGCTATTGCCCGTCGATTGAGGATAAAGTGGTGCGCTTCGCCGAACGCGAGCGGCACCAGATCTTTCTCGAGCACGAGGGGTGGGACTCCGAGCTAGTCTACCCGATGGGCATCAGCACCAGCCTGCCGCTCTATGTGCAGCAGGAGTTCCTGCACAGCATCCCTGGGCTGGAGCAGGCGGTGATAGTGCAGCCGGGCTATGCGGTAGAGTACGATTTTATCCCGCCGGAGCAACTGCGGCCTTCCTTGGAGACCAAAGCGGTGCAGGGATTATTCAGTGCCGGGCAGCTTAACGGCACCAGCGGCTACGAGGAGGCGGCGGCGCAGGGGCTGCTGGCGGGGATCAACGCCGGGCAATATCTGCGCGGCGAGGAACCACTGATATTACGCCGCGACCAGGCGTTCCTCGGGGTGCTGGTGGATGACCTGGTGAGCAGCGGCACCGAGGAGCCGTACCGCATGCTCACCTCGCGCGCGGAGCACCGGCTACTGCTGCGCCAGGACAACGCCGACCTGCGCCTGACGGATATCGGCCACGCGCTGGGGCTGGTGGACGAGGATGATTACGCGCGTTTCTGCGCCAAACGTGCCTCCATTGACGCGGAACTACTCCGCCTGCAG
The DNA here is from genome assembly GCA_038215455.1 of Armatimonadota bacterium. GTDB lineage: Bacteria > Armatimonadota > Hebobacteria > CAIYQO01 > CAIYQO01 > CAIYQO01. The sequence goes on from JBBQQW010000002.1 coordinate 9,313, forward strand.
GCATTATCCCCCGGCGACGCCGGCGTGGACGGCGCGGGGCTGGCCAACGCGGAAGAGTGGCTACGCCGCCCGGAATCATCATATAATGAGCTGCGCCCGGCGGATATGGACGAAGAAGTAGCGGAACAGGTGGAAATAACGGTAAAATATGCCGGGTACATCGCGCGGCAACGCAAGCAGGTGGCGCAACAGCTACGACTGGAGTTCCGCACCCTGTCGCCAGAGATCGACTACCGCAGCATCCGCGCCCTCTCACGCGAAGGAGCAGAGAAGCTGGCACGCGTGCAACCATTGACGGTTGGGCAAGCGGCACGCATCAGCGGCGTCACTCCGGCGGATATCTCGATACTGCTGGTGTGGCTACGCGCACACGAAGTAAAAGATGTTTCACGTGAAACACCTAACCCCCGCCCCCTTCCCCGCGAGGGAAGGTGTGCTGACTGAATGGTAATGAATTAAAAACGACCTTGCTCCCCCTTCCGCGCCGGGAAGGGGACGGGGGTTAGGTAACTCGGGGCACACGCCCCAAGCAGAGATAGGAAATAGGTAACACACTATGACATGGCAGGAAATTTTAGCTGGCGCGGTCGCCGAGCTGGGGCTGAAGCCGCTGACGCCGGGGCAAGTGGCGGACTTTGAGCATTTAATCGCGTTGGTGCAGAAGTGGAACGCGGAGATGAATCTCACCACCATCATCGGTGCCGACGAGATCGCGCGCAAGCACATCCTCGACTCGCTGACGGTGGAGCTGGTGTGGCGTGCGAAGGAGGGGGAGCGCGTTATCGACATCGGTTCCGGCGCGGGATTCCCCGGACTTCCGTTGGCGATTCGTCACCCGGAGCTGCAGTTCAGTATCAATGACGCCACCAAAAAGAAGACCGAGTATCTCGCCGAGGTGATCCGCGAGTTGTCGCTGGAGAACGCCAGCGAGCTGTGGGGGCGTGCCGAGGAGCTGGGGCGGGGCGAGTGGCGCAACAAATACCACGTGGTCACCGCGCGCGCGCTGGCGCACCTGGGAACACTGGCGGAGTACGCGTTGCCACTGCTGAAGATGGACGGTTTCCTCGTCGCTATGAAAGGCCCCAGCGGCATAGAAGAGGTGCGCGATGCCGCTCCGGCGTTGAACTTCCTCGGTGGCAGAATCCACGACATCAAGCACATTGACCTCCCGGGCGTCGGCGAACGGCTGCTGATCGTGGTGAAGAAGGTGCGCCCCACCCCCGGCGGCTACCCACGTAATGCCGGACAGATGAAAAGGAAGCCGTTATTTGAGGACAATAGAGCGGGACGTGGATAATTTGGCCTTTGGGTTTGGATTTGATGTCTGGAAAGATGCCACGGCCCGCAAAGCGGTTTTTATGCCCGAAAATTCGAGGCTAAATCGCACAGAATGCCCGGTACGGGCTAAGTCGGGGGTAAGTGTAGGTTTTATACCTCCGGAATGTGCTATGGAGGGGCGATTGTGCCATGGGCGTCCCGCCCATGAGAACGATGCCCGATCACCACGCGCTGAACCATTTATTTATGTAGCGCCCTTTAGGGTGCTTGATCATATAGCCACATCCTTTAGGGCGTGGTGGGGAAACAGAATCACATGACAAAAACTTTAGCAATTTTTAATCAAAAAGGTGGCGTTGGCAAGACTACCACGGCAGTGAACCTGGCGGCGGGGCTGGCGGGGGTGGGGAAGCGCGTGCTGCTCGTGGACCTGGACCCGCAGGGGAACGCTACCACCGGGCTGGGGGTGACGAAGTCGGCGCTGGCGCTCACCATCTACGACGTGCTCCTCGGCGAGGCGACGTGGGCGGAGGCGCGCGTGGCCACCGTGGTGCTCAACCTCGATATCCTGCCCGCCACACTGGATCTGGCCGGAGCGGTGGTGGAGATGGCCGGGCTACCGCAGCGCGAGGAGCGGCTGAAAATGGGGCTGGCCGGCACTACCGAGTATGATTTCATCATCATCGACACCCCGCCCTCCCTTGGATTACTGCCCATCAACTGCCTGGCGGCCTCCGACGGGGTGATCATCCCCATGCAGGCGGAGTTCTTCGCGCTGGAGGGGCTGGCGCAGATCGAACACACGGTGCGGCTGGTGAAACGCGGGTTAAACCCGAGCCTGTCGATCTTCGGCGTACTACTCACCATGGTCGACTTGCGCGCCAAGCTCTTCACCGATGTCATTCGCTCGGTAAGACAACAGTACGGCACGCAGGTCTTCCGCACCGAGATACCCCGCACGGTGCGCTTCGCGGAGGCCCCGAGTTACGGCGAAACCATCTACAAATTTGACCCCAAAGGGAAGGGAGCGCGCGCCTACACGGCGCTGACGCAGGAGGTATTGGCGCGATGTTAAACAAACGACGTAGTGGGCTGGGGGCGCTCATCCCCGGTGCTGGGCTGGCCGATGCCGGTGCCGCACAGCTGGCCCCGGTGATCCAGATCGCCGTCAACCCCTATCAGCCACGGCGTACCTTCGCCCCCGAGGCGTTGAACGAACTGGCCGATTCCATCCGCCGTCACGGCATATTGCAGCCACTCACCGTGCGCTCGCGCCCCGGCGGTTTCGAGTTGATCGCCGGCGAGCGCCGCCTGCAGGCCTCACGCCTGGTGGGGCTGGCGGAGGTGCCGGTGATCGTGCGCGAGTGCAGCGACGAGGAGATGCTGGCGCTGGCGCTGGTGGAGAACGTGCAACGCGAAGACCTGAACGCCATGGAGGCGGCGCACTCCTACCGGCAACTGATGGATGAATTCAAGCTCTCGCAGACCGAGGTGGCGGAGCTGGTGGGCAAAAACCGCACCACCGTCTCCAACACCATACGCCTGCTGGCGCTGCCCGTCGCGATACAGCAGGGGGTGCATGACTGCGCCATCAGCGAAGGCCACGCCCGCACACTGCTGGCGGTGGAGGATGAGACGAAGCGGAATGCGCTCTATAAGATGGTAGTGGAGAAGGGCCTCTCGGTGCGCGCACTGGAGGAGCTGGTACACCCCGCCCCGCGCCAAACCGCGCGCCGCAAGGTAGCCCCGGCAATCGACGCCAACCTGGAGTTCCTGCAGGATGAGCTGCAATGCCGGCTGGGAATGCGCGTAACCTTCAAAACGGGGGCAAACCCCAGCAAAGGGACGCTGGAGATAGAATACTACTCCCCGGAAGACCTGGAGCAGATATATCAGGCGTTAATTAAGGACTAGGTTTCACGTGAAACAGGATTAAGATGCTTGAGTTTCATTGGTGATTATTACGAGAACAAAGGGTTGGGCTTTGATGAATAAATTCCCCTCCGTGGAGGGGTGCCCGAAGGGCGGGGTGGTTCTTCGTCGCATATCAAAGCTAAAACCGAAACCAGGGAAAGATGTACCCTATTGCACACCAAACGCGAATCTTCTGTTATAATTCACCCGTGCGGGTTCGCTAATACCGCACCTTAGAATGGAGGCTTAAATATGAAGAAAAACTTGTATGCGCTGTTGGCGCTGCTGTTGCTGTTCTTTGCTTACGGAATGGCTACGGCGCAGACGATCACTCCGCCGCGTCCGGCACCGATGACCTTCGCGGAGCAGATGAAGGTGATGCCGATGGCGGTCAAGGGTGGGGATGTCGTCGCGGTGCCGCTTTCCTGGCTGGCGGACTGGATGGGCTGCACGCTCACCACCACCACCCCCGCGGACACCACTGGGCCGAAGGGCGAGGTGATACCCGCGGTTCCCAACAGCGTCTTCACTCTGGCGGGTGCCGGGCACACGATTGTGTTGACCGCTGGTACCGACGCAGCCGAGCTCGATACCTACAAAATCCGCGTGCTCGCCAACGTTAACGTGGTAGAAGGGGTACCTTTCGTCTCCGCGAAGAGCATCATGGACGCCTTTGAGATGCAGTACGCTTTGAACGTGTCACCGCCGGCGGCACTGACACTCACTAACCCGAAGACGAAAGCGGAGATAAAAATTCCGGTCTATGACCTGGATTTACGCAATCAGGTGGAGTCTACGGTCATCCAACTGGAGATCATCCGTGCCGCAATTAAGAAATACCGCGCTGATCTGGGCTTTTACCCGGCATTGCTGGTGGACATGGTCTGGTACCTGCCCGACAAACCCGCCGCCGGCCCACATGGCGAAGCCGTCCCCAAGGGTGCCTACAAGGGACCGTACCTGCCCGGCAATACCGGCATCGATGGTTCGGGGATACCGAAAAACCCGTTTGTTGCCGCTAATGACACGCGCAATGAAGCGCACTGGCTCTATGACCCCGAGACCGGGACGATTAAAAGTACGCCCAATTTCGCCACCCCCGACGGGCCGGATATATGGACGCGATAAGGAAATAATTCTATGGCTGAACGTGTAATAGTAGTAGGTGCCGGTGGGATATCCGACGCCTGGTTCCCCCCGTTGATAGCCGAGGGGGTAGAGGTGGCCGCGGTGGTGGATCTGCGCCCGGAGTCGGCGCGGGCACAGCTGGAGAAATATCAGCTCACTGCGCCCGTTTTCGGCACGCTAAAGACCGCACTGCGTCAGGTTCAGGCGGACTTTCTCCTCGACCTCACCATCCCGGAGGCGCATTGTGGCGTCACCGTGGCGGCGCTGAAAGCCGGATTGCCCGTCATTGGCGAGAAGCCGATGGCGGCGAGCATGGCGGAGGCGCGCCGGATGGTGGCCGCTGCTGACCAGGCGGAACGCCGCTATATGGTCAGCCAGTCGCGGCGCTGGGATATCCGGCATGACCGCGTGCGCCGCACCATCGCCAGCAAGGCACTGGGCGAGATCAACACTGTCAACTGCGACTTCTACCTGGGGGCGCATTTCGGTGGTTTCCGCGACGCCATGCCCTCCCCGCTCATCCTCGATATGGCGATACATCATTTCGACATGGCGCGCTTCTTCACCGGGCTGGATCCGGTGGCGGTCTACGCGCATGAGTATAACCCGCGCGGCTCCTGGTACGCTGGGGATGTCGCCGCAGTGTGCATCTTCGAGATGTCCAACGGTGCCATCTTCACCTACCGCGGCAGCTGGTGCGCCGAGGGCTGCCACACCTCGTGGAATGGCGACTGGCGCATCATCGGCGACCGTGGCACGCTCATCTACGAACGCGATACCGACCCGCACGGGCAACTGGTCGCCGGGGACGAAGGCTTTCAGCGTCCACTGGCCGAGCTGACGGTGGCGGACAGCCCGCTGGAGTTCACCGGCATGCGCGGTGCCCTGCGCGAGATGCTCGCCTACCTGCGCACCGGCGACAAACCGCAGACGGAATGCCACGACAATATCAACTCCCTCGCCATGGTCTTCGCCGCCATGGAAAGCGCCCGTAAAGGGAAAAGGGTGCTGGTGCGGGGAGTGTAAGAAGGAATACCTAACCCATATCCCCTTCCCTGCCATTCGGCAAGCTCATGATCTACGACGAGGGAAGGGGTGCCTATCCAATATCTACAATTGAAAAACGACCATGCTCCCCCTTCCCGCGCCGGGAAGGGGGCTGGGGGGTTAGGTAATACCTGACCTCATCAAACTTAGAAAAGGAAAATATCATGAACAACGAGAAAATTCGCATTGGCACCCTGGTTAACGCCAGTGCCAAGACTACGGAGTATATCCGTGAGATCCTGCCCTACGGCTTTGAGTCGTTCGAGCTGACCTTCTGGCAGAAGATGGGGCTGGATATCGTCCAGCTGGCCGAAGGCGTGAGGAAGGAGCTGGGCGACAGTGGGGCGATCATCAGCAGTATCGGGGTGTATGGCAATCCGCTGCTGGATAACGAAGAGGGTGCTGAGGCGCGCGCCGCCTGGGAGACGCTCATTGACAACGCCCATCTCTTCGGCTGCGACATCGTCTGCGGCTTCGCCGGGCGGGTGCTGAACGTCCCTATCCCGGAATCCATCCCCCGCTATGTGGAAGTCTTCACGCCGTTGGCGCAGCGCGCCGCGGACAAGGGCGTGCGGCTGGCTTTCGAGAACTGTGAGATGGGCGGCAATTGGAAAGCGGGCAACTGGAATATCGCGCAGAACCCAGATGCCTGGGAGCTGATGTTCGACGCATTACCGGCGGAAAACATCGGGCTGGAGTGGGAGCCGTGCCACCAGATGACCAAACTGATTGATCCTATCCCGCAACTGCGCAAATGGGTGAAGAAGATCTTCCACGTGCATGGCAAAGACGCCAGCATCATGTGGGACGTCATCAAAGAGCACGGCATCGGCGGCAGTGTGCCATTCGTCTACCACCGCACCCCCGGATTTGGCGATAGCAACTGGACGGACATCATCAGCATCCTGCGCCAGGGCGGGTTCACCGGCAGCATCGACATCGAGGGCTGGCATGATCCGGTCTATCGTGGCGAGCTGGAGATGCAGGGCCAGGTACGCGGAATGAACTACCTGAAAGCCTGCCGTGGTGGGGATTTCTACCCTAATCCGGCTTAGTTTTTCCCTGTAGGGCAATATTGTCGTATATTGTTACCATAGATGTATGGTGAATGGTATAATATTCGTGTTATGCTGATGCATGAGGCGGTCTCTCCGCTGATTATTTAACAAACGGAGGAGGTATATATGACAAACGTAGATATGGTAGTAGTTTTTGATGCCACGTCTGAAGTGCAGGCGCTGCTCTTCCGCGATATGCTGACGGAAGCCGGTATCGAGGTATACGAACACCTGCTGGAGGATGACACCTTCGAGGGTGTGATGCAGAATTCGTTGCACAGTCAACTGATGGTAAGTCCCGAGGACGAAGCCCGCGCCACCGAGTTGATCGTCGCCTTCACCGAAGAGTCCGCCTCCGGCGAGCTGGATGCAGGTGATGAAATACGCGGGTGAGCAGACCAAGGCTGATGAAGCATAAGGGCAGCGCCCCAGGTCTGGTTTTTAGCTATGGTAATAACCAAGCCCGGTCAATGACGACCGGGCTATTGGGGGAGATATATGATGATCCGATGGTGGCGCTCGCTGAGTATATTACTGCTGTTGCTTCCTTTGCTGGTGGCAACTGCGGCTGATAAATTGCCGACGAATACTGAGAATGTGCGCGTCCGCACGGTATGGACGGATAAAGGCGTATACTTCACTTTCGTAGTGGAGAAAGTCGGGGTCAACGGTAAGCACACTGGTTATCCCAGCCTGGCCTGGATTGATGATGCCGTCGCCGTCTACTTTGACCTGACCCCGGCTGGATCACCACGTCTCACCGACAGTTGTCGGCGCGTCGTCATCAGTGCCGCTGGCGGGGCCGCCTTTCAGCGGGTGGTAAATGGCGAATGGCTGGATGACCCCACCGGGTTGAAGGATGGCAAACCCACCTTTGAATATGCGGTGAAGGTAGCTGTGGATCCACGTGATAAAGAGAAGCCCGCCACCGGATATACCGTGGAGTTAGGCTTGCCTTGGAATCTGGTGTTGCCTCGTCTGCCGGAAAATCTCCCGCGGAGTGCCGTGCCGCGCACCCGTTTTGCCATGGCAGTTTATGACTTCGGCAATTCGCTCCCCGTGGGTATCTGGCCTACGGCGCTGTCGCTGAACAACGGCCTGCTTATCCCGGAGAAATGGGGCCAGCTGGGCTTTATTCAGGGGATGGGGGTGGAGAAACCCGAGGCGCAGCTGCTCAACGTCCCCTATTTACCAGATAACCCTAATGTCGATGGTGACGCGATGGGGCCGGAGTGGATGCTGGCCGGGGGCGTCAATCTCTCGTTTGCATCGGTATCCAATACCACGCGGAACAAATCGCGCGTGCAGGTATTTGCTGCCTGGTACAGCCTGGAGGATCCAACGCCGAATTTCCCCCATGTTCCGCTGGAGCCGCGCTGTTCCGGTGCTACCGCGCTGGAGCCGCTTTATCACATGGAGCAACTGACGAGCGCACGCACGGTGGGGGTAGATACCTTTGCCGTGGCACTGCCGGTGAACAATGCAGAACGTGCCCGCACCCGCACCGCCCTGTGTGCCCTGGTGGAAGCGCTGCGTGGATTTGACGAGGTTTATCGGAAAAAGGGCCTTAATTACGCAGTGCTCTTAATGCCCGTGCTCGATATGGGTGCGGCAAATAATCTTGATATGAAGACACCCGCCGGGCAGCTGGTGGCACAGAACGTACTGCAAGATTTCTTCGCGCTGGTACCGCCGCAATATCGGTTGCAATGCAGCGATATCAGCGGTGCGGCGCATCAGCCGGTGCTGCTGTCCGCCCCGGGCAAAAATGTGCAGTGGGACGAGAGCTTCTTTGCTGCATTACAGAAAAATTCCCGCTCCGCGGCCACGCTGCCTTTTGGCTGGTTGTTGGATAATAGCTACCGGAGTATGGCCGTAGATCCGCATACACTCACGCTTTGTTCCTGGGATGCAGCTGCCGCTTTCACGCAGGGAGAGGGGCAGCTGAATGCCGCGCTCCTCGCCCCCGGGATGAGCGGCCCGTATAAGGATGCACAGCCGCGTCTGGATGGGGAGATATATCGCAACGCCTGGATGCAGCTGACGTCAGCGCAACCGGAGTTCGTGCTGCTGCGCAGCTGGAATGACTATCGCCAGGGGACAGAGGTGTCCGCCTCCACCCAGTATGGCATCGCCAGCCTGGATATCACGCGCGACTCGCTCATCCGGCAGTCGCAGGCCTGTGCGGGCCAGATCAAGCTGCTGCGTACCAGCCTGCCGGCGGTAATCCGCCCGGGTATGACGGTTCCCTTCGATGTGCTGATAAAGAATGGCTCAATGCGTGGCCTGCTCCCCTCTGGGGGGTTCGGCGTGCAGTACCAGATATTCCGCGACGGCCTGGAAGTAGCACATGGTACCGCATCAGATAACGTGGCATTGCTGGAGCAGATCCCCACACAATTGCAGTTATCTATCACGGCGCGGGACAATGAAGCCCGCCGAGATTGGAAGCCGGGAGATTACCAGCTGAAGATCGGCTTCACACAGAATCGCATGTCTACCATCATCTTCTCTGCCTTCATCAAGACGGTGGCTGACTTCACTATCCCCTTCACCGTCGCAGATAACGCGCCTCTGGTGCAGTTGCTCAATTGGGAATGCCCATCAATCGTCACCGTGGGGGACAAACCGAAGGTCGCGCTGCAGCTGCGTAACCTGGGGGGGGGCAAATGGGGTAACCAGGATCGACTGGCGTGGAGCTGGCGCGACGACAACGGCACCACCGTGCCCGATAGTGCGCTGGCGGCCACGCAGCTGCGAGATATCGCCCCCGGTGGCATAATGGACGTGAATATCCTGCTGGCACAGACCCCGAAGCTGCCGGGATGGTATACCCTGCACGCTGAAGTGCAGCGCGAGGGCAACGCGGCCATATCGCTAGTTGATATCCTGGTGCAGGTCTCCGCAGCTGATTATCGTGCAGAATTCCTCAAGGTGCGGATCCCCGGTGTCATTGTCGAGACCGATCGGATATTGGCCGGTGAGGTCACGCTGCGCAATAGCGGCAACACTACCTGGTTGGCGGGTAGCACGCAGATCAGCTGGCAATGGCTGGCTTGGGATGGCACGCTGGTGCCGGGTGCCTCCGGCAGCTTCCCCCTCGCCGATGCCACCTCACCAGGTGACGAACTATCGGCCTCAATAAATATCCTCCCACCACCGGCTGGTTATGGCCAGTTCCGCTGCGTGCTGGGTGTCACTGTAAAAGGCATCCCTGCGCGCCTGTGGACAGCGCCAGACATCTCCGCCTCGCCTATTTATAACGTGCTGGTGCGCAAATGGCATTACCTGCCCTTGAATCTGGCGGCGTATTTCGACAACTACACTGCGGCGGCGGATATGGATGCATCGCCATTGCGTGCGAACTTCGATGGCAAGGGCAATAGTTACCCGCTGGAAGAGTTCCTGCCCGACGCCACCCGTCCGGTACTGGGGTATCAGGCGGGATACCGCACCGGCAAGGTAGATATCACGGGGCCGGGATTCCGTTTTGCTGATCCCACCGGAGTACGTGCGCCCGTGGTGAAGGCCAGCGGCCAGAATATCAGCTGGGGCGGGGTGAAATCCGCCGCTATCCACCTGGCCGCATCCAGTACCGCCCCGGTAACGGCCATCGCGGCGAAAGAATTCCAGTTTATCATCAACTACACGGACGGCAATGTCGCGGTGAAGCTGAAGGTGAGTAACTGGATTGACACCCCGGCTAACGGCGAACCAGTAATCTGGAAAACGCGCCATATCCACACCGCCGTGGGCAACGACTGGTTCAACAACGGGTCGATTTTCGCCTATAAAATACCACTCGACTCCAAGCGCACGGTGAAAGGAATATCCCTGCCCAACGACCCCGACCTGAAACTCTTCGCATTAACGCTGCAGGAGCCAGATGCGGAGTAGTGGATATTAGTATTGAAATGTTTCACCCCGGAGGGGTGCTTATCCAATATCTACAATTGAATCGGCACCCCTTCCCTCGCAGGGAAGGGGCTGGGGGTTAGGTGAAACCAATCGGCAAAGCGTCCGAAAAATCTATTATCGAAGGAATCAGTGATGAAGTGCGCTTCATTATTTGTGGATGAAAATCAGATGTGGTAGAACCCACTGCCCTGCCGTTCACGGCTGGGCGATAGGCTGGCGGGTACGAACACGCTAAACCAGCCTTGGAACTTGGAACTATTTTCGCAAAGGAGATGAATTATATCGAACGAGCGTAAGTATGAATTCAGTTGGGATTTGCTGGGCGACATTGCCCTGGGGCGGCCAAATCTGGGGGCGAACACGCGCATTGAGGTCTATCGCCTGATGCAGTTTTCCTTCCGTGATATTATCGAGCAGGAATACGGCACTGCTGCAGTGGACAAAGTATTCTACGCAGCAGGCAAGCTGGCCGGGCGCGAGTTCTACGCGCACCTGATGCCGGGGGTGACCGATTTCTCCAGCTTTGTAGCGAAGTTGCAGGAGTTGTTGCTGGAGCTGGGTATCGGGGTGTTGCGCATTGAAAAAGCGGATCTGGAAACAGGTGCGCTGGTGCTAACTGTGTCAGAAGACCTGGACTGCTCCGGGTTGCCGGATACTGGCGAAGTCATCTGCATCTACGATGAGGGGTTCATCGCCGGATTATTGCAGTGCTTCACCGGAAAAGAGTACGATGTAAAGGAGGTCGACTGCTGGTGCGTGGGAGACCGCACGTGCCGCTTTACAGCAGATATAATCGCGTGAGGATCGGGGCATTATTTGGATAGGGGTAATCCGGCTGAAATTGAAGAGATCGTCGCTTTACTGACGATGGCGTTGGATGGCCGTGCGCAGCCTGCGCCGTTGCCCGCCGTGTGGGCGCAGCTACCTGAAATTGCTAACCTGTATGACGGAATCCTTGTATTACGGCAGGTGGTGGTGGCGCTGGCATCTGGCGACCTGGCACCGGAGGTCACCCGGCGCGGCTTTGTGGCCGGTGCGCTGAAGGGGATGCAGTTCGAATCTGCGCCACCTCACCTGGCAGACGCAGATGATCGCAGCGGGGGACTATGCGCAGCGGGTAGCGTTCATGGGGGAGTTCTCCACCGCCTTTAACTCCATGGTAGTACATTTGGAAGAGGCGCGCGCGTTACTGGCAAAACAAAACGATGTATTGAGCCAGGAAGTCACCACCCGCAAGATATTGGAGGTGGCGGAGCGAGAGCAGCGCAATTTCGCCGAATCACTGAATCAGGTCAGCGCCATCCTCGGCTCCTCGCTTGACCTTAATCAGGTGCTGGATAGCATCCTCGATACTATTGGGCATGTTATCCCCTATGACGGCGCTTTCCTGGTGCTGCTGGAGGATGGGCAGGTGCGCATCGTGCGACAGCACCTTAACCTGGAGGGGAGCGAGCAGGATGTGACCAAACAGCCGATCATTCCGCTGGTGGATGCGGTGCCGTTGCGAATGATGTATGAAACGCACCAATCGGTCATCATCGAGGAGATGCCGGAGCACTTCTGCTGGCAACCCGAGGACGCGGAGTGCCCGATGCTTTCATTGCTGGGTGCCCCGATTATTATCCAGGACGAAGTGCAAGGGTTCCTGCTACTGGGGAGCAAACAGGCAAGTTTTTACCCGCAGCTTTCGGCAGATCGGCTAGCCGCCTTCGCAGCGCAGTCAGCATTGGCGATACAGAACGCCCGCCTCTTCCAGGATATCTACCGCCTGGCCACCACTGACTCGCTCACCGGCATCTATAACCGCCATCACTTCTATAAGATTGGCAGCGGCGAATTTGCCCAGGCGCAACGACAGCAGTATCCACTCGCCTGTATCATGCTGGATATTGATCATTTCAAGGATGTCAATGACACCTGTGGCCACGCCATGGGGGACGAAGTACTACGCCAGACGGCCCGGACATGTGCGGCGCAATTGCGCGACAGCGATATCATCGGGCGCTACGGCGGCGAGGAATTTGTCATATTACTCCCCTACACCGACACCGTCGGGGCACAGTTGATAGCCGAACGCCTGCGGCAGGCAGTGCTGCACACCACAGTTACCTGGGAGGATCAGCTACGCTCGATCACCATCAGCCTGGGCGTGGCGGTGATGCAGGATTCATCCACCATATACTCACTGATCAACCAGGCCGACCAGGCGATGTACCACGCCAAAGAGCAGGGGCGGAACCAGGTGCAGGTGTATAAATTGCATCCGAGTGAAACCCCTCACAACGCCCCCCAACAGCATTTAGCCGAGAAAATAGTACGGTGAAAGGAATATCCCTGCCCAACGACCCCGACCTGAAACTCTTCGCATTAACGCTGCAGGAGCCGGATGCGGAGTAGTCCGCCGTGCCATGGGCTTGTCGAATGGGCCCATGAGAACGGGGCTAATGATAAGCGTTCGTAAATCCTATTACCCCGGAGGGGTTTAGGCTTATAGCCGGGGGTGAAGCGGAGCGGAACCCCGGGTTTTAGGTGCAAACACAACGAAGCCCCGGATGGTGCGACGGCTAAGCCGTCGCACCATCCCGGGCTTCGAAATTTTAAGAGGGCACATCACCCCGGGGTTCCGCTCTGCTCCACCCCGGGCTATATTCCGTCACCACTTCGTGGTGGTTTATCTTGCGACCACATTCACCGCAACCCCGTTCTCATGGGCGAGACGCCCATGGCACAGACCAATAATGCAGAACTATTTGGATGAAGCTCCCCTTTCGTGCTTTTCGTGTATTTCGTGGTTTTAAGTGCCTATCACGCACAATTTGACTTTTACCACCCCGAAAGGGTAATATTATGGTTGCGATTTTGACTTTTACAGTGTGGAGATATCAATGGCGGAGAAGGCAACCTCAAAAACAGAGAAGACCCCGAAGGTAACGGCGTTGGCAGTTGGCGATCATGTGCGCTTGAAGGCGCGCGTGGCCAACCTGCACAAATCATTCCAGGTGACTGGCAGTGAAGTCGCCTCGAATTATGAGCCGGTGGATGGGCTGATTTTTTCGATCCGCAATATTGGTTCCGGCGACCTGGTGGCGCAGGCGGAAGGCGACCTCAGTAATTTCGTCATTGAGTTGCTGATCAATCGTACCTTCAATACCAAGGTAGCTTCGGCGAAAAACGCCCCGCGCACTTCCGAGCGTGAGACGGCGACCCCGGCTTACCGCCGGGTGCGCAAAGCATTGCGTGATGCCGCTGCGGCCGGACAATTTTTCACCTCCATCAAACCGGAGAGCTACCTCAGTAGCCCGCTGGCGAAACAACTGGATGGCTGGAAGATTATTAAAGTGTGGTCGAAGGATATCGCGATCCTCACCCGCTCCGAACATATGCCAGCAGGTTAAATACAACTTTCCATCATCCCGGGTGTCAAAAGGTTTGATGGGTTTATTCCCCATCCGGGAGAAAATCTTTGCGCGGACCAGTTATATATCTGCTGCTAGCGATCTTCTTCGGTATGTTCACATTGACATGCCGAGCGGAGGTAGTCGTCACCCCGGTAAAAGACGCTACCGGCGAATTTCTCGTCGTCACCCCTAGCTATAAAGCTCATATCATTGACGGCAATATCCACTCGTTGCGCGTCTTCGGAGTGGAATTCCTCGACGACCGCGTCCCTGGTTCCGCCGGCGCATCATTCTTTGTGGACAAACCGTTGCCGTTGCCTACCTGTACCGCCAATGGCAATGTCCTCACCGCCACCGATGGCACCTATAGCGCACGCTATGAATTCAGCAGTGGCTTCTTCACCATCGCCCTGAATCATACCGCGCCCCAGCCGGCGACATTCATCACTGTCTGTTCGCCGCAGATCGCCTATGTGCGCAATTCCACTCCAGCGACGATGGCGGTGGCCCCGGCGGACTTCAACTGGGGCAACGTGCGTATGATCGTGCCTACCGGCGAATACCTTGACCTGCAGAACGGCAGTGATATCTGGGGGCGCAAAATTGGCCGTCAGGTGTGGGAACGCAGCAATATCGCCCCCTCCAAGACAGTGCGCAAGGAAGAAACGCTGCTCTTTATCCCGGGCAAGATGGCCCCGCCGCGCCCGACGGTAGATCAGCTCACCCAGCTAGCAGTATCATTGGACGATCCCAATCAACTGGTACCGTCATTTGCCCCGGTGGAGTTGAAGGTACGCTTCGAGAATAACAGCAATCAGCAGATCTCCTCATCGATGTTGCTGCGCGTCGAATCATCGACCGGAGTGCGGCTACTCGAAAATAAACGCCCATTTACCTGCCCGCCCCACGAAGTGGCTACATTGAGTTGGACGGTAAACCCGAAGGATGCGGACTTCTACCAGGCTAGCTGCGCGGTAACGCTGGATGGTGCCAACCCCAAACAGGCGCTGACGACCTTTGGCTACGACGTGGCGAACATCAAACTCACTACGACACCACCGGCAGACTTCACCGAGTATTGGAAAAAAGTCACCGATGAGGCGCAGGGTGCCAATATCAAGCTCACACGCGAGCTTGATACGGACCGCTCCACCGCCACCGTGAAGGTGGAACGCCTGACCATCAATGTCGGCGAATATAACGGCAGTGCCTGGCTGGCGACACCGAAGTTTCCCGGCCGCTATCCGGCGCTGGTCATCTTGCCGGGTGATCACGTTCGGCGCATCTACCCGAATGAGAAGCTGGCGGAGTTGGGCTTTGTTGTCTTATCCATCGAGCCTACCGGTCAGAATATCTCACGTGATCTGCAGGTAATCGCCACTAAGGCCTTCAACGATCCCGGCAATCCGGCCAAATTCGGCTATCGTGCGGTGATGCTGCACTATCTGCAGGCGCTCAAATTATTAAAAGACGGCACCATCGCCGAGGTTGATCCCGGCCGTATCGCCATCACCGGCGTCGGGCTGGGGGGCAGTATGGCATTGATGCTGGGTGCGCTCGATCCGGCGATTCAAGCGGTGGCCCCCGATATCCCCTCCTTTTGCTACATCGAGCAGGGGAAGGATCAGGCGGGCTGGCCCTACCCCGATTTCGTCCCTTACCTGCGCGACCACCCGAAGGAACGCGATGCCGTGCTGAAGACGCTGGCCTATTTCGACGCGGCGAACTTCACCGCAGGTATCACCTGCCCCACACTCATCAGTGCGGGGATCAATGATAACTACTGCCGTCCGACGAATATCTATGCGCTGGCAAACCGCCTGCCCGGCGCACATTCTGTCGCGCTCTATATCGCCGGTCACGAAGGCGGTGGGGGCAAACACTGGCAAGTGAAGATGAACTGGCTGCATCTGCTGCTGGGCGAGCCAGGCCCACTGCCGGTGGCAGCACTAACAGCAGAAGCGGAGAAGGCCCCACCTAAATGACATTACCTCACCTTGACCTGGCGGACCCCGCCATTCTCAGCGATCTGCTCTTTCGGCACCATTTCGTCACGCGCAAATCGCTGGGGCAGCATTTCCTCATCAGCCGCCCGGCAGTAGAGGCCATCGTCACTGCTTGCTGCCTGGACGAGGGCCTGCCCATATTGGAGATCGGGCCGGGTATCGGCACATTATCACGTGCGCTGGGCGAAGCGGGGGCGTCTGTCACTGCAGTAGAGCTGGACGAGCGCGCCATGTGGGTGCTGGAGGAGACGGTGGGCAAAATCCCGTCTATCAAGCATATTCAGGGCGATATCCTCACCATTGATCTGGATAAGATGCTCGCTGGCTCACCCCGCTGGACAGCCGTGGGCAACCTGCCCTACTACATCACCACGCCGGTGATCAGCCGCCTGCTGGAGATGGGGCCGCGCTTCGCGCGCATGATCTTCATGGTGCAGCGCGAGGTGGCCGACCGGCTCATGGCCACCCCCGGCTCGCCGTCGTGCGGGTCATTGTCCATCTATGCGCAGGTCTATACCGAGGTCACGCGCGTCATCGACGTCCCGCGCGCCGACTTCCTGCCGCCGCCCAAGGTGGATTCCGCGGTGGTATGCCTGACAATCCGCGCGCAGCCCGCCGTGCCGGTGGCATTGCAGCCGCAATTCTTCGCCCTGGTACGCGCCGCATTCAACCTGCGCCGCAAAACCCTGCCGAACGCCCTGGCCGGCGGCGGTATCCTCGAAGGCGACCGTTCCGCGATAGCAGAACTGCTGCAAAACGCCGAAATCTCCCCCACCCGCCGTGGCGAGACGCTGAGCATCGCAGAATATCTGCGGCTGGCGGAGCTGATGAAATAACCCCGCCGCCGGCAACGCCCCCGGGGGACGGACTCATTTTCCCGCCTTCTCACTAGCAGCGGTTCGTTTGTTCACTTCGCCGCGTTTCTCTTCCAGTTCGTCGATGCTGGCAATCTTCAGCCGGGCGGCACCCTGGTAGTCGCGGGTGGGGATAAGGTTGTCGCTGGCGAGGGTTACCTTGGCGGCGGTGATGGCTTTGCTGTATTGCGGCAGCCATCGCTCCCCGGCCACCAGCATCTCGTCGGCCAGCTGCCATATCTCCGGCGGGTTGCAGACGGCCCCGGTAAGGGGGTCCAGCATCATCGCCTGGCGCAGCAGCATGTCGTCGCCATGCACCGCCGCCTCCACCGCCAACCGTTGCACGCTGATACTCACGTTGCACACCGCAGCACAGCCTAGCGGCAGGTCGCCTACGCGGGGGATATTGATACCGTTGGCGTCCACGTAGCCGGGCACCTCCACGATGGCATCCTCCGGCAGGTTAGTGATACAGCCGTGGTTGACCACGTTGAAGTGCCCACGGTAGACGCGGCCCGTCTCCAGCCCTTCGATGATATAGGAGGCGTGCTCTTCGCCGCGGTCTTTCGGCTCGAAGGTTTTGGGCGGTTCCTGCATCCAGTTGGGGAAGTCGTGCTCGAACCAGTTGCGGTCCTCGGTGCAGATGCGCAGGTAGCCGCCGGTCTCGCCGTTGATCCAGCTGGAGAGGTCAATCCAGTTGAGGATATCCTCCGCGCGCTTGCGGTACCAGGGCACGTACTCGCTCAGGTGGCCGTTGGACTCGGTGCTGAAGTAACCGAAGCGCTTCAGCATGTCGATGCGCACCTTCTCTTCCCGGCTCAGCTTTTCATTCGCCTCAAAAGCCGCCAGCAGCTTGCCGGTCATATCCTCGCCGTTATGTTTGACGCTGATGTACCAGGTCTGGTGGTTGATGCCCGCGCAGATGATGTCCACTTCCTTCTTCTCCAGCCCCAGCACATCGGCAATCATGCGATGCCCGCCCTGCACGCCGTGGCACAGCCCGATAGCACGCACGCCGCCGTATTTATTGATCGCCCAGGTGTTCATGACGTTGGGGTTAGAGTAATTGAGGAAGAGGCAGTCCGGCGCGGCCAGCTCGCGGATATCCTGGCAGAAGTCGAGCAGCACCGGGATAGTGCGTTGCCCGTACATAATACCGCCCGGCCCCAGCGTATCGCCCACGCACTGGTCCACGCCATACTTCAGCGGGATATTCACGTCGGTAGCAAAGGCCTCCAGCCCGCCCACGCGCACAAAGGAGAGCACGTAGTTGGCATCCCTTATCGCCTCGCGCTTCTCGGTGGTGGCCACTATGGTGGCGGGGAAGCCAGCGGAGTCGATATCGCGCTTCACCAGCCGATACACCAGCTCCAGATTGTGCGCGTTGATATCGCAGAAGGCGAACTGCGTGTCACGCAACTCCGGCACGCACAAGATATCGCGCACAATCCCCCGCGTAAAGCCGACGCTCCCCGCGCCGATAATTGCTACTTTGATCATAAAGATTTCCTTCAAAAAAAGATTTGGTGGGCGCTTTGCCCGTTGGTCTACCTAACCCCCAGCCCCTTCCCTGCGAGGGAAGGGGTGCCTATTCAATGATTCTCTATGGAAAAACGATCATTCTCCCCCTTCCCGCGCCGGGAAGGGGGCCGGGGGGTTAGGTAGACCAAGGCTAACGCCATAGATACTATATCAGTCATCCATCCATTCCTTACAACTTGCTCATAATGATGAATTTCTCAATCTCACGCAGATGGTCGCGCTGGACGTTGTCCACCGAGGTCACCATCCCCTTTTTCACTTCGGGGTCTTTGATGAATTTGGCGGCCATTTTCACCAGCAGTCCGTCAAAGAAGTCGAGTTTCTCGATGATATATCTGCCGGGCAGGGCGAAGAGGTGTATTTTATCCAGTGTGTCGGCGAAGAGGCTGCCCGTCACCGCCTTCTCGCAGGTCTGCATATCACCGGCGGAACTAGTTACCATCAACGCGATCGTTTTATCCTGGATCGAGCGCCATTTGCTGTTGATCCAGTTCTTCAGGGTCAATGATCCTGCCACGATGCTGCAGCCTAGGATTATCGTGTCATAGCCGAAAAGGTTCTCCGGCTCCTTGCCTGCCTCGAAAAGATCAAAACCGGTGCTCTCCTGCAGCCATTTAGCATACTGCCGGGTGGCACCATATTTGGATTTGTAGATAATTATTCCCTTCATAGCCGTTCCTTCCCTTTATCTGCGTCCCATGCATAGTTTTCGCCATATGCAGGATTCCTCCTGCCGGAAATAGTTCCAAGTTCCAAGGCTAATGAGTCCGAATAGTTACGCGAAGCGTAGATTGGTGCTATAGCGGGTTCATTATGCTATAATTCATCCATATATGCTTTTGTGATAGTGTAAGTGTGCATTTTAATGAAAATATTTTCTCTTCCTGAATTGATGGTTTCGCATGACAGCACGGGAATCACCGCTCCTGCGGAGTGGCGTAGTCGCCGCGTGGAATTGCTGGAGCTGCTACAGCAATATGAGTACGGGCATATCCCCGCCGCGCCGGAGACGGTGTCCGCACGTCCGCTGTGTGTTTTCGGGTTGCCGGAGAACCTGGAATTAGTCGGAGAACACCTCTATCTGACAACGCACCCGCTGGAGTTGAGCTTCAATATTCGCCTTTATTTGCCATTGGGCCAGCCGGGCCCTTTCCCGGTTATTATTGATGGCGATGATTGCGAGCGCTTCCTTTCCAATGGATTCATCCACACCGCCATTCGCCGTGGCTACGCGCTGGCGTTGTATAACCGCACCGAGGTGGTGCCGGATCACCCCGGCCCGCGCGACTACGGCCTGTATAGTGCCATCCCCGGGGGGGATTATGGTGCGCTGGCCGCGTGGGCGTGGTCATACCACCGCGTGGTGGATTATCTGCTGACACGTCCAGAGATCGACCCGGGGCGCATTGGCGTCACCGGCCACTCCCGCGGGGGCAAAACTGCATTACTTGCCGGGGCCACCGACGAGCGTATCGCCTTCACCCACGCCAGTTGTAGCGGGCTATGCGGGGCGGCCACATTGCGCGACCCGGATGAGGGCGGCGAGCAGCTGGCGCGCATCACTGACGAATTTGATTACTGGTTCACCCCGCGGCTGCAGGAGTTCGCCGGGCGTGAAGATGAGCTGCCCATCGACCAGCATATGCTGAAGGCCTGTATCGCCCCGCGTGCGCTTTTGACCACCGAGGCGCGCGGAGATATCTGGGCCAGCCCACGGGCCACCCGCCGCACCTTTGAAGCCGCACGCGAGGCGTATCAGCTGCTGGGTGCCGAGAAGAATATCGGTATCTGCTATCGCGATGGCAGCCACGCCATCAAGCTGGAAGACTGGACCGCCATGCTGGACTTCGCCGACCAGACGTTGTACGGCAAAGAAAGCGGTCGCGATTTCGATATGCGGGGCTAGAGCGTCTGTAATGGGCCATATTAATATTTGGTGAAAAATGCAAAATTTTCGCAAGGATGTGGTAAGATATGGAATACTCTCATATGTGAGGGAAATAACCAGCTATCTGGCAGGACAGGCACTATATAATACTGGTAGTATAGTCACGTACGAGTAGAAAAGCTGACCGAATATGGAGGATAGACCAGGAGTATCGTTTTTAGCGACAAACTGTCCTTACGGGCCTGGCCGTGAACGACCAGGCTGGAAGGCCTACGGCCAATCGCACATTCGGGCGGGACGGGTAAGGGTAAGCGTTCCCGTCCGAAGGACGATCGGCGAAGCCCTCCAGCCCAGTCGTTCACGGCTGGGCGAACAGGACGGGCGCTAAAAACGATACTCCTGGGGAATAGACCATTATATATGACAGATTCAAGCCATAATCATAATGGAAATATGCATGCA
Source organism: Armatimonadota bacterium (assembly GCA_038215455.1). Classification (GTDB taxonomy): domain Bacteria; phylum Armatimonadota; class Hebobacteria; order CAIYQO01; family CAIYQO01; genus CAIYQO01. The sequence continues at coordinate 29,806 of JBBQQW010000002.1, forward strand.
AGCAATGACCTTCTAACTGGCTTACTCACCTTGAAGGGATGGGTAAACGAGCTAATAGAGGGCCGGTTTTCTTCGTCTGGCTATATCCTCTCACTTCGTCTCACAGATTTGGCACATATCAACCAGATGTATGGCCAGGAAGAATGCGATATTCTCATCACCCGGGTCGCTCAAATGTTACAGGGCTGGGTTCACGAGCAGACACTACTGGTGCGCGAATCAAGGTCAGCTCTGATATATCTCTGGATGCCGGGCAGCAATCATGATGAGACACAACAGATGGCGTTACGGCTGCAGCAGTCGCTTTTTGCTTCCGGCATCATGATCGCCAGTGGAGTCGAGATACACCCACGCGTGGTGGTGACAATAATACCCGTATCCGAGCATGATCAGGTATATGATGTCGTTTCCAAGTTAGAGCGTCTGGAAGTGCGGGAACCCGCGTTGGATGCTCCTGTGAACAGTGCAGCAAACGGATCATTGGCGTTATTGAATGCCGCATTGGAAGAACATCACACCTTCGGGCTGGAACCACTGGTAGAAAAGATCCACTCCTTTATCAATTTGAAGGCGATGAAACGGCCGCAGACCATCCTGTTGCTGGCTCCGTTGCAGTCGGTCAAGTCGCGTACATTGGGTATCGTCGGGGACTTCCTCGGTAGCAGCAATATCCCCCTGGCAAACGTCTCCTGCCACCCCAGTGATCGTGAGGTGCGTTGCGGTTTGTTGGCGGCCATCTTGCTGACGTTGATCCCCTCGTATCCCCCGGAATTATTACGCGCCCGTGTCTTCCCGCTCTGCACCCTCAATCCCTGGTTGGCGAGCCTTTTCCCCACCTTGCGCCAGGATGAAGCTGCACCGTTGCCACCGGACGATCCAGAGCTGGTGCGGACTACTATGCAGGCAGTGCTGCAGGAGATGGTACAGGCTTATTCGGCCATGATAATCATCAATAGTCTGCACCTCGCCGATATCGATTCTATCACGGTGTTGGGAGCGTTGCAACAACGCGACGACCATGGCTTGCTGATAATCGGTGGGGTGGATACAGAAGGTGATGGCGTCCCGGTGGTAGTGAACCCACTAGTGACCAGCGCCACCAAAGTTATCATCCCAGAGCCATTCAACGAGAGTACTATTGGTGAATATATAAACAATGTGCTCCCGGGAGTGAAGACACCCGCACTGGTGAAACTGCTGCGCGAGCGCTGCGGCGGTTGGCTGCTGAATATGGAGAGTATGCTCCGCTCCTGGGCGGAGAGCGGCGTGCTGAATCATGACCTCGGCAGGTGGCAACTGGATGCCGCTACTATCCCGGCGGAGATATTCTCTACCTTGTCTCCGCGCGAGCGCCGGTTTCTGGCACAAGCAGCATTAGTTGGCCCGGTACAGATCGGTTTCCTCACTGCACTCTGGCGGCTGAGTAGCAATAGCGAGACGCTGGTGATAGTAGACCATGCCCGCAAGATGGGTTTCCTGCTCCCGGTTGCCCCCGACGATCCACTGCACGTGCAGTTCCGCGACGAAGAGTATGCCGCGCAACTGGTCGAGCTACTCACGCAGGAAGATGTGTTACGTACTCATGCAGAAATAGCGAGTCTGTTGGAAGATTCAACCGTAGTATTGCAAGAGATGCATACCGAAGCAGAGCTGGCATTCCACCTTAATGAATCCGGGCAGAATGAGCGCGCAAAGCAACATCAGGCACCACCGGCCAAATCTCTCGGCGCGTTCATCAATACCTTAAAAGCACAACAACCCGAGGGAATCGGGATGGCAGAAGAGTCACCCTTACCGCGTAGTCAGCCGTTGGAGAAGGCCGACCTGCCTGCCATGATCGATGCTGTCCTGAATATCCGTCTGGTAGGCGTCGCCTATCGGATTTATCCGCCTAATTCCGAGATAGTCCGTACACAAATGGAGGACGCCATCATCGCGATAGATCAGGTACTCGCTACGCGTCCGTCTCTTACGATCTCCACCGATGGGGCGCAAATAGCGTTGGAAGGTCGTATCCAGGACCGGCGTGACCTCGCGGTTCCTTTAAAAGACTACCTAAACTGGATGAATGAAGCGCAACTGCAGACATTCGTCATCATGCGTGGTGTGACTGCGGATGAACTGAAAACTATGTTTTTGACTATCGCCGAATTCGATAACGTGAATGCCACGGACACCTTGCAGCATACACTGCAGGCGTTGAAGATGCAGCACATCCGCTTTGTACCACGCCAGCAACAGATGAATCAGCATTATCAGGGGGGGGCAAATACGATCAGTGTGCCTGCGGAACTGGCCGGTACATTGCTGATGAACATGGCTAACCAGACCATGGCCCCGGCAGGCAGGGCTAATCCCTATGAAATGGCCACGGATGCAATGAAACAACTGGGTAACATGCAATCTCCGGAATCACCATCGACGACGAATCAATGGCAGGATAGTAGATTTGATACGGAGGAATCAACTCCGGTAATGGAAAGTAATGCCGCAGCACCGGCAAGCGCTGCCACCGGTGCTACCTCGAAAAAGATGCTGAACATGGCGGTAGCCATGACTAATCCTGCCTCCATGACTGCCAATGACTGGTCACAATTACCGGCGATGCTGGATGAATCAGATACGCAAATGCGGCGCTCGGTGATGGAAAATCTCAATCGTTGGCTCGCGAAATCGCCCGACATCGTTAATGAGCCGGTGAATGAATGCCTGAATAATCTGCTGCTGGAGCGGCTGGAGCAGGAGCGTGACATCACTGTGCTGCGCGAGACAGCGCGTGCCGCCATGGCCCGCCTGCAGGCACTGGTGAAGCGTCATGACTGGAATCAGGTTCTCACCATAGTGGAATCAGTGAGCACGCGCATCAAAGATGAGAGCGACGTCAGCATCCAGGAGCAAGTGGCCGCCATCCTCGATGTAACCGCCAAATCGGATGAATTTCAAGAGCTGGTGAATAGTGCGCTGCAAGATGCAGATCGTATAGATGAGTTGCGGCGCCTGGTAACCTCCTCCGGCAACAGAACCTGGCCGATATTGATGGAAGCCCTCATTCACTCCAATGTCATGCAAGTGCGTATGCGTGTCATGCTATTAATGAAAGAGTACGGCGCGGACGCATTGCCCTTGCTTAATAGCGAAATGCGCAATCCATACCCCTGGTATGTCTATCGTAATCTGTTGCTGGCCGTCACAGAGGTCGGTTCTACCGAAGCGATGCCCGCTGTCGCCGCACTGTTCCGCCATGTGGATCCACGTGTGCGCTCGGTGGCGTTGCAGGCCGCCATACGCATCGGGCGCGATGATGCCTGCTCGTACCTGCTGAAGGGGTTGAGTGACGATGATGCAGAGGTGCGTACTCAGGCGGCCGCCCTCGCCGGCTCCTGCCTGCGGCGTGATATCATGGAGCGCCTCATCCAAATGCTGAAACCGCGCATGTTGGATAAAGAAGAACCGGAAGGTATCCAGATCGCAGCGACACTAGCGCTGGGACAATTCCCCGACGTGGAAGCGCGCAGCTGCCTCATCAGCCTGCTTTCAGCTGGTTTCTTGCGGCGCAAGTCCGATAACATCCGCGTCGCGGCCATCAACGCCCTCGCCGCCCACCTCGCCGATGAAATCGTGCTGGAGAAGATAAAACAAGCCGCCCACGACCGCAACCGCGCCATCCAAAGCGCCGCCACCCGGGTGCTGCAACAGTATGGCAGCGGGGGGCAGTAGGGAACTTACCCCAGCGGCCAGCCCCCGTGCGCGGCTATCACCTCGTCGATCTTGCTCATCAGCGTTATCGTCTCTGCCAGCGCGGCGACCACCTGCATATAATGTGATATATCATCGTAAGTCAGCACGCGCCCTTTACGGTCTTTCAGCCACTTCTCGCACACCTGGTAGCCGCCGATGCGGAACTGCCAGACATCCGCGGGCACTCCGGTGATGTACTGGGTGTCGTTGATCCACACGCGCCCCGCTTCGCCGCCCTCCGGCGCGGTATAGCGCACTTTCTCTACCATGCCGCTGCCGGTGATGGGGAAGCCTGTATGTGGCTCCAATTGAACCCGCTGCAGGTGAATATCCACCAGCCGCGCGCCTAATGCACAGAGTTCGCGGAAGAGCGCCACGTCGCCGGTGAGCGGCAGACGCGGGAAGTCCATCTTCAGGAACGCCGCGTAGCGCGTGCGATACTCCGGTGCATGGAAGACCGCGTACATATAATGGAATGCGTCCTCCGGCCCCCAGGTAGTGGCCAGATCGCCCACGCCATCCGGCACATAAGCCAACCCCGTCTTCGCCGTGAGCGCCTTGATGAAGGTAGGGGTCAGGTTAGCACGACGACCGGTGGTGTACGCCGCTTCTGTCTCTGCTATGACGTTATCAAGGACAACCTGCTTCTTAGTGGTGGAATTTGGATAGAGGTAGAGCGGAAAAAGGGTCGAGCCGTCTTTGATTTCAACCCCAATAGCAGGCACGGGGAGATATGAAGCTAGAACATGTTGCCAGCTTGTCATTTTTGTCTGCCGAACGAGGTTAATACTTAAATTCTTCTTGTCCACTACATTATCGACTATTTCTTTTCTTGTCCTATCCACAGCACTGGGGTGATAGAAGCAATATCTGTAGTCAAAAGGACGATACAGGACTTTGGTGACATAGTCGCTGATTTCTATATCCGCTACCCCTTGTTTCGCTTTTTCAATATTCCAGATGCCATTGTTCTTCAAATTATATTCTTGCAAATACTGATTCATGGATAGGTAGTCCAGTCGCTTCAGTCTGTTGAATCTATCGAGTATCACCTTCTTCTCAAAGTCAATCGCCCAATCATCTCGGTGTGTCTGGAAACCCAGTACATTCACCGGCATTATCTCGGTCACTTTCCAGAAGTTTTCGTATTCGTTCCATAAAGCCAGGTCTTGCGTGACAAACATAAACCGCGGGCTTTCCGGCGCTATCTCCGTCCACTCGGTATTAGTAACATCCAGCTCCGCCAAACTCTTATATTTGTCGGCGCGGGTGCCCCACAGGTCGGCTTTGTGCAACTTGGCGGGGGCGGTGTTTTTGCCTTGTCGTTTGACGAAGATGCCGATGGCTACGCCTTGCTGGATGTCGAAGACGTTCTCATCTTTGCCGCCCTCTGGTGTCTTCTCTTTCTTTTTGCTGTTGCCATGCAGGTCGATAATGTAGATGTCATCGAAGGTCTGCAGCAGGCTCTGGCGCATACCGCGGAAGGTGGGGTTGTCCAGGTAGCCGTTGTTGCTGATGAATGCCAGCACGCCGTAGCCGGTCTGCTCGATGCGCCACTGCGCGAAGCGAATGAACTTCACGTAGTCGTCATTCAGCCATTTCGGGTTGCGCTCCCCCAGCGGCTGGCCGTCTACCATAAAGTAATTGCCGGTGCTCTTGCCCCTGCCGTCGCGCCCGTGCAGCAGATCCTTTATCCATTTGCCGGTGTTAGCGCTGTGCCCGCTGTAGGGTGGGTTGCCCAGCACCACCATCACGGGTGCCTGCCCCTTCACCTTGCTCGCTTTGCTGGCCTCTTGCGTCAGCGCGTAGGCCAGGCTCGCCTGCTGTGCGGTGTCTTTCGCCTCCTCCAGCGTGTTGGTGAGGAAAACATTCAGCCGTTGCTCCTCGGCGTTGATGTCATAGCCGGTCTCTTGCAGTTCTAATGCCAGCTTCAGATGCGCGATAGCGTAGGGGGCCATCAGCAACTCGAAGCCGAAGATGCGCGGTAGCAGGTGGCGGCCCACGTAGTCATTCCACATCCCCTTGTTGCCGGTGAAGGTGCTGTGAATTTGCTCGATGACGCGGCGCAGGAAGGTGCCGGTGCCGGTGGCGGGGTCGAGGATGAGCACGCGATGGACGTCCACACCGTCTACCTGCGTGGAGCTGCTATCCGCCAGCCCCTGTGGCAGCCCGAAATCGGACTTCAGCAGTTGATCCACGCTACGCACGATGTAGGAGACCACCGGCTCGGGCGTGTAGTAGACGCCGCGCAGCTCGCGCATTTTGGGATCATAGGCAGCGAGGAAGGTCTCGTAGAAATGCAGCACCGGATCTGTCTGGGCGGTGCCGCGCCCGAAACCCTCCATGCAGGCGGCGATATCCGAGCGATCGAGGAGCAGCGCGAGGTTATCGACAATCCACACATACGGCTCATCGCTGAGATCCGGCCCGGCGAGCATTCCGAAGAGCGAACGCAGAAAGGGATTGGTTTTGGGCAATTGGTACGAGGCGCCCTCGCGGGTGAATTTCCCCGGCCCGTTGAAGTTGATCCGCGCAGCGAAGAGGCCGTAGCTGATGGTCTGCGCGTACATGTCGGCGAACTGCGCGTCGGTGAGGTCATGCAGCAGCGATTCCTTGAAACCGGCCATTAACCCGTGCAGTTTCCCGTCCGCGTGTTCCACCCCCAGCCACTTCTCCACCGCCTCGCGCAATAGGTGCGCCAGTTGCGCCATGCGCCCGGCCAGCTCGCGCGCGTCGGCCACGGTGGGGGTATCCGCACGCAGGAAGTTCTGCAGTAGTGTGGTGACTTCATCCGCGCCGCCCGCCACCGGCTGCAATTTGCCATGCAGCCCCACAGTGGCCAGCCGGGCAACGGCCACGCGCGCGCCATTCACATACCAGCGGAACTCCAGATAATCGGTGAGGATAAGGTTGCCCAGCGCCGGCAGATAACGCCCCAGCTGCTCGCCGCGCTCCACCGCATCCAGCCCCACGCCGATATCCTTGGCCTCGACGAACCCCACGGGCACCTGCCCCTGCATGATGATAAAGTCCGGCGCTCCGCACGCCTGCCGTTTCGGTTCATTGGTGGCATTGATAGTGGAATCCAGCAGCTCCAACAACGCCTTCAACGCCGGGCGGTGGGTATGTTCGGTAGCATCGCCCTGCTGCAGCGCCCCTTCCAGTTCTTTCAAATAATCGGTTATAACGGACATGCAACCAGTATAACAATATAGTCCATTCATAGCAATATTCTGAACAACTTGTGAACCCACCCCCTGAAGGGCGCTGATTGATCGGATTTCAATCCCGGCAAGAACCCCTACTTCTTCTCCCACTTCAACAACGAAGCCACCTGCGCTAGCGTGCTGCCGCGCTCTATTTCGGCGCGGAGGCGGTTTTCGGATTCCAGCACGTTCATGGCGCGGTTGGCTATTTCTACTGCTTGGGCTTTGGGCATTACTACTATGCCGTCGTCATCGGCCAGGATCCAGTCGCCGGGGTTTACTGGCACGCCGCTGATGTGCACGGTGCAATTGATCTCGCCGTAGCCTTTCGCCTCGCCAGCGTTGGGGCAGGTGAGCTTGCAGAAGAGCTGAACTCCCAGCTTGGGGAGGTCCATGGTGTCGCGCATGGCACCGTCGATGATGACGCCGGCCAGCTTGCGGTTCTTCGCCGAGGTGGTGGCCAGCTCGCCCCACACCGCCGGGCCTACTCCGCCGACGTCGATCACCAGCACCTCGCCTTCACCGGCGAGGTCGATGGCCTCCACCGGCTTGGCCCAGTCGCCCGGTGCCGTGCGCACGGTGACCGCCGGGCCGAAGCAGCGCATACCGGGGCGCAGCGGCTTCAGGCCGGGGGCCACACCGCCACGGTGCATGGCGTCGCTGATATTGGCGGCGGAGACCTGTGCCAGGATGTCACGGATGCTGTCCGCAGTGGCGCGGCGGAACTCTTTCGATTCTATCGCTACCCCGGTGTCCAGCGCCTGGCGGATGGCGCGGGTGGCGGCCTGGGCGTCAACGGACTTGGTGATAGACCCACCCACCACGGCCACATGCCCGCCGGATGCCACCGCGTCGGCGGCGGTTTCGCTGGTGATGCCCCCGGCCACGCACAGCGGCGTATTGACGGCGGCGGCGATGGCGCGCAGCGTCTCAAAGGGGAAGATGCCCAGCATCTGCACATCAATAGGGGTGTGGACGCCGATGTAGTCCACCCCCAGCTCCTCCAGCCGACGCGCGCGTGAAACTGGATCGGCGATGTTGATCAGGTCGCCCACGATCTTCACGCCGTAATGCTTGCCCGCCTCCACGCACTCGGCGATGGTGGCGTCGCTGGCGGCGGCGAGCACACTCACCACGCCCGCGCCGGCTTTGGCGGCATATTCCACTTCAATGCGCCCGGCGTCCATAATCTTCATATCAGCGACGATGGTGTGGCCCGGATACAGCGACTTCAGTTGCCGCACGGCCTCCAACCCCACGCTCTTGATCAACGGCGTCCCCGCCTCCAACCAGTCCGCCCCGCCAGCGACAGCTTCCCCCGCCATCACCAACGCGCGGTCAAGGTCGACGAAATCCAACGCCACCTGCAATATCGGTTTTTCACCCTGCATAGCTATATTCCTCCCATATCTATATCACAATACTCACAGTTTACCGCTTAGGGGGGAAGAGAACAACTTTTCTTATAACCACGAAAAGCACGAAAAGGGGAATTCATCCGAATAGGTCTGTGCCATGGGCGTCCCCCGAAGGTCATGAGCCTGTCGAATGGGCCCATGAGAGCGGGCTAATAGAGAAGCGTTCGTAAACC
>JBBQQW010000003.1:0-37914 GCA_038215455.1 Armatimonadota bacterium
CCAGTTTATTGATCAGGCGGCGCCAACCACCGCATCGACTTCACCAGCGACTGGAAAGATGCCGCCTGGCGCCGCCTGATCAATAAACTGGGCCGTGAAGTGGTGGCGCAGCTCATCACCTTCCGCCACGCCGACCAATCCGGCAAAGGCACGCGCACCCAGGCCGACTGCGCCGCCGAAACCGCCGCGCTGCACCAACGCCTGAAAGATATCTGCACCGCCACCCCCCCCGAATCATTGAAACTTGCCATCACCGGCGAGGAGATAATGCGCGCCAAAAACCTCCCCCCCGGCCCCCGCATCGGCCAGCTACTGGCCACCCTGCAGGAGCTGGTACTGGATGATCCAGCGGTGAATACGCGGGAGGAGCTGCTTAGGGTTTTGGCCGTATCAGGTGAATCAGATAATTGAAATTACCCCTCCCCGTGCCACGCATAGCATTGCGCGCTGATCTCGCGGAACGCTGCTACCATGTGCGGGTAGGGGGTGTCGGTGATGTCTACTACGCCGATGAGCATGTTCTCTCCGTTGCTGGGGCGGCCGGTGACGGGCTGGTCCTCGAACTGGAACCAGTGCGTACCGATACAGTAGGGCAGCTGCGCCGCGGCCTGGGAATAGGCGCATACGGCACGCTGGCGCTCGGTGGCGGTCAGCGCCATCCACGGGGTGATAGGGCCACGGGGGTCGCGCAGGGCGAACTGGTGCTCGCCGATCTGGATAGGCTTGCCGGCGGCGGCGTACCATTCATCGAACTGCTCGCGCAGCGGGATGATAGAGTAGGCGTTGACCGAGAGCACATCCACGTAGCGCCCGGCGATCTCCGGAATGATCCGCGCGGGCATATTGCGCACAAAACGACATCCGAGGTAAAGGTGATTGGGATCCGCCTCCTTCAGTACGCGGCGGATAGTGGAGAAGTATTTCTCCGCATAGCGCGCCGCTTCATCGGGGGCGAGTTTATTCCAAGGTAACTCATTGTCGACGAAGTAGCCGATCAGCCAGGGGTCGTCCGGGGCGACTTCGGTGGCGATCTGCGCACGCAGTGCCTCCTCCCAGCCGGGAGTGCCAATATCAGGGAGCAAATGGGGGCGGGCCAGCGGGTTAGTAGTGCGCGAGGAGAGCGTGCGCACGTAAGCGATACCGCCGCCTGCGGCAACGCGCGGATCGCACCAGTTGGCTAACGTATTACTGCCCCAGGCGTGCATGCGCTCGCGCTGCCGTGCCAACCACGCCTGCTGCGAGCCGTATTTGCGCAGCACATTCTGCGCGTAGTAGCTGACTTTACCATCGGAGAGCGCCGGGACATCCAATCCCCCCTGCGGCGGAAGCTCCGCAAACAGCTCCTCGCGCCCCTGCGTGATAGTGGCGTCGCCCAGACGGATACCAGTAGGCCCGGTAGACCAGAAGGGCAGCCCCTCGGGGTCAACGTACCACCAGCGCCCGGCGGCATCCTGTTCCACGTGGAAGAATCCGCTGGCGGCAAAGCGCACCCCGCCCGTCCAGCCGCCATAGCGCCCGCGCTCTGCCGGTGGCTGGGTGCGCTGCAGCAGCTCTGTCTCGGCGTCACGCACGGTGATCAGATCGGCATCACTGCGTATCTTCCCCGGCCAGTCGGTGTGGATACGCTGGCCCCAGCGGTCTATCACCGCCCCGTGCACATGCTGCCCCGCCAGCGCCAGCCGCGTGAGATCGCAGCTACCAGCCGGTCCACCCTCCGGCAGGAAGAAGGCCAGGCGGATTGACTGCGGCTCATAGGTAGCCATATTGCCCTGGATGAGGCCGATATCCGCCAGCGCAACGGCCAGCGTCGCCGTCTCCCCCGGCGCGAACGCCCGGCGTTCCAGCAGCCGGCTGCGCGAGCCAAAGACGGTAAGCTCTATCTCCATGGCCACCGGCCCGTTGGTGATCTCCGCCTCCAGCCGCTCCCAGCCTCGCCACGATATCGGCAGCGCGATAGCGGAGGGCACCACCTCCAGGAATACTACGCGCGGACAGTCCTCGATATAGTCGGCCTGGCCGTGGTACGCCAGCGCCGCACATTCCAGCCGCACCCCGCCCGGCGCCACCGCCACGCTAACCGCCTCCAGCCGCACCGCCTCCCGGCGCACACTACCACCGCCCCCGGCGATAAACGCCTCCACCCGCTCGATCTCAGCAATCGGCGGAGCCACCAGCGCAGACAGCGCAGCACAGTGCATAGGGGAATCAGACATAGCAGTACCTCCGGGAATAATCTTTGGTAAGCATAGTGGGCAATCGGCGGTGCGTCAAGGGAGCAATAAGCAAGAGGTGGTTTCAAACCCTTTCCGCTGGGATTGAAATCCCGGCTGCAGGGCATTAAAATGCCAGTCGTCCGCCTTCGCGGACTTTTCTGACCGAATGACAGCGCGCTTCAGCGTGCTTGCCGCCTGTTAGCCACCTCCTTCAGGGGGTGGGTTAGGATTTCAAACCCTCTTTCCGCTGGGATTGAAAATCCCGGCTGCAGGGCATTAAAATGCCAGTCGTCCGCCTTCGCGGACTTTTCTGACCGAATAACAGCGTGCTTCAGCGTGCTTGCCGCCTGTTAGCCACCTCCTTCAGGGGGTGGGGTGAAATAACCTCTTAACTCTCGTTTTGTCATTCCCATACTCCATCATTGTTGACTGACAAACTAAATGTGCGACTATCACAACGTTGCGGTGTGGGAAATGGTGCTAACATGCATTTAGCAGATACTTGGATCGGGAATATGCTTTCTCGGGTGAGCTGTCAGATAGGTTACTATTAAAAATGTCAGCATTATTTTCACTTTTACCAGATAATATCAGCACTAATAAAATACCTGAGCCGATGCGCGCCAACTATATCGATATTACCCTGCTGGAGGAGTACGCACGCGAGTTAGCACGGCTGCAGGTAGTATCGACACGCCTGCAGCGTTCGCGCTCGTTGCTGCGGAGTCTGGAGACGGATTATCGTGCGTTGAACGCCTCGCAACGCACTATTGTGAGCTGGGTGCGTTGCAATGTGCCACTCACGCGCTCGGTGGAGTGGCTGCTCGATAACGCCCATATCATCAATGCGCAGGTGCGCGAGATCCGCCGCAACTTGCCCTCCAGCTACTATAATGAATTGCCCAGGCTCACCGAGCAGCCCTTTCGCTCCTTCCCACGCGTCTATGGCATGGCGGTGGAGGTGATCTCGCACTCGAATAGCAAACTGGACGAGGAGCGCATCGCTACCTTTGTACGCGGATACCAGACCGACACCACGCTGACCAGCGGCGAGCTGTGGGCATTGCCGATAATGCTGCAGATCACGCTGGTGCAGAATCTGCAGCGGCTGACACGGCAGATTGTCGACGCGCAGCAACGGCGCACGGTGGCGGACAAGTGGGTAGACAAAGTTTTCGCGCTGGCGCGCAAAGACCCCAGCAAGCTGGAGCAGATGTTGCGAAAGCAGGATAACCTGCCCGAGATCCTCGATGCCGTGCTGGCGGTGCAGTTGCTGCAGCGATTCTTTGACCAGGGGGCGGCAACGACGCCACTACTGCACTGGCTGGAGGTGCGGCTGGCGCGTCAGGGGATGACATTTGATGATGTCACCCACACCACCCATGCCAATGAGGCAGCGAATCTGGAGTCGGTGGGTAATTGCATCACCAGCCTGCGCTTCGTCGCCGGGTATGACTGGGCGGTCTTCTTTGAGAGCGTCAGCCGGCTGGAGCAGGCGCTGCGTGCGGATCCGGCGGGCATCTATCCGCAGATGGACTTCCCCACGCGCGACAGCTACCGCCACGCGATTGAGCGGATAGCGCGGGACACCGAGCATACCGAAGAAGAGGTGGCGCAATTCTGCATTGAGCTAGCCAGTATTGCGCACACGACTGAGGAGTTGCCCGCCAAGCGTCGCCATATCGGGTATTACCTGCTGGACAAGGGGCGTGATACGCTCTATGAGCGTGCGTGTGGCCGTCGTTGCAAGCAACTTCGCCGTATCGGACGCGCATTGCTGCCACATACTCAGCCGCTCTACCCGCTGATTATCATCGCCGTCACCGCACTGCTGGTGGACTCGATGCTGCACTTTGCCCCGGCAGCATCCGGCTTCATCTGGTGGCTGATGCTATTACTGCTGATCATCCCCGCCAGCGATCTGGCTATGCACATCATTAGTTGGGCAGTGATGAAGCTCTTTCCCCCGAAGCTGCTGCCCAAACTGGAGCTTAAGGAGGGGCTGACGCCAGAATTTCGCACGGTTGCGGTGATCCATACCATGCTCTCGAAGAACCTGCGCACCCAGCAACTGGTGGAGCAGATGGAGGTCTACTATCTGGCCAACCAGGAGGATTGCCTGCACTTCGCCATCCTCTGCGACTTTCCCGATGCGCAAGAGCAGATAATGCCCAATGAAGATAAGCTGCTGACCTATGCGCAGGACGCTATCCAGGCGTTGAATGATAAATACCCGTCAAGTGAAACCATCTTCTATCTGTTCTATCGCCAACGACAGTGGAATACCGTGGAGCGCAAGTGGATGGGCTGGGAGCGTAAACGTGGTAAGCTGGAGGAGTTCAATCGCCTGCTGCGCGGGGCCAGCGACACCAGTTTCGTCACGCTGGATGGTGACCTGTCCGTGCTGCAGCAGACGCGCTTCATCATCACGCTGGATGAGGATACGCAACTACCGCGCGATGCCGCCAAACGGCTGGTGGGGACGCTGGCGCACCCGCTGAACCAGGCGATCCTCAACGCGGAAGGTTCACGGGTAATCGAAGGCTACGGGGTGCTGCAGCCGCGTGTATCTATAGCCATCACCAGCGCACGCCGCTCGCTTTTCGCCTCCATCTTCGCCGGGCAGACGGGCATCGACCCCTACCCCACCGCTGTATCCGATATCTACCAGGATCTCTTCGGCGAGGGTATCTACATGGGCAAGGGTATCTACGATCTGGATACCTTCATGACCGTGCTCGATGGCACCTTCCCGGAGAATTCGGTGCTCAGCCACGATCTGCTGGAAGGTTCGCACATCCGTGCCGGTATGGTGACCGATATCGAGATGGTCGACAGCTTCCCGGCGCATTACCTGGCGGCGGCGGCGCGGATGCACCGCTGGATACGCGGCGACTGGCAGCTTATCCCCTGGCTCTTCCGCATGCCCTACAACGCAGCTGGGCAGCGGGTGCGCAACCCGCTCACGCTCATCTCGCGCTGGAAGATCCTCGACAATATGCGCCGCAGTCTGGTTCCCCCCGCGGTATTCGTCCTGCTGGTAGCCGGTATGACTATCCTGCCGGGTGGCTACGGGCGCTGGTTGTGCTTCTCACTGCTGGTGCTGGCCACCCCTATCATCTTATACGTTACCGATGATCTGCGTACTAACTGGGGGTTGCTGGCTACCGGGGCATTTCGCTGGCTCTTTCCGCACCTGCGCATCATGTTCCACCAGATGTTGCTCTCTATTATCCTTATCCCGCACCAGGCGTATCTGATGGTCGATGCCATCGTGCGCACACTCTGGCGCTTGTTCTTCACCCATTGCCGGCTACTGGACTGGGAGACAGCGGCGGATGCCGAGAGAAGGATGCGCGTGGATATGGGGGGCTATTTCCGCACTATGTGGCCCGCGCTGGCACTGGCTGTTGCGGCTTGCGCAGCTATCATCTTCACCGTACCGATGACGCTTCTCTACCTGTCCCCGCTGCTTACCCTCTGGCTTTGCTCACCTTATGCTGCATGGCTGGTAAGCCAGAAGAACACCACCAGACCGCTGCCCCTTACCGAGGCTGATAAACAGGAGCTGCTGAAGCTGGCACGCAGCACCTGGGGGTATTTCGAGGATAATGTCACTCTCGGCGACCACTTCCTCCCTCCCGATAACTATCAGGAGCAGACCGAGGCGACTACCACTGATTCCGCCACTGATAATTGCCTGGCACACCGCACCTCGCCGACGAATGTGGGGATGTATCTGCTCTCGGCATTAGCTGCCTACGACCTGAAATTCATCACTCTGTCAGATTTCCTCAACCGAGTGAGCAACACCCTGGAGACGCTGGAGGGGCTGCCGCGCTACTATGGCCACTGGTACAACTGGTACAACACCCAGACGAAGGAGCTGCTCTCCCCACGCTATGTCTCCACCGTTGATAGTGGGAATCTAGCGGGCTGCTTCATCGTGTTGAAGCAGGGAATAGAGGAGTTCCTGCAGTTGCCGGACAGCACGCTGGCACTGGCGCTGGAGTTGTCTCCCGGGTCTGCTGATCAAGCACAACAGTTACAAGAGCGACGCGAGGAATGCCAACAACTGATGAACCGGCTGATGAAGTGTGTGATGGAGATGGATTTCAAGCTGCTCTTCGATGAAAAACGCCAGCTATTCCATATCGGTTTTCAGGTGGAAATTGCCAAATTAGACGATTCCTATTATGACCTGCTCGCCTCCGAGGCACGTCTGGGAAGTTTTATCGCCATAGCCAAGGGAGACGTGGCGGAGAAGCACTGGTTCCGCATGGGGCGACAGCTGACACAAAGCGGGGATATGCGTTCGCTGCTCTCCTGGAGCGGGACGATGTTTGAGTACCTGATGCCGTTGCTGGTGATGCGAAATTACCCCGGCACACTACTCGATGAGACCTATACCGCAGTAGTAAGGCGGCAGCAAGAATACGGGGCGCAGGTAGGTCTCCCCTGGGGGGTATCGGAATCCGGCTTTAACGCACGTGACCTGCAGTTCAACTACCAGTATCTGGCCTTCGGTACCCCCGGGCTGGGGCTGAAGCGTGGCCTGGCCGCAGACCGCGTGGTGGCACCCTACGCCACGGTGCTGGCACTGGCGGTAGACCCCGCCGGAGCCATGCGCAATATCGCCACGCTGAAAAGTATGGGAGCGGGGAATAAATACGGCCTGTACGAGGCATTGGACTTCACCTCCGACCGCGTCCCCCGGGGTGAGAAATTCGCCATTGTGCGCAGCGTCATGGCGCATCACCAGGGGATGTCCATCCTCGCTATCGACAACATCCTGCAGCGTAACATCATGCAGGAGCGCTTTCACGGCGAACCGATGATCCGCGCGACCGAGTTGCTGCTGCAGGAGCGCCTGCCGCGCCACGCCGCGCTGATAGAAAATGCCCAGGCAGACGACGTCGCCTGCCGTATCGTCACCCCTATCGAGGTGCCGGTGGTACGGCAATTCACCACCCCGGATACAGTGGAACCGGAGGGGCAATTGCTCTCCAACGGGCACTACTCGGTACTCCTCACTGCATCTGGCGGTGGCTATAGCAGCTGTGACGGTATCGCCGTCAGCCGATGGCGTTCCGATCCTACCAGCGATATATGGGGGAGCTACTGCTATATTCGTGACATTGAAAATGACCAACTCTGGTCTACCACCAGTCACCCGCTGGCGGAGAATAAGACCCGGCCCGTGCAACAGGCCGAAGATTACCTGGCGTCATTTGCCAGTGACCACGTGGAATATCACCGCCGCGACGGGGATTTTATCACACAGATGGATGTCACAGTTACTCCCGACCACAATGCCGAGGTGCGGCGCATATCCATCACAAATAATGGGCGCAAGCCGCATCGACTTGACCTGACCAGCTATACCGAGGTAGCGCTGGCACCGTTGCCGGCAGATCTCGCGCATCCGGCATTCAGCAAGCTCTTCCTGAGCACCGAGTTTATCGCATCACATAATGCCCTGATCTGCAGCCGACGCCCGCGCACACCAGCGGAGAAAAGCCCGATAATGTTCCATGTGCTGGCCTATGAAGGGAAATCCTACGGCCATGTTCGCTATGAGACTGACCGCAACAAATTCATCGGGCGTGGGCGGGATGTCTCTAATCCCGAGGCGCTGGATCAGCATCATCGGCTGGGCAACAGCCAGGGATCAGTGCTGGACCCGGTGCTGTCATTGCGTCGCCGTGTCCGCATCAATCCCGGGCAGACGATCCGCGCATATTTCACTACCGGTATCGCCCCCGATCGTGCAGAAGCATTGCAGCTGATTGAGCATTATCAAGAAGCGAAGTACGCCGACCGCGCCTTTGTACGCGCCTGGACACATAGCCAGGTAGAACTGCGTTTCCTGCAGATGAGTGCCGAGAAAGCGCACCTGACCCAGCGTATCGCCTGCCGGTTACTTTACCCGAATACCCAACGCCGGGCACAGGCGGAAAGTATCAATAATAATAAGCGCGGCCAGGCCGGATTATGGGCCATGGGGATATCCGGTGACCTCCCCGTGTTGCTGGTGAGTATCAACCGTGAAGAAGAGACTGATATTGTGCGTGAGGTACTGCAAATTCACGCCTATCTGCGCTTCAAGGGATTGACCAGTGACTTGGTTATTATGAATGAGCAACGCGGCAGTTACCTGCAGCCACTGCGCGACCGCCTGCGGACGATATTGAGCGACAGCCCGGACCGCGACATGGAGAACCGTGCCGGTGGCGTCTTCATGATACAGCGCGACGTTATCAGTGCGGACGATTACCTGATATTGACAGTCGCAGCACGCGTTATCCTGAAGGGCAGCGCGGGCACGATAAAGGCGCAACTGGAATCGAAATTGCTGGACACTCCGCTGCCCAAGAGATTCCGCCAGTGGCGCTTCGACCGGCAATATTCGGAGACAGCATTCCCCACAGAACAGTTATTATTCGAGAATGGCCTGGGAGGCTTCACCGGAAATGGCCACGAATATGTCATCAACCTGAGCGGTGACCAAGTAACGCCGGCACCGTGGGTGAATGTGCTGGCTAATCCAGATTTCGGCTGCATCATCTCCGAGTCCGGTGCTGGATACACCTGGGCAGACAATTGCCACGAGCACCGCCTCACCCCCTGGTCCAACGATCCGGTCTGCGATACCCCCGGGGAGATCATCTATCTCCGCGATGAGGAAACCGGCACCCTTTGGACACCTACTCCGGCCCCGATCCGGGAGGCTCAACCCTACCAGATTCGGCATGGGCAGGGATACACCAGCTTTGAGCATCACAGTCACGGTTGCCGCCAGCAGCTAACGGTCTTTGTCCCCACGGACTGCAAGGCGAAGATCTATCGGCTGCAACTGCGCAATGATTCCGGGCGCAGGCGGAATCTATCGGTCACCGGGTACGTGGAGTGGGTGCTGGGCACTGACCGCCAGTTCACACGCCCATTTGTGGTCACCGATGTCGATAACGAAACCGGTATCCAGACGGCGCGGAACTACTACCAAAATGAGGCGTTCTCCTCGCGCGTAGCCTTCATGGACATCCTAGGGGTGCCCACGCGCACCTTCACCGGTGACCGCACCGAGTTCATCGGGCGCAATGGGCATCTGCGTGCGCCTTCCGCCCTCACGCGGTTGGAGCTGACCGGGCGTGTCGGAGCAGGCTATGACCCGTGTGCGGCGGCGCAGGTGAAATTTGCCCTGAATCCTGATGAAGAGAAAGAGATTATCATCGTTATCGGCGAAGCGGATAATCTGGCCGCGGCACGCGAACTGGCGCTGCGCTTCCGCGTACCAGGCGCGGTGGTGGACGCACTCGCCCGTGTCAAACAGTACTGGAATGACAAATTAAACACCGTGCAGATCAAAACACCGGACTTTGCCCTGGATATCCTCATCAATCGCTGGCTACTCTACCAAACGATGAGCAGCCGCATGTGGGCGCGTTCTGGCTTCTACCAGTCCGGTGGTGCCTACGGCTTCCGCGACCAGCTGCAGGATGTGATGTCGCTAGTCTACACCGATCCAGGACTGACACGTGAACAAATACTACGCGCGGCCAGTCGGCAATTCCTCGAAGGCGACGCGCAACACTGGTGGCATCCTCCCATTGGCGCGGGTGTGCGTACCCGCTGTTCGGACGACTACCTGTGGCTACCCTACGTCACTGCAGACTATGTCACGGCTACCGCCGATACCGGCATACTCGACAGCAATATCCACTATCTGAATGACCGGGTACTGGAACCACAGGAAGAGGATCGCTATAACGTGCCGGGGGTTTCCCCAGTGGAGGAATCGCTCTACCAGCACTGCCTGCGTGCGCTCGACCGGGGGATAGACCACCTCGGGGAGCACGGTCTGCCCCTCATCGGCTCCGGGGACTGGAACGACGGCATGAACCTGGTGGGCAACGATGGCAAAGGTGAGAGCATCTGGCTGGGGTGGTTCCTCTGCGCGGCGCTGCAACGTTTCGCAGTAATCTGCGAGCATCACGGCGACCCGATGAAAGCTGATCATTATCGCCTCTCCGCCACCACCATCGCGGCGGCGATTGAAAAGTCCGGCTGGGATGGCGCGTGGTATCGCCGTGCCTATACCGATGAAGGCGTAGCGCTGGGATCAGCGCAAAATGAGGAGTGCCGTATCGACTCAATCGCACAGTCGTGGGCGGTGATCTCCGGCGTTGCCCAGCCCGAGCGAGCGGCTGAAGCGATGAAATCGCTGGCCAGCCATCTGCTGCGTCCCGCCGAAAAGCTGATCCTCTTGCTCACTCCGCCCTTCGACCACTCTGCGCTGGAGCCGGGCTACATCAAGGGCTACCCGGTGGGGGTGCGCGAGAATGGTGGCCAGTATACCCACGCCGCCGTCTGGGTGGCACTGGCCGCCGCGCGCAGCGGCAATGGCACGCAGGCCGCCCGGTTACTGAAATGGTTGAACCCGATCCACCACTCGGCCAGTGCGGAGGATGCCGAAAAATATAAGGTGGAACCCTACGCTATAGCAGCGGATATCTACGGCGTTGCCCCCCATGTGGGACGCGGCGGCTGGACCTGGTACACCGGCTCTGCAGCATGGATGTATCGCGTCACCGTAGAGTCACTACTGGGCCTGCGGATGGAGGGTGGCGATATGGTGCTGAGCCCCTGTATCCCCGCCGAGTGGCCGGAATGCACCATCACTTACCAGTACTTCAGCACCCGCTATATCATCCAGATAGACAACCCCTTCAACGTGAACTGCGGTACCAAGCAGATAACCCTGGACGAAGAACCCCTCCCCGGCGGCCGCCTGACGCGGGTAGATGATGGCCGGGTACACTATATACGGGTGTTGCTGGGGTATTGAGGGGGACAATTACCATACCAGTTGATTTGCGGTATAATGAAGGTAACAGGGGTGGCAAAAATGCCGGGAATGAATTTTAATACTTCCAATAAGTCCTTTCGTCAGTTGATCGGCAATGGTTTGATATATTCAGTACCGCGTTTTCAGCGTGATTACTCCTGGGGGGTGGAAGAATGGGATGATCTCTGGCAAGATATCTGTGAGATGCTGGATGACGGCGAAACCTCCACCCATTACATGGGCTACCTGGTGTTGCAAACGGCCAATAACAAACGATTCAGCATTATTGATGGGCAGCAGCGGCTGGCGACTTTTAGCATTTTGATATTAGCCGTACTGGCGAGTTTGCAGGATTTGATCGACCAGGGCATCGATAGCGAACCGAATTCTCGTCGTTCCGATCAATTACGCAATACCTACATCGGCTACCTGGATCCGGTGTCGCTAGTGACAAATTCCAAGTTGGAATTAAACCGAAATAATGATAAATTTTACCAGCAACACCTGGTACCACAGGGAAATATCCCGAAAAGTGGGTTGAATTCTTCCGAGAAACTGTTACGGCAGGCTTTTTACTGGTTCAAAGAGCGAATCCAGGAACGCTTCAAAGATAAGAATACCGGCGCGGAGCTGGCGGGCTTTATCGACTTCATTGCCGATGGCATATTCTTCACCGAGATAATTGTCACCGACGATTTGAATGCCTACAAAGTGTTCGAGACCCTCAATTCGCGCGGTGTGAAGCTGTCCTCAACTGACCTCTTAAAGAACTATCTCTTCTCGGTGATAAGCAATGAATCCGACCGGGAAGAAGATCTGGAAGCGCTGGAAAATCGCTGGGAGAATATCGTCGACATGTTGGCCAACGAGAAGTTCCCTGACTTCCTGCGCACTTACTGGAACAGTAAATTTCCGCTGCTCCGTCACGGTGAGCTTTTCAAAGGTATTCGCAAGTACATCACCAACCGTAAAGAAGCCTTTGAGCTGATACTGAATTTGCAGGATGACGCCGAGATCTTCCAGGCTTTACGCGATCCGCTGGATCATCTGTGGACTGATGAGCAACAGAACTATGTAAAAATGCTCAATTTGTTCCGCGTAACCCAGCCGCACTCGCTGTTGTTTGCCGCACATCGGAGATTACCCTCCGCTGATTTCACCCGCATCTTACGCGCTTGTGCCATATTATCTTTCCGCTATAATGTCATCGCACACTTTAATCCCAATGACCTGGAGATAATTTACAACAAAATTTGTGTAGCCATCGAAAAAGGCGCTATCACAAAATATGCCGAAGTTCTCAGTGCATTATCGGTCAAATATCTCCCGGATGAGCAATTCAGGAATCTCTTCGCCGAGGTGGAATTTAAGACATCTGAATCACATCACAACAGGATTACCAGATATATCCTTTTCGCCATCGAAGAACATCTCACCGGCGTTGAATATGATACCGACAGTGATCTCTATTCTATCGAGCATATTCTACCGATCAATCCCGCTGATGAATGGCCATCTTTCAATAATAATCAACGTGCGCGCTTCATTTTTCGTCTCGGGAATCTAACCTTGCTCGAACGCGAGCGGAATCGGGAAATTGGCAACAGTGGCTTTGCAGAAAAGCAAGCTACCTTCGCCGCGAGTCAGTTTAATATCACCCAACGAATCGCTGCAGAAAACTCCGAATGGACACCCGAGCGCATCGCCGCCCGGCAGAAATGGCTGGCAAAGCAGGCGTGCAGCATCTGGCGTTTGGATATTCCGTAAGCGGCTCTATTTGATAAAAGTAAACCCGAACATGCCGGCGGTATAGATTAATATCTGCCAGATGGAATCCCACCCCATGCGTAATATCCGCTTTTGCGGTGGATGTAGGAAGGCAAATGCATATACGCCCATCATCACGATGGCGACGATGATGAGCAGCACATCCGTATGCTGGGCACCAGAGAGTATCGGCTTATGCGAGACCATATCGGCCAGCAAGAAAATCGACGGCATGAAGGCGTTACCGCCCATGATGTCACTGATGGCCAGATGATTATCGCCAATAAATATTGCTTCGATACCGGTGCTGATCTCCGGCAACGAGGTAATCAGCGATATCATGGTAGCGGCAAATATGCCAGCGCCGATATTCATCTTCGTGGCGATCATGGTGCCGCTTTCTTCCAGTGCAAAACCAGCTATCAGGGTGACGATAGCAGCAAATAGGAAGTATCCCACTACCTGATACGTCGGCTTGCCTTTATAGAAGACGTGATTCTCCACCGCCCGGCGTTCATGGCGCTGTCGCCCGCGTTTTTTTTTCTCCTCCGTCTCCTCGACATTCGCCGGATTCTTCCGCTGAATATTGATGAAGAATAACCCGCCGAACCACGCCAGCACAAAGCTTAGTGACATCGGGTTAATCTGGTTGAAGGCATACGTTGCGGGGACGAACATGCCCACCAGCGCCAGCGTGGCAATGAGAATGGCAAACATGGTCTCATAAAATAACAACATCGACCCGGCATGGTAGGAGAGCGGCCGCTTGCCCTTGCCCGCAATATCGAAAATCACGATTACCAGCGTCTGGATAGCTAGCCCGCCCACCAGATTGCCGAGGATTACCTCGAAATGCTTGTTGGCAGCGGCGCTCCATACCACGGCAATCTCCGGCAAACTCCCGGCAATACCCAGCAGTATCAGCCCACCCAGCGCATCACCAATTTTCCAGCGCGTATCGAGCGAATCCGTGGATTTAGCGAGAGAAATACCCGCCACCCACGTGGCGGCGCCTGCCAGCAGAAATATCAACCAGATTACCCACAGCGGAAGATTTTCCATCAAGCTCTCCTATGCAGCAACATCCAATTATGAGATGTGCCGTTTTTGAATTTATCACGCATAGCGAGGTTGTACTTGGAACTTGGAACTATTTCCCCTTCTCCACCGCCGCCGTCTCCGCCGTTTTATCGCCGGTGAGGTTGGCACGCTGGAACTCGGTGGTATTGGGGAGGTTCATCTGGAAGGAACGGATCGTTTCGATGTTGATCACTCCCTGCTCCAGCACGCCGTCCAGCATATGGCCGCCGGATTTATGGTCATCGCTGAGGTAGTGCAGGTGGTAGCCGGGGACGTTGATGCCGGCGACGAATTTGGGGCAGCGGAAGCCGACCAGGGTGCCGGGGCCGTCGGGCACGGTGAAGACGGTCTGCTTCTTCACCACCTCGGCCAGCGGGAGGTAGGGCGGCGTCTGGCGGGGCACGCTACGCGCCTTCACGCCGGTGAATTTGCCGCTCACGCGGATGGCGTAGAAGTAATTCTCGCCGCAGAGCTTGTCCGCCATCGCCTCGATATCGGCGAAGGAGGTGGGCTGCAGCACCACGATGCTGAGCTCCGGCTGATAGCTGGTGACGGCGGCAAAGGGCGTGGTGGCGCTCTTATCCATCACATTAACCGCCCCGGTGGAGGTGATCTGGTAGCAGACGCCATCCAGAATAACCATCTCGCCATCCAGCGCATCAAAGGTGCCGATGCCGAAATTGCCGTTCCACAGCAACTCCCCCACCGTAGTAGTCCCCCCATACACCCCGGTAAGCAGCGCGCTAAGGGTGGATACCTGGTAGATACTCTGCGCCTGGGCGAGTAGCCCCAGCGCCAGGGTGGCTAGTAGTATTAGGGTGCGTAGTGGTTTCATGGGTTACTCCTATGAAAATAGATTTTGCAGGCGCTTTGCCGAATGGTCTACCTAACCCCCAGCCCCTTCCCTGCGAGGGAAGGGGGGCCGACTGTAAAACCTTGGTACGAAAAAACACAACCCTCCAATTGCACACCCCCGTCCCGCGCCGGGAAGGGGGCCGGGGGGTTAGGTAGACCAAGGCTAACGCCATTGATACTATACAAGTTTTTCATCCACAAATAATGAAGCGCACTTCATCACTGATTCCTATAGGTTCAGACCGGGGGCGGTGCCTTGTCGATTACCCACATCTTTGTGGCGATTTTCCACCTACTTATGGGTAATTGATAGGCTTACGCCCCAGGCATTATTCCGTCGCCGCTTCGCGGTGGTTACCATCTCAAGCCAGATTCTTCAACATCCCCCCAAATCGTGCATTGCCACTTTCCAATGCCTGTTCGATCTTTGGATTACTGCCTTCATCACCTGCCAACTCCCGCATCGCTTTCTCATATTTATCATGGAACTTCAGGCCGACTGCGCGGATTTTCTCGGCGCGCTCTTCATCGGTGACTGGGGTCAGGATGAGGCTTTCGCCGTCGGTGTGCAGTTGCAACGTGGTGTTCTCATCGATGCCCAGCAGATCGAGGATTGGCTTTTCTATTACGATCGCGCGGCTATTGCCATGCCGGGATAGCTTTTTCGTTATCATTGTTTTTACTCCTGCAGATACAACCGTTATAACTATTGTACAACACTCCCCCTACATCGGCGGCAACGGCGTCAGCAGTTCGCCGAAGTGGTTCTCTTTTTTGGTTTCTGCTTTACGTCCGAGAAAAAGGAAGTAGCTGGTAAGGAGTACTGCTTCGATGCCGGCGACGATGAATTTTATCTCGCTGGGCATATATATTGGTTCAATCGGTGAGAAGAAGCTTTCGATAAAGCCGGCGATTACCAGCATACTCGCCACACCCAGCATCAGCTTCAACGCCTCTTTACCGCTGGCTACCAGCGCCACACGACGCGGCACATTGCCGGGATTGAGTAGCGCGTAACCTAGCAGTAGCCCGGCACCACCGCTGATAAAGATGGCGGTAAGCTCGAACACGCCGTGCGGGGCGACGAAAGCCCAGAAATTGGTAGCGGTTACCCCACCATCCAGCGCCACCCCCGCGCCAATAATCCCCAGCATGAGGCCATTACTGATGAGCAGCAGGATGGTGACCACCCCGGCGAGAATGCCCCCGGCGAAGGTGAGGATGCACACCTTGATATTGTTAGTGATGATGAATGCCGCCACACTCGGGCGCGTGTTGGCGGGCATCCAGTCTGTCGATTGCCGATGCCGCTCATTCTGGCCCTCAGTGCCGTCCAAAAAATCCGCGGGCAGCACCTGCCGTGCCACGGCACGATCATGAAAAGTGAGTGCTGCACCTACCCCAGCGGGGATCATTGACACGATAAAGGCGATTAATATCCAGATGAAATGCTGCCGGAAGGCGCGTGGAAATTCATGAAGATAAAACCTGCTGATGCTGGGCCACGGCCGCCGTGGGGAGACATAGATATACGGATAACACTCCCCCACCAGGTCATTAAGAAAGATGACGCGCTCGGGGTCAACCTGGCGCGAACGTTGAAACGACAGCTCCGCTGCCGCCCGCCGATACTGCCGCCCGAACTCGAGTATCTCCGCTGATTCCAGCTTCGCAAACCCGCCCACCTTCATCGCCGCCAGCAAGTCCGCCAGCCGCTGCCATTCTTGATATGGTACGCTCATGCAAAGCATTATATCATTAAAGCAATGGTTATCGGGGGGTTCTGGCATGTTTTTCTTACAGAATTTCAGAAATTGTGGCGGTTCTCCACAGAATTAATCCCATTTTGCATTTCCTCGCTAACTCCGGCAGGAGATCACGCACTGGGATGCGAATAACATAGTATAGTGACGAAAAATTGGCTGGTACTTGCTTATCATAGGAGACCGGCAGGAGGAAAGTTTTTTTTAGATGGAAAAGTTGAATCGAGCAAAGTTGCTCAACGGTATCACCCCCCCAGCTGACGTGAAAGTCGGCCCACTTACCCAGTTCCCCGAGAGGATTCTGCAATTTGGCGAAGGTGCATTTTTGCGTGCGTTCGTCGATTGGATGGTAGACGAGATGAATTCCGCTGGTAAATTCGGCGGAAGTGTAGTAGTAGTCCAGCCCATCGCGCATGGCATGGTGGATATGCTGAACGGGCAAGATGGCCTCTACACCCTGTTGTTACGTGGAATCCATGACGATGTTGTAATCACGCAGAAACAGCTGATCACCGCCGTGAGTCGCGGGATCAACCCCTACACCGAGTGGGCGGGCTACCTGGCCACCGCCGAACAGCCGGAGCTGCGCTTTGTCATCAGCAACACCACCGAGGCCGGTATCCACTATGTATCAGAGGGGCAGCCGACGGACAAATGCCCGACGAGCTTCCCTGCGAAGTTGACCGCCTTCCTCTACCACCGCTTCCAGCATTTCGCCGGGGCGGCAGATAAGGGTATGCTCATCATCCCGTGCGAGCTGATCGACCGCAATGGCGACCACCTGCGCGATATTGTGAAGCGCTACGCCGCGGAATGGGCGCTAGGCGCGGAGTTCACCGCCTGGGTCGACGCCAATTGCCCGTTCTTCAACACGCTGGTAGACCGCATCGTCACCGGCTATCCGCGCAAGGAAGCGGAAACGCTGGCAGCGGAGCTGGGCTACCTCGACGATATGCTCGACACCGGCGAAATCTTCCACCTGTGGGTTATCGAAGGCGAGAAGAAGTACGCCGCCGAGTTGCCCTTCACCGAAGTGGGGCTGAATGTGCTCTGGACGGACAACATGGAGCCATACCGCACGCGCAAGGTGCGTATCCTCAACGGTGCCCACACCATGACGGTGCTGGCGGCGTACCTGCGCGGTATCAACACCGTGCAGCAGTGTATCGAAGACCCGCAGATAAATGCCTACATGAAGAAGGGCATCTTTGACGAGATTCTGCCGATACTCGATCTGCCGGAGCAGGAGAAGCACGACTTCGCCGCCGCCGTCTTCGAGCGTTTCGACAATCCCTTCATCAAGCATATGCTCCTCAGCATCTCGCACAACTCCGTCTCCAAGTTCAAGGTTCGCGTGCTACCCAGTATCCTGGAATATCTGGCGCTGCGGGGCGAATTGCCGCGCGTACTCACCTTCTCGCTGGCGGCGCTGATCGCATTTTACCGCGGTACTGAAATTGTAGAACACGCCATACAAGGAAAACGTGGGGAGACGTCGTATCAGATAAAGGACGGCACTGCAGAGATGGAGTTCTTCACCGCCGCCTGGCGTAATTACGCCGTCGATGCCGATATCGACGGAATGGTGCAGACGATACTGGGTGCTGTGAAGCTCTGGGGAAAAGACCTCAACTCCGTGCCCGGACTCACTGCCCACGTGACCAGCGACCTGCGCATGATCCTGGTCGAGGGGATTGCCAGCGCCATAGGTCAAGTAATTGAGTGAGGAAACTATGCCGCGAAAGCTGTTGAAGATTGTCCCGGCAGATAATGTCGCCGTGGCGCTGCATCCCATCAGCGCCGGCGAGCTGGTACGCCTGGAGGGTGACGAGCTGCGCGTTGTTGACGACATCAAGCCGGGGCACAAGGTGGCGCTGCGCGCCCTCCATGCCGGCGAGGATGTCATCAAATACGGGGCACCCATCGGCCATGCGCTGACGGATATCGCCCACGGAGCGTGGGTACACAGCCACAACCTGAAGACTAATCTGCAGGGCATCCTGGAGTATAGCTACACCCCCGGCGATATCACGCAGCAGCGGGAAGAATGCCCGCGCAAATTTGCCGGCTACCTGCGCCCGGATGGCCAGGTGGGGGTGCGCAACGAGGTGTGGATTATCAACACCGTGGGCTGCGTGAATAAAGTTGCCGAAGCGCTGGCACGCGAAGCGAATGATACCTTTGCTGGCCGGCATATCGACGGTGTCTATCAGTTCAGCCATCCCTACGGCTGCTCGCAGTTGGGCGAGGATCACGTTGCCACCCAGCAGCTACTGGCCGACCTGGTGCGGCACCCTAATGCCGGGGCGGTGCTGGTGTTGGGGCTGGGGTGCGAGAACAATAACATCGCCGCCTTCCAGCAGTTACTGGGGCCAGTGGATGAGCGTCGGGTGAAGTTCCTCAACGCACAGGATGTCTCCGACGAAATCGAAGTTGGGCTGGAACTACTGGCGGAATTAGTCCGCTATGCCGAAAGGTTCACCCGTGAACCAGTGCCGGTGAGTAAGCTCAAAATCGGGCTGAAATGTGGTGGGAGCGACGGGTTCAGCGGTATCACCGGCAACCCGCTGGTGGGGGAGTTCTCCGACCTGCTCACTCGCTATGGCGGTACCAGCATCCTCACCGAGGTGCCGGAGATGTTCGGCGCAGAGACGCTGCTGATGAACCGTTGCGTGAATGCGGAGGTTTTCGCCAAGACCGTGGCGATGGTCAACGACTTCAAGGCGTACTTCCAGAAATACGGGCAGGAGATCTACGAGAACCCCTCCCCGGGCAACAAAGACGGCGGCATCACCACGCTGGAGGAGAAGTCCCTCGGCTGCACGCAGAAAGGCGGCCATGGCCCCGTGGTGGACGTGCTGCCCTATGGCGCACAAGTGGTAACGCCGGGGCTGAACCTGCTGGCCGGGCCGGGCAATGACATGGTAGCGGTGACAGCATTGGCTGCCGCCGGAGCGCAGATCGTTCTCTTCACCACCGGCAGAGGCACGCCCCTAGGTTCCCCGGTGCCCACTGTGAAGATAAGCACCAACAGTGACCTAGCCACCCGCAAGCCGAAGTGGATCGACTTCAACGCCGGCGCACTGCTGCAGGGGAAATCAATGGCGGAGACGCTGGATTCCCTCTTCGACACCGTGCTAAATGTAGCCTCCGGTGCCACACAGACGGTAAACGAAGCACAAGACTACCGCGAAATAGCCATCTTCAAGGATGGCGTGACGTTATAGCGTGCGTGCCCGACCATAAGAATGGGGTTGAGGGATCAGGGTTACCTAACCTCCCAGCCCCATAGACGTCAAGCCTTATTTGCCAAAGACTTTCTTCACCTCGCCGACTTTTTGCTGCACTTTGCCGGAGGCCTGGTCGATTTTGCCCTCAGCCTCCAGCTTGGGATTATCGGTGATCTTCCCCGCTGCTTCCTTAACCTTGCCAATTACTTCTTTGGCAGTGCCATTGATTTCGTCGTCTGTACTCGATTTCATGATGTTCTCCTTTATTGTCGATATCTGGTGTCAGAGCTTGCGTGTAAATATAATAGCGCAGATGAACCGACAAGCGTGTAATGGCTGTGGTACAACTTGCGCATATCGCTTGCAGAAACGAGTGGGCGTGACTTTACTGGATGAATTCGGCGTGGTAAACTGACTTCCGGGGAAAGATGGCGTATTCCATGGCTGATGCAGGGCAATAATGGTAGTATTGTCAATGGGAAAACAAGTGGGTTTCGGACCACTTCACAATACTGAAATTATATCCACATCACCCGTGCGAAGTGCAACCGCTGTCCCCCCGTCGAAAAACACTCATACCTGAATAACGGAGAACAAGGAGAAGAGATGGCAACCATTACCACTGAAAACCTGCGCGCCACCGTAGAGAAAGTCATCCAGGCGACGCCGGTGACCGACATGCACACGCATCTGTACACCCCGTGCTTCGGCGATTTGCTGCTCTGGGGTATTGATGAGCTGATCACCTATCACTACCTGGTGGCGGAGACCTTCCGCTACATCGACATGCCCTACGAGCAGTATTGGGCCATGTCCAAGCGCGAGCAGGCGGATCTGATCTGGCAGACGCTCTTCATCGAGCACACCCCCTACAGTGAATCCTGCCGCGGCGTGCTCACCGTGCTGGAGAAGCTGGGGCTGGATGTCGCCAGCCGTAACCTGAACAGCTACCGCGCCTTCTTCGCCTCGTTATCCACGGAAGAATACATCGATCTGGTGCTAAAAACCGCCAACGTGAGTGGCGTGGTGATGACCAATGACCCCTTCGATGACAACGAGCGCCCGGTGTGGCAGGAGGGTTATCAGGCCGATCCGCGCTTTATGGCGGCGCTGCGCATCGATTCCATCCTGATGACGTGGGAGACCGCGGTTCCGCGCCTGTGTAGCTGGGGCTACGCGGTGACAGAGGAGCTGACCCCGGCGACACTGGCCGAGGTACGCCGCTTCCTCTCCGAGTGGGTCACGCGTATTGACGCGCTCTACATGGCCGTATCGCTACCGCCCACCTTCCGCATCCCGGAAGACAGCGTGCGCGGCAAGCTGGTCACCGAGTGCGTGCTACCCGTCTGCCGCGAAAAGAATATCCCCTTCGCCATGATGATCGGCGTGAAGAAGCTCATTAATCCGGCACTGAAACTGGCCGGTGACGGCGTGGGCAAGGGCGATATAGATACCGTAGAGTACCTGTGCGCGAACTTCCCCGAGAACAAATTCCTCGTCACCATGCTCTCACGGGAGAACCAGCACGAGCTGTGCATCGCCGCGCGCAAATTCCGCAACATGCTCATCTTCGGCTGCTGGTGGTTCCTCAACAACCCCAGCATCATCGAAGAGATGACGCGCGAACGCCTGGAACTCCTCGGCGGCTCGGTGATGCCGCAGCACTCCGACGCCCGCGTGCTCGATCAGCTCATCTACAAATGGTCGCACAGCCGCACCATCATCGCCGATGTACTCACCGACAAATACACCGACATCCTGACCACCGGCTGGCAACTAAGCGAAGAAGAGATCACCCGCGACGTCGCCCAGCTCCTCGGCGGGCAGTTCTGGAAGTTCCTGGGGAGATCTGTATCATAGTTATCTTCCCTGGAGGGAAATGGCTGTTAACCGGGGGTGGAGCGAAGCGGAACCCCCGGTAATTAGCGAATAAAATGATTCAGTCCCGATAGAGGCGACAGTCTCTGCCACCCCTCCGGGGTGGGAATATATTTATGGCACATGATACCGGGGGTTCCGCTACGCTCCACCCCCGGCTAACAGCTTCGATCCCTTCGGGATAAAAAGATGCAGTCTAATCTGTGCCCATAAAAGAATCAGCCAATGCTTATGGGTAATAGACAGGGCGTTGCCCTGGGCTTATATTCCCCTCCCCCCTCAGAACCTCTTCTTCCGTTGGCTTCTGCGGTATTCGCCGGGGGTGTGGGTGGTGTATTTCTGGAAGACTTTGGTGAAGTAGCTCTGGTCTTTGAAGCCGCAGTCCAGGCAAACCTGGATGAGGCTTTTTTCGCTGAGGATCAGCTCTTCGCGGGCGCGGTCGACGCGCATTACGGTGAGTAATTCGGTGAAGGAGCGGCCCACCGTCTGCTTGATCACGCGGCTGAAATGCGAGGGGGAGAGGCAGGCGATGCCCGCTATGTCGTCACGGGTGATCTCCTCGCTCAGGTGCTCCTGCATGTACTTGAGCGCGGCGGCGATGAGCACGCTGCTGGGGTAGTTGCGGTTGGCGGTGATGGCATCCATCATACGCTCCAGCATGTGTACCAGCCAGGCGCACAGCTCTTCCTCGCCCTCGATATGCGCCAGCTCGGTGAAGCTGCTGTAGTTGGCACCCAGCAGCTCTGTGGGATCCGCCCCCGCCTCTACTGCGCTGCGCGACATGGTGACCACCAGCTCCAGCAGGAAGCTCTTCAGCAACATCGGGCGTCCGCGTCCCATAAAGTATATGCCTACCAGCACGCGGTTGAGAATCTCGCGCGCCACCCTACGGTCGCCACGCTTGATGGCGCTGATGAGCGCGGGCTCCTCTACCAGATATACGTCGCGGATTGACTGATAATTCTGCTCTTTCAGCTCGTGGATGGCCTCCGCGCGCTCCGACTCCACGCGTGCGGCACGGCGACGCAGCTCCAGCAGCGCGGCATTGGTCAGGTTCGCTTCTTCCGCCAGTGTCAGCAGATCCGCCATGGCGTGCCGGGTCTGCTCGGGGGTCAATTCCGGCGCTTCACCTTCCCCACGCTCCACTACCAGGCCGCCCAGCACCCGTGCGTTGTGCATTACCGGCACCGCCCAGAGCAGGTAACCGCGTGCGGTGAGCAACAGCGACGCCTCGCCCCAGCGCACCGCTTCATCCACCGCACGACGGCGCTCATGTGCGCCGTCGGATTCCTCGCACTTACCCGCCAGCAGCCGGCCTTCGGCATCCACCAGCATACATGCCAGCCCCCAGCTACGCGCGTAGCACTCTGCCAGCGCCGGGAAAGCCGCATACACCAGTGCCATCTGATTGTCCGGGGATTTATGTTCCAAGTGGTTTCTCTATCAGGGCCTAAGTCAGCGGATACTTACCAGAAAAGCAATAATCTGCTCCGCCATCGCGTCCTTGCTCTGTTTCTTCAGCTCCACTCTGCCGCCATCACGGGTGAGCAGTACGGCACTGTTGGTGTCAGCGGCAAACCCGGCTCCGGGGGCCGTGACATCGTTGGCAATTATTACATCGGCATTTTTGCGCACCAGCTTCTCGGCGGCGTACTCCTCCAGCCGTTCCGTCTCGGCGGCAAAGGCGACGATGAGCTGGCCCGGGCGCTTGCTGGCACCTGCAGTTGCCAGGATATCGGTGGTGGGTACCAGCTCCAGCATCTCACCGGCTACCCCGGTCTTCTTGATCTTCTGCGTTGCTGTGGTGCGCGGGGTGAAGTCCGCCGGTGCGGCCGCACCGATGATGATGTCCGCCTCCCCCGCTATGGCCAGCACCGCCGCTGCCATCTCGGCGCTGGAGACGACGTTGATCTGTGTCACCCCCGGCACTGCAGGTAGCTCCACCGGGCCACTCACCAGTGTCACCTGCGCCCCGTGCGCCGCGGCGGCGCGCGCCAGCGCATAGCCCATTTTGCCCGAGGAGGGGTTGGAGATATAGCGCACCGGGTCAAGATACTCACGTGTGGGGCCGGCGGTCACCAGCACCCGCGTGCCCGCCAAATCTTTGGGGGTGCCGAGAAAAAGGCGTTCCACTGCTGCGACTATCTCCGGGACGGGCGCCAGCCTGCCGTTGCCGGTATAGCCACAGGCCAGCTCGCCCACCGCCGGGCCGATGAAGCTCACCCCCCGTGCGGCCAGCGTGGCCACATTCTCGCGGGTGGCGCGGTGCTCCCACATGTGTACATTCATCGCCGGGGCGATGAGCAACGGAGCGGTGACAGCCAGCGCCACCGAGGAGAGCAGGTCATCCGCCAGCCCATGCGCCAGTTTGGCGAGGATATTGGCACTGGCCGGGGCGATGAGCAGCGCATCGGCGTCATCCGCCAGCCCGATATGCTGCACATCCCACGCGTCGGCATCGGCGAAGGTCTCGGTATAGACTTTGTTGCCGGTGAGGGTCTGCAGCGTGACCGGGGTGATAAACTGTGCTCCGTTGGCGGTGAGTATTACGCGTACATTCACACGCCGTTCCGCTGCAGCCGGGTCGCGCAACGCGCGGAGCGCACGCACGATCTCCGCCGCTTTATAGGCGGCGATGCTGCCGGTAACACCCAACACAACGGTAAAACGGCTGGCATCACTCACCGAGAATCCTCCGCTGCAACATGTCCTGATCCAACCGTGCGGGATTCAAACGCACCGCACTGATGATGGTGGCCAGCTGCTCGATAGCCATATCCAAATTATCGTTGATAATCAGAAAATCAAATTCCGGGATATGCTCGATCTCTTTGCGGGCATTGCGCAATCGTTTGATAATAGCCGCATCTGTCTCGGTACCGCGACCGCGTAACCGGTGCTCCAACTCAGGCATACTGGGCGGGGCGAGGAATATTTTTACGACATCCGGGCGTTCTCTGCGAACTTTATGCATCCCCTGCACGTCGATCTCCAGTACCACGTCGATGCCCTGGGCCAGTTGCTCCTGCACCGATTGGCGCGGGGTGCCGTAGTGGTTGCCGTGCACACCGGCGTGTTCCAGAAACTCGCCCCGCTCCACCATCAGGTTATATTGCTCTTCGCTGATGAAGCGATAATCAATCCCATCAACTTCGCCGGTGCGCGGGGCACGGGTAGTGACGGAAACGGAGCGGAATATATTACCCAGTAGGAGGGCGGCACCGCGGTAGACGGCGTTTTTACCCACGCCGGAAGGCCCAGCGAGGATGATCAGTGATCCCGTGGTGGTTGCTGTGATGGAAGCTACTGTATTCTGCATAAAAGCTTACTTCTTCGTATCAATTACAAATTTGGCGTCAATCACGATGTCTTTCAGACCCGGCACCCGGCGAGATGTCTCCATTATCGCCTTGATCTCTTCACGCGGGACAATATACGACCCTTGCTGTGGCCGGATAATCCCCGAGATGTAGCCGATACCCCGCTGAACGATGACTTTGGTGTCGGACAAGTCAAGATCCTGTCGTCGTGTCAATTCACGTTCTAATGCACGCCATATTTGTTTATCTTCCACGCTCATGGCTCGATACCTCCATTTGGGGTTCTCGTCACCTGGCGTATCACCTTGATATCCGTGGCAATACTTTCTCGCAAATTAATGCGGGGAGAAAACAGTCTGGCGCGAAAAGGTGCCAGACCCAACTGTCGGGGGGTTACCGGTAATGTCACCACCATGCGTTCCGCAGCTGGTAACGTCGCATATTCCAACACCATGCGTCCCCGCTCATGCGTCAAGCGTATCGGCTCCGGCGTTGGCCTCTCCCCCATTAACACCGTCTCATCGAATTCGATGAAAATCGGCGGGCTTCCCTGCCACCCGGAATTCCACAGGGTAATTGTCACCGGGAACGATTTGTTCCAGGTAACTTCGGTGGGCGATGATACCTCCATGCGCAATGAGTTGGTATCCGACGCCCAGGCTGATGGGTTAGTTATAAATATCGTCCATACGATCATCCCAATTACAATTGCCAACGACGCCGGAACCCAAATCGTCGCCGCCAGCGGAGAATGAAAATCAGCCTTTTTCTCTATTAAATTCGATTCAAATTGCGGACATTCTTTTGCCGCTTCACCATCCTCAGTATAATACATCTGCGCCAACGGATTGCTGCACTTATTATTCCTCAAAAAACGACAATATTCACATCGCAACAAGTCCTTATGACATTCAATGCAACGTGTCAATTTTTTATCGTCTTTATCGTTATGATGCCCGCATTGCGGACACCGAATATAAGAATCCACCAGCACACTCCTTTACTTGTATTACTCTACACCACATACTATAAACCCGCAAGGTGGATTGTTGGTAATTTGGGGCTATGTTTGAAAATAATTGTGGTTGCTATGGGTATAAATGCAAAAACCTTCGGTTTGCGTTTGCCTTGGTCTACCAAACCCCATCCCCCTCCCGGTGCCATTCGGCAATATCATGATCTATGACGGGGAGGGGGGGTGATGATCGTTTTTCAACATAACGGCTTTGGAGTAATTGCCCTGAAATGGCAACGGATGTTAGACCCATCCCTTCACTTCCTGGCTAGCGCAACCGCAGCGTGATAATCTCAAAGGGGCGATAGCTGAGGGCTACTTTGCCATCCACTACTGCCAGCTCCTGCTGCGCGTTTTCTATGAGATTCGTCTGGGTGACGCGGGTGATGCCCAGGCCGGCGACGTCCAGCAGCGCGCTGCCCCGGCTGCGTTTCGCTTCATACAGGCGGACGATGATGCCGTCGCCGTCTTCGGCAGCCTTCACTGCCTCGATGATCAGATTGTCGCGGTCCACGCTCAGGTAGCTATGCGTGCCGGGTTTGCTCCCCGTCTGCACCGGTAGCTGCGTGGCCAGCAGCGGGACGTTCAGCGCATATGCAGCACTGATAACCTCGCTGGAGGTGACATCCCCGCTGTGGGGCAGCAGGCTGTAGGTGAAGTGGTGCATCCCCATGTCGGCGATCTCATCTGGGGATTTCGTGGCGCGCAGCAACGTCAGGCGCATGACATTATCGTGGATGTCGTGCCCGTATTTGCCATTATTCAGCAATGCCACGCCGTAGTCACTCTCGGAGAGGTCTACCCACTTCTGCGCCGGTACCTCGAAGCGGGCCACATCCCACGAGGTATTGCGGTGGGTGGGGCGTTCCACATGGCCATATTGGATCTCAAAGGTGGCGTGCCCGGCGTATACATTCACCGGGAAGGCGACCTTGAGCAGCTTCTTCTCTTCCTGCCAGTCGATATTGGTCTCGAAATCCACCTGCCGGCTGCCCGCATTGAGGCGGATATACTGCACTAGCGTGGCCTTTTCTGTCAGCTTACGTTCCACCTTGATGCTGGCGCGCAGCGGCCCGGCTTCCACCACTGTGAGAGTTGCTTTCGCCGTGATGACGAGGGGCGTCTCCTCATAAAACAGGTCGATGTCCCAGGCCTGGTGATGGTTCGGGCGGTCATCGAAGAGCTGGAAGTCGTTACCTGTCTGCGCCAGCACTTCGCGCTCCGCTACCTTGTCATAGCAGGAGAGCAGCGCACCGTTCTCGTCCAGCGTCACCCGCAACAGCTCGTTCTCCAGCACATTGCCCGTCGCTGTCACCACGGTGGACACCGGCACCACCGCCGCCACATCCAGCACCGTGTAGCCCAGCGAGGGCACGGTAGGCACCGGCAACAGCAGCTCGTCGGCAGCCGTCAGCTGGGTGCCCGCCGGGGCAGCGCCCGCCCACGGCAGCGACACTAGCCCATTGCGCGCGCCAGAGAGAGTATTCCACACCAATACCGGAGTCTCGGTGCCCGATGTGTCAATCGTCGCCTGGAAGGGCACGACTGCGGCATCCACAGCACCCTGCGCCAGCGCGTGGACGCGGGCGTAGTCTTTATCCGAGTCCTCATACACCCAGTGGATAGATGAACCG
Organism: Armatimonadota bacterium; assembly: GCA_038215455.1. GTDB lineage: Bacteria > Armatimonadota > Hebobacteria > CAIYQO01 > CAIYQO01 > CAIYQO01. The sequence continues at coordinate 27,604 of JBBQQW010000003.1, forward strand.
GGGATGATATCGTGGAACTGGTTGAGCAGCACCAGTTTCCATGCTTCATCCAGTTGCGCTGCCGGGTATTCGCCTCCGGTCACTACGGCCAGGAACTCAGCATCACGCAGATGGTACTCACAACGGCGGTTCTCCCATTTGTTTTTCGCCTGCGTGGTATAGGTGCCGCGGTGCAGCTCCAGGTACAGCTCGCCTACCCAGGTACGCAGGTCGCGCGCCTCCGCCTCCATTTGCGGGTACCAATCACGGGCGAAGCCCGGCTCCACATGGGGCACACCCTCCAGATTGGCCATGCGCCGCTGCATCTCCAGCATCTTCTTGGTGACGCCGCCACCACCATCGCCAAACCCATAAGAATAGAGGTAGGTGTTGCTTCGGTCCTTATCCTTGAAGTTGCTCTCGGCGTAGATCAGCTGTTCCGGCTCCATATTGCTGTTGTAGGTATCCGCGGGGAGGAAGTGCGTGAGCACCTCCGTGCCATCAATACCGCGCCACTGGAAGGTGTGGTGCGGGAATTTATTCAGCTGGTTCCAGCTGATCTTCTGCGTCATGAAGTACGGTATCTCGCACCCCTGCAGAATCTGCGGCAGCGCTGCAGAGTAGCCGAAGACGTCGGGGAGCCAGAGGATATTGTTGGTTACACCGAACTCTTCGCGGAAGAACTTCAGCCCGTGGACGAACTGCCGCACCAGCGATTCACCCGAGGTGATATTGCAATCCGCCTCCACCCACATCCCGCCCTGCGGCTCCCAGCGTCCTTCCGCCACCGCCTGCTTGATACGCTCGTACAATGCGGGGTAGTTCTCTTTGACATAGGCGTAAAGTTGGGGCTGACTCTGCGTGAAGCGGTATTCCGGGTAGCTCTCCATATATTTCAACACGGTGGAGAAGGTGCGCGAGCATTTGCGTTTGGTCTCCCGGATAGGCCACAGCCATGCGGTGTCGATATGCGAATGTCCGCAAGCACAGACACGAGATGCTGAGGACACTGCCGGCCTGCCCAACTCCTCTTGCAAAATCTGACGCGTAGCTGCGACGCTACCTTCGCCACCGATGCGATAGCTGTTGACCGCTTTATTTAGCACGAAAAGCAGGTTAGCGCGGCGGTTGGACTCCTCCGGGAGTTTTTTCGCCATATCGAAAAGCACGTGCATATCATGGTACAGGTCCCAAATCTCCTGGTCAAAACGCCCTATTTCCGCCTGCTTGAGCGTGAAACTGGTATCTACCCCGCGCATACCGAAGAGATCATTCCCGGCAGCTTCGATGTACAGATCAACTGCCCCTGCGCCATCCGCACACGGCGTCAGCATAAAGTCGTTGCGGTTGCAGTCCAGCCCCTGCGCCGGTGCCGCGTGCTGCCAGATCAGCGCCTCGGAGGAGGTGTCCATCAACAACGACACCGTGGATCCCGCCCACGCTGCCGGGTACTCGCCGGTGACGTGGAACCAGGCGGTGGACCACACCGGCCCCCACGGGCAACCGAGCTGCACAGGTGTGTATTCCTGTTGTACTGCCTCGGCGTAGGAGATCGGCTCCGCACACTGATAGATTGACACCGTCAGCGGGAGGCGCTCCGGCCAAAAAGAGGAGCTTAATTCTTTGATGAAGGAATCGATGCGCTTGAGGGTTATCTGTGGATGTTTTTCCATTTTCCTGACCTTATCAATAAAATAGACCCGACATTCGAAGTCGCGTCCCTTACCTTATTTCCTGTTGAGGTGATATTCCCTGCAAGAACAGAGAAGAAATTCGCATTTTGTTCACCACTCAACGATCTGGTCGGGCCTGCCACGCGCAAAATCTGCTATCATATGGCTGAGGAATGGATATGACGGTACGTATAGCACAGGTAGTGGAGGCGACGACGGGCGGAGTGGCACGGCAGGTGCTGGACCTGGTGAATGGTCTGCGGCATGACGAATTTGAGCAGCTGCTCTACGTTTCGCTGCAGCGCCCGGAGAGCTGGAAGAGCAGCTTCACCGCGCTGCGCGAACGAGGATTCACCGTACGGGAACTGGACATGACGCGCACCCCCAACGGCGCGGCGTCGCGACAGCTGGCGAGCTGGGCCGCGCAGGATGGCATCGATCTGCTGCACCTGCACAGCGCCAAAGCGGGCTATCTGGGGCGTGCTATCCCCATGCCCTGCCCGGTTGTCTACACCCCACACGCCTTCCCCTTTCAGCGTATCGGCGACTGGCGCGTGCCCTGCTACCGGATGAGTGAAGTGTGGCAGGCAAAGCGTGCCGAGGTAATCGTCTGCGTCTCCGAGGGCGAACGCGAGGAGGCGAACCGCGTCCACATCCCCTGGGAGAAGCTGAAGGTTATCAACAACGGCATCGATACTGAATACTGGCGTCCGCCCGATGCCGACGAAATGGCGCAGGCACGTCGCACCGCCGGGCTGACAGATGATGATGTGGCGATAGGCTTTATGGGCCGACTGGTACCGCAGAAGGGCGTGGATCTGCTGCTGGAAGCGATGGAAGAGTGTACCGGCGACTTCCCGCAGGCGCGGCTGTGCATCTGGGGCGACGGCCCGCTGCGTCGTCCGCTGCTGCGCATGGCGCGCCGCCTGGGGGTGAAGCACGCGCTTTTCTATGGCGAACCGGAAGATGTGCGCCAGGCCTACTGGTCGATGGATATCTGCGTGCTGCCCAGCCGCTGGGAGGCGGGGCCGTACACGGTGCTGGAGGCGATGGCCACCGGCCTGCCGCTGGTGGTGAGCGACGTGCCCGGCAACCGCGACTATATGATCCACGGCACCACCGGCAGCGTGGTCGAGACCGACATGCTGGGCGTCTTCGACACCACGCTGCGCCGCTACCTGAACGACCCCGAGCTACGCCAGCGCCAGGGCACCGCCGCGCGCCAGCACGTACAAAGCCACTACACCCGCAGCGACATGCTGCTGGAATATCGGGCGTTGTACCGGGGAGTGGCCGCATCAAGGGAAATATAAACGGTTTAACCATGACACGAATACTTCGACCTGTGGAACATCGGCGTCCAGGTATCGTGCTGTAATAGCTTGCCCCATTGGTTTGCCCGGTTCTTCTTGCCATGCCAGCCAGGTATGAATCAAGGCTTTGGGTTTCGATAATTCACTTAATTGCAATTCGCTGGTGGGTATTGCTGCGATACTAGCCTCGACATGGGCAAACAAGGGCGAGCCGGCAGGCACCAGGAAGCGTAAGAAATCCTCCAGAATCCCTTTGGTCTGGTTGTCGGGCATAATCCAGATACCCACACGCGGCAATAACGAATCTGGTGGTGGGGTGATGATTGTTCCGTCTGGCGATGGGTTCTCCGGTAATTGCTGATATCCAACCTTCACCAGCCGATCCCGAATGGATATCCAACGCGCCTCCAGGTCAGTGTCCGCATCAATCACAATTCCTACGATATCGCCATCTTCACCTGCTTTCAAACGAACAGGGATATCCTCAAGCAATTTCTCAACACTATCGAGCTGGATGACCTTGTCTATACTTGGAACCTTCTTAACTTCACAAATATTACTAATAACGTGTAAATCATCTTTTCCCTCAACTAGCAGAATCCTTTTCCTACTCATATCAGCGCACCTCGATGTGATCGCGGGTTACGATGGCCAGTTCATCTTCGCGGAAGACCGTCGGGATGATCTCTTCTCCGCGTCGTGTCAAACGGATCAATACACCTTCGTCCTCAACCTCACTCGCCGCCTGCTGAAAGGCTTCGATAGCATCCCAGCTATGCGAGGTTGCTACCACCTGGATATCGAGACGATTGGCCAACTTGAAGATAACACGCCATACATCGACTTGAACGGAGTAGTGCAGGCCATTTTCAAATTCATCAATCAAGAGCAGGCCATCTTTGGAGTTTACCAATGAAAGTATGATACCGAAAAGGCGGTTGAGGCCATCGCCAAAAGACCGTAGTGAGACAGGGTCATAGATATTACTAACCCTCACAATTGCTTTGCGTGTTTTCTGCGACCCTTCTGCCCCGACCATGGATACTGCCTGTATTTGCGGATCAATTATTCGCAAAGCATCAACAACATCATTCTCATTGTCTGTAAGAGCTATTTTATCCCATAAATATCCTAAAGTTCGCGTAAACTCGCCCCCAAATGGACTAACGAATTGACATGGAATCAGTTGATTATCCGCATAATCAGGACGAAAAGAGCCTATCCGCCGATATCCGTTAGATGTTAGTGACAATATTCTACTCTTACCCTCAGTTTTAATAACGAGCCCTGGTGCCCCTTCCTCCTCTTCACCAAATAACCCCTGCTGTTTCTTTAACACTCTTCTCAGACCGGTTTCATCCCTTTCTTCAACATACCAGCCCGCCCCAATAGAAATATTCATTGCACGTTGACCGGTAGAGATAATTAGGATAGGGTTGATGCTTGCTGAAAACTGTGGGAATCCTAGAAATAAGCTCGAAAACCGAAAAAAACTTTCCATAGATTCATCCGCGTCTTCTTCTCTGAAACGCAGAATGTCACTTATAACATAGGGCGATGCTTCCGATGCTAATATTCGAATTGCTTCCAATACCGATGATTTACCGGTGTTGTTCTTACCTGTGATGAGGTTAACCCGCCCCATTCCTTCAATCTTCAGGTCTTTAAGCGAACGGAAACGCTGTATAGCCAGTGAACTGATTTTTGGTTCCATAATCATTGTCCTCTATTTGTGTACATGCCATTATCACTCATATTATACACCAACAGTGATACAAACCGACAATAGTTTACAACTTCATCCCCCGTACTTCCACCCCCACAACCTTATCCCCCAGTAGCACCGGGGCGGTGACTGCGGGCAGGCTGTGCAGGACGTCTATGCGGCAGCAGAAGTTTACGTCGTCGCAATAGCCTATCTCGATCAGGTGTTGCGCGTGGAGGCTGTCATTGAAGATGGCGGGCATGCCTTTGCGTTGCAGTTGCTCTTCTTCGGCAACGAAGGCGTTTTGTGAGGCTTCATTGATAGGCAATTCCAGCCGCTGGGCCAGGTAGGCGCAGACGGCGTCGTCCTCGGGGGAGATGAACTCCTCATCGGGGAATAGGCCGGCGGCGATGAGCACCACCGGCAAATTATGCTCGATGGCGTAGGGGCGCACCCAGGCCACCAGCGCCCGGGCGTTGCAGATGGTGCCCACCAGCACGGTGTCCGCCCCGGTGCAGGCGGTGAGCCGCTGTGCGCCGTTGCTGCTGGTGAAGATGGCCACGGGGGCCAGCTCTTTGGCCGCTAGCGCCTCCAGCGGGCTGTTGCCCAGGTCAAAGCCGGGCAACTTCTCGCCCATGCGCTCGCCCACCAGCATCGCCCCCGGCACCTGCAATGCCAGCGCACGCGCGTCCGCCACCGCCCCCACCACCAGCACACGCTCGACTCCCCGATCCAGCAGCGTAGGCAGCGTAGCACTGGCGCGCAAGGCGTCCACCACAACGGCCACAGCACCCAACCGCGCCGCCAACTGGCACCCCGCAAGGCCGCGAGTGAGGTATATCTGTGATGATGATGTTGTCATTATTAAGTCCTCTGGTTTTTTTGTCTTAGAACCTTGATTCGCATGATTAAAGGATTATAGTTGCACTATTTGTCTACGCTGTTGGATGGCCTCGGTAGTAATGGTTTCCCTTCATTCAATAATGCGCTATCCAACAGTAGAGGCATTAACCTCCAGCTAATCCTCTAATCATGCGAATCAAGGTTCTAAGACAACGGCCCACGCTCCCAGTGGCTATATCACCGCGATCATGCGCTCTATTGCACGGCGTGCTGCTCCGGCTATGTCGTCGGGGACGGTGATCTCTGTCTGCATATCCTGCAGCGACCAGAGCACCTTCTCCAGCGTGGTCTTCTTCATATTGGGACATGTGGCCATGGGGCCGATGTGGATGAAGGTTTTGTCCGGGTTCTCTTTGCGCAGGCGGTGCAGCATCCCCTCCTCGGTGCCGACGATGAAGGTGGTGGCGGCGCTCTCGCGCGCCAAGCGTACCATGCCGCCGGTGCTCACCACGTGGTCGGCCAGGTCGATGACGGCGGGGGCACACTCCGGGTGGACGATGACCTCGGCCCCCGGGTGAGCGGCACGCGCGGCGATTATATGCTCGGGCAATATGCGGTTGTGCGTGGGGCAGAAGCCGGGCCAGAGGATGAGCTTTGTCGTGGTGAACCGCTGCACCCAGGCACCAAGGCAGCGATCGGGCACGAAGATCACCTCCGGCGCGCCCAGACTCTCCACCACTTTGAGGGCGTTGGCGCTGGTGCAGGTGATGTCGCTCTCCGCCTTCACCGCCGCCGAGGTGTTGACGTAGCAGCAGACCGGCACGCCCGGATGCTCCGCCTTCAGTGCGCGCAGGCGCTCGGGCGTCACCATGTCAGCCATCGGGCAGCCGGCATCAGCGGCGGGCAGCAGCACGATCTTCCCCGGCGAGAGCAGCTTGGCCGTCTCCGCCATAAAGTCCACACTGCAGAAGACGATAACATCCGGCGCGGTGAGCTGGGATGCCTTGATGCTCAACTCCAGCGAATCGCCCACATAGTCGGCGATATCCTGCACCTCGGGGTTCTGGTAGTTATGTGCCAGAATCACGGCGTTCCGCTCCACGCGCAGCCGGTTAATCTCTTCGATGATGTTCATCTATTTCACTCTTCTTATTCCAATTTACATGGATATACAGGATATCCTGTACATCCTGTATATCCATGTATTTTCTCACGCAATATACGAGCAGCAATAATCCGTTACTTCCAGCACTTTCAGCTTGAAGCGGGAGTTGGCGGGGACGGTGAAGGACTCGCCGCCGGTGATGGTGCGCCAGGCTTTCTCGCCGGGGAGGAGTACTTCCAGCTCGCCGGCCATGATCTCCATGATCTCTTTGGTATCGGTGCCGAATTCATAGTCGCCGGGGAGCATGATGCCCAGCGTTTTCTTCTCGCCATCGGGGAAAATGACGGTGCGGCTGGTTACTTTGCCGTCGAAATAGATGTTGGCCGTCTTTACTACGGTTACGTCCTTAAACTGATTCACTTCTTTAACCCTCCATTTTCCACATAATACCATGCCGGGGCTATTCATTTCCATACGGCAGACGCCCTCCTCGACATGCAAGGAGGGCGTCTGTATCATTATTTCACCTAAACCGCGTTGTCTATTAGAAGTACACCGGTTTGCCGGATACACTGGAGGTGTAGATGGCTTCGAGGATCTCGGAGACCACCAGCGCCTGCTCAGGCAGTACCGTCAGCGGAGTGCCTTCGGTTATGGCGTTGTAGAAGACATTTGCTTCGATGTCGGTGCGGTTGACTTTGGAACCTTCATAGAAGGCTACACCCTTTGCATCGAGGAGAATCTTGTTGTCATACAAGTTGGCATACTTGCTGCCGTTGATGTGCAGGCCGTCCCACATATCGGCACCGGCTTCGGTACCGCAGAGGGTGCAGATCGCCTCACCCGCCTGGCGGATATTCAGCGCCCAGCTGGATTCCAGTGACACGGTGGCACCGTTCTTCATTTTGATGAAACCGAAGGCGGAATCTTCCACGGTGAATTTCGCCGGATCCCATGAGCCCCACGCATTGGATTCATTGGCTCGGGGGCCGAGTTTATGATAGCTGGTACCGACGACGTATTCCGGCTCGTAATTATCCATGCACCAGAGTGTCAGGTCGAGGGCGTGGGTGCCGATGTCGATGAGCGGGCCGCCACCCTGGGCTTCTTCATCGAGGAACACACCCCATGTCGGCACTGCGCGACGACGAAGCGCGTGCGCTTTGGCGAAGTAGATATCGCCCAGTACGCCATCGACGCAGAGCTGCTTCAGGTACTGGCTGTCCGGGCGATAACGGTTATCGTATCCGATGGTGAGAATCTTGCCGGTGCGGTTTTTGGCTTCCAGCATAGCGCGGGCAGATGCTGCGGTCTTGGCCATCGGCTTCTCGCAGATGACGTTTGCGCCGGCTTCCATCGCCGCAATGGAGATCTCCGCATGGACGTTGTTCGGTGTACACACGTGCACTGCATCCAGTTTCTCATGCGAGAGCATCTTCTGATAATCAGTATAGACGCGTGCACCCTTCACACCATGGTTCTCCGCGCCCTTTTCCGCGCGCTCCTTGATGATGTCGCAAAATGCGACCAGATCTACACGATCCTTCAAATTCGCCAGGGTTTTCAGGTGCTTCCCATTCGCGATACCGCCGAGACCGACGATGCCAACTTTCAGCTTCGATTTACTCATGATAAATTCCTCACTAACAAAATTACCGGTACATTCGTTACCGGCCAAACAACGGTAATTATAGGGGTGTTTGCCATCTAATGACAATAGCCCCCCACTGCTCTGCCCTCCTCGACATGCAAGGAGGGCGTCTGTATCATTTTTTCGCCAAACCGCGTTGTCTATTAGAAGTACACCGGTTTGCCGATCTGCGCGGAGGTGTAGATGGCTTCGAGGATCTCGGAGACCACCAGCGCCTGCTCAGGCAGTACGGTCAGCGGAGTGCCTTCGGTGATGGCGCTGTAGAAGATGCTGGCTTCCCGGTCGGCGTCGGAGACTTTAATTCCGTCGTAGAAGGCCACACCCTTGGCATTGAGGAGGATGCTGTTGTCATAGAGTTGCCCGTGTAGAGCGCCGTTGATGCGCAGACCGTCCCACATATCGGCACCGGCTTCGGTACCGCAAAGTGTGCAGATGGCCTCGCCCGCCTGGCGGATATTGAGTGCCCAGCTGGACTCCAGCAAAACGGTAGCACCATTCTTCATTTTGATGAAACCGAAAGCAGAATCTTCCACGGTGAACTTCGCCGGATCCCAGGAGCCCCAGGCATTGGCCTCGCCGGCGCGAGGGCCAAGTTTGTGGTAGGAGGTGCCGACGACGTAATCGACTTCGTAGTTATCCATGCACCACAGCGTCAGGTCGAGGGCGTGAGTGCCGATGTCGATGAGTGGACCGCCACCCTGGGCATCCTCATTGAGGAATACGCCCCAGGTGGGGACGGCGCGGCGGCGGATAGCATGGGCCTTGGCGAAGTAGATATCGCCGAGCACGCCATCCTGACACAGCCGCTTCAGATACTGGCTATCCGGGCGATATCGATTCTGATAACCAATTGTGAGAAGCTTCCCCGTGCGGTTTCTGGCATCCAGCATAGCACGGGCAGATGCTGCAGTCTTGGCCATCGGCTTCTCGCAGATAACGTTTGCGCCCGCTTCCATCGCCGCAATGGCGATCTCCGCATGGATGTTGTTCGGTGTACACACGTGCACTACATCCAGTTTCTCATGGGCGAACATCTTCTGGTAATCAGAATAAACGCGTGCACCCTTCACACCATGGGTTTCCGCACCTTTTTCCGCGCGCTCCTTGATGATGTCGCAAAAGGCGACCATATCTACTCGATCATTCAATTTCGCCAGGGTTTTCAGGTGCTTCCCATTCGCGATACCGCCGATCCCGACGATGCCAACTTTCAGCTTCGATTTACTCATGGTAAATTCCTCACTAACAAAATTGCCGGTACATTCATTACCGGCCAAACAACGGTAATTATAGGAGTGTTTGCTGAGTAAGACAATAGCTATTCCCTTCGCCACGGCTCCTCTTCCACTGCCTCCACCACCTCAACCACCTCAACCTCCGCCAATTGCCGCAGCTGGGTGGCGAGCAGGGGGACGGCGGGGTAGCTGATCTGGCTTAATTTCGAACCTATTCCCATTCCTTAAGCATCTTTGTCACCAAATCAGATGGAAGCCTGCGTGGAGGGTCTATGGCCAGCACATTATGCAGGAAGGTGATGGCGTCAGCAGGAGGGATAATATGCAGCATGACGGCCTCCCGCAGGCATCCGAGAAATCGCCTGCATGTGATGCTATGTGCTTGACACGCGTTATACAAGGGCAGTTCGTCAGTATACACTATCCCGTGACAACACTGCGCCAAGTACAACAATTCAGCGTCGGCTGTCGAGAGCGCACGGTAGCGAAGCTGAATATCCGCGATGGCGTTCAATAGTTCGCTGCTGTTTGTCGATTGTACCCGCAGACGACCCGGTAACGCATCGGAATGCTTCACGGATAACTCGTGGTAGACACAGCCACCGGTCAATGCGCCATCGGGGAAAAGCAAGTCAAAGATGGCTAATCCACCCCCGGCAGCGAAATGCTTAAAAAAGCAGGCATCGATAAATGCTGCATCAGTCATTCTGTGCGGTCTCGCTCAGGTACTCCCAGGCATCTTCAAATGACATGTCGAGAATTTCCGCGACTTTCTGTATGCCGATTTGCTCTTGTTGATAAGCCTGC
>JBBQQW010000004.1:0-32363 GCA_038215455.1 Armatimonadota bacterium
TGTTCCGCCAGCAACAATCGCCAACTCTCCCGCCGCTCGTCCGTCTTCAACATACCCACCTCCCAATAGTTCCGAATCACCAGTCCCAATTATCCCACAGGCGTGAGGGCGGGGGAAGGTGGGGAGAGTTTGACGGTTACTGTTGTTCCAACACGACGCTAACGGTAATCCGACGGTCTATAGTACAATATACAAGGATACCACTGAGGTAACCTTCGATATGAGCTATGACTCGGAAAACCGGCTGGTGAATATTGACGATAATGTCACCTCGAGCAGCAACGTTTGGGCGACCCACGGCCAGACGTGCTCTGTTGAGAGGGATATTGCGCTGGATCATAAATACTCATTCGTCTAATTATAAATATTTGCTATGCAGTTGGCATTTTTGCGTATATAGTTTACATGAGAGTATGGATTCTTCTTTTGCTTGCCCCGCACAAGGGAGATACTCTTAATCTTCTAGCTAGAGGTGATGCGATGAAAAGATGCGTGAAAATGATACTGCTGCTAGCTGCAGTATTGCTCTGTAGCGTAAGTTGGGCGCAGGGCAACGCCATTAATGGCGAAGTTTCTCTGACATTGCCCGGCGCAGTTACGCAAGTGGAGAAGAATGTCGCTGGCGCAAAACCTACCCCCGCTGCACTACTTGTTGAACTTACCTGTATTAATGGGGTCTGGTCCCCGCAGGCGAAATTGGATTATAGCCGATTCGTTTCCGCTCGTATTGCAACTATCCCAGTTACCATTGAAAAGAATAAAATTTCTTTTAGCTACGCTGTAAATGATGACCCATGGCAGAAGGGTGGCAAAGGCAGCCTGACGCTGGAGGTGAATGCGGAGGGTGAGAATGCCGGCGGAACATTCACTGGAATTTGGAATGATCAGCCAGTGGAAGGTAAAATAGCAGGTACAGTATTTCCTTTCTACGACACCTTTGCTGCACAATTGAAGTTTAAGCCGGGGCAACACCCGCGTCTTTTGGGCATCAGTAATGAAGAACTGAAACGCCGTGCTGGCACAGAATGGGGCAAGCAGTATGTCGATGTTGCTCGTAGCTTCCTCTCGGCGAAGCCCGAAGACCTGGGTACTGAAGCGCTTCCATATCGTGAGGAGCATCGGGCACTGGGTTTCGCGTTACTCTATATTCTGGATGGGAAAGAAGAGTACCTGAAGTGGGCGAAGTTCTGGACGTACTGGTGCATGAATGACCGTTCGGGTGAGGCCGGCGCCTGGGCTAATATGGCTCGCTATCAGGGGGTGGCATACTGCTTCGATTTGCTTTATGACCAGTGGTCTGCGCAGGAGAAGACACAGATTATCCGTTTCCTTTCTGAAGACCCCCGCGTACAGGGGTTCAATGTCCCGGCTGAACGTTTTGCTGGTTCTTATGGCATGGGTTTTGCTGTTTCAGCGCTGTCGGGGAGGTTGGCGATTATCGGTGAACCGGTCGAAGCACCGAAAGTAACCCTGGTGAAGGATGTGACCAATATTGCACCACTGCCAGCGGAACTGGTGCAGCCAGCGGGAACACCTGTTACACCTTTAGCACATTGGCGTTGCCCGGAGGCCTGGCTGAAATATGGCCTGTTCCCTGGCGAAGATGTGCAGGCTATCATCAAAGACCTGGGCGGCCTGAATGGCCCATTGCCAGTAGCTGGAGTTGAATTTACCGCAGGTGGCGTCACCAATAAAGTGACACTGTTGGATAAGTCACGCACCGGGCAAAGCCTTAGATATTATCCCCGTGGCGCTAATCCATGCCTGACCATTCTCAGGAATGTCAACGATTTGCCGAAAAAGTATCAGTATCAGCCGGCATGGGCGGTCTTCACAACGCTGGTAGATACAGATGATCGTGTGATGTATGCGCAGCCGGACTATGAGGTAGCGACATATGGCACGCGCTTATGGGTGAACGACGTCGAGGTTACCCGCGACCAGGTGATCCACTTTGCCAAGGGTCGGTATCGTTTGACATGTGCAGCCCCCATGAATGGCGCGCAGTGGGTCGCCCCAAATTTCCGCAACTACGATGAAGCGGTTGCTCTTGCAGATGCAGCTGAGAGTAAAGCCCTGCTAGCTGCTAACCTGGGGACATTGCCCGGCCAGTCACGTGCGCTACTGGAACTGCGAAACTGGTTGGCGGGGTCCATGCCTGGCTTTATTGGAGAAAAGGGGGCGATGACGGCGGCGCTTGGGCGTAATGATGCCTGGCACGCGCTGATGCCGTCATTACATAGTTGGCAAATTACGACAAAGATGCCCTTCCCCAGTGATGGAGCCGAGTTAAGCTATGCCTGGTATTTACATTCTCGTGGGCAGGTATTCTCTAATGATTGGGGCAATACTCTGTGGTCGACACTCGGTTTCCCGGCACAAGTCCCGGCAGAATATCGTTCGCTGCAACGGCAGACATTGGATGCTTACGGTAAAAATGCCATCGGATACGGTTGTGTCGGGCAGGCAATCTGGTTGCTGGTCAACTATCCTGCTGATACCGAAGCCGACATCAAGGACATAGAGAAATTACCGCGCGTGCTGCATGATAAGCGTACCGGCGCATATAGCCTTCGTACCGGCTGGGATTTGCCGACGAGCCTCGATGCATTGATGCAGGTTCAGTCCCGCGCTGATTTTGACGGGCAATTTGCCGGTGCCTGGACTGTAGGGGGGATGAATAAGTACCCCAATAGCACATTCCTCGGTGGTATACCCACACCGGGTGGAGTATTTACTTTAACTTCAACAACGGATGAGGTGACTGGGATCATTCCGCACATCCAAGGCCAGTCTGCTCGTGGTGGTGGCAAGGTCCTCTCCGAGGTAACAGCTAAAGACGGCTCGCTCATACTTTCCATGGAAACGGGCGAATATGTGCCGGAACCGAAAGGCAATACCAAGGCCTATAATTCAGCGAAACCAACCGGTGCCAAAGTAGTACGCCACGTGGCATTTGATCTCTCTGGGAGCGCTGGAGCGCCGATGGTCATCGCACAACTCGACCGCTTCAGTGGAGTCGCAGACAACACGCCCTACTGGACAACATATCCCTTCGGAAGAGGGAGCGGAGCGCTGGATGGCAAGGTTTATCGGTGGACGGGTACCAAAGATGGTAATGCGAATCCCCCCAAGGTAACCATGACTGCATTAACAGGTAGCCTAACTGGCACGGCTGGTTTACGTCACCAGGGAAGTAACGAGTTATGGAGCGTAATCGTCATCAGCCAGGATACACCACCGGCAGTAAAAATCGCGGGAGAAGGACTTGACGCTGTCATTACCATCGGTAAACAGACGATCTCTTTCGACAAAGAGAAGAATAAACTGGTACTGGGTGTATTTACCCCGGAAATGTAGTATTGTTCTGTTATTGCTCACGATACACGATGAATGTGTATGAGGAGATAGAGACATGAGACTGACACTGATTGCATTAATATGCATTATATTGTCGATGGCAGCTGTTGCTGCGGGCGTCTGGCCTGCGGTGGCGGTCGAGGCCCGGCTGTGGAACACTTACCCGCTGGATCAGGTGACCTTCAAAGCGTGGGATGGCCCGGCCAAGCCGCTGAATGCGGTACGTGTCGTGGCACCTATCGGCGGACTGGGCACCGGACAACTGGTAGCCACCCAGGCTGATGGTGTGAAAGAGTTGGGCGTGCAGGTTACCGTGCCGGAAGGCTGGCCTGCTGATAGCGTCACCACACGCTACCAGACGGTGGCGGATGAGAAGGTATCGCAGTGGCGCGGCCTGGGATTCTTACCGAAATTGGTCGACCTGAATCCAGGGAATCCAGTGGTACCCATACGAATTGTTGTCTGGGTACCGCGAACTACCAAGGCCGGAACAGCAACTGCCAGCATCGCTGTCACACTGGGTGGCAAAGTGCAGATAGTGCCTGTTAATATCGAGTGTGGGCCATTCGTAGTCCCGGAAAAGGGGAAGTGGAGCAGCCATTACGACATATATCAGTCGCCCGAAGCCGTGGCACGCATGTATAATGTGGAGCTGTGGTCGGAAAAACATTGGGCGTTGGTGGAACAATCATTTAAGTTGATGGGCGACTATCCCAATCACGTGCTCTGGGTGCCGATGATGGCATCGGGCACCGATGGGCTGACAGAGTCAATGGTACGCTATCAGAAGGATGGCGATAACTGGACAGTGGATACCAGCAGACTCGATCGCTACCTTGATCTATTCCAGAAGTATAACGGTGAACCCACTTCGATGGCATGCTTTGTCTGGGGTGGCAAAGCGGATATCTGGATGTCCAGCAAGACCAAAGCACGCCTCGGGCGTGGCCCGGATCCTGCCCTCGACAAAACCTCCTTCCCTGTGACCGGTATCGATGGGAAGGAGATCATGGTGCAACAGTTCAGCCCCGACGCCAAAGCCTGCTACACTGCCCCCTTCGCTGCCGTGCGTGCGTCAGTAGCAAAGCGAGAATGGAAACAAGATTGTGTGCAGCTCGGACTGGCCATGGATGTAATGCCGACAACGTTCTTTGTGGATTTCCTGAAGGAGCCATCCGGCAATGCACAATGGGTGAAACATGCCCACGATCAGAGCCGTGACTTCAATGGTGTCCCAGTGGCATATGCCGCTACCGCACGTTTTCAGCCCGACTGGGATGGCGCATTTTACAATAATCCGCGCCAGATTGTGGGTTATCCCTATGGCGAAGGCCCTGCGCAAGGATTAGCGCGCTGCTATGCTGCTCCGGGGCAATCATTAGGATCAAAGCTCCACGGTATTGCTGGCCCCATGGCCGACTTCTGGACAGGTGTGCTCTGGGTTGGCGGACAACCGACGATGAAGATGTACGGTCAATACCTGTTCCAACCCGGGCCAAATGGCGCCGAACATAGTATGCACAGCCTGTCACAGGTAGAAGCAGCACAGGCCATGGAAGCAGCATACTTGCTGGGCCGCGATGGCAAGCAAGCAGTGGCTCAACCCTGGCTGAATTGGTGTGTTGATATCATTGGGCACACCAAGCGTTTAGACTGGGTCGGGCAAGAGACGACGCACCACCCCGAGCAGATTCCTGATATGGAGGCAGCAATGTTTAAGGTCGCAACGGTGAAGTAGCTGATTGTGTGACACTGGCACCATATTTACCGGTTGTAACTGTGCTCCAATTGCACTGGGATGACAAAGCAATCACCGGCAGCAATGCTGGCAATTTCGTGATATTATGAGGTGATTTCAAAACCCCAGGTCTGATTTAAGGCGGTTTTGCAATTACCTCTTCTTATCCTGGCTATCCTTGTATCCTGTGAATTAAAGCGTTAGGGCAATATGCCAGAACATGATTGCTTGCAGAGCAGATAGTGTCATTGGGTTCCGGGCGAACTCCGCGTTAGGGCGGGATGGTGCATTCGATACAGGAAAGCCCGCGTAGGCGGACGACCGGTCGAAGATCATGCTATTCCGGCCTGCTCAGCCACGATCTCCCCGCCGGTAGCTCATCGGGGTGCAGCCTACCACTTTGCGGAAGGTTGTGCTGAAATATTGCTGGTTGGACAGACCGCAGGATTTTGCAATCTGTGCCATGCTCAATTCCGATGATACCAGCAGCTCTTTGGCGAATTTGATGCGCGCGTGGCGGATCTCCTCCAGCGGGGTGTGCCCGACGGTACGCTGGAAACGGTACTCCAGCGCGCGAAGTCTGATGGGGACGTTCGCCAGAATATCCTCCATCGTCAGCGGCTCGCCCAGGTGGGTGCTGATATAATGCACTGCCGTGGCCACATCCGGGTCATTTATTGCACGGGTATCGGAGCTGCGCCGGGTCACTACACCGCACGGGGGAATGTGAATCGGCCCGTGCGGGGGGGCTTCTCCCTGCAGCAGACGATCGAGTAACTCCGCCGCTTTATATCCGATGCGTTCGCCATTTATATCGACGCTGGAGAGCGGTGGATTGGCGAAGTAACAGTGCAGCATATCGTTATTTACTCCGATTATCGCCACCTCCTCCGGCACGCTCAGGCCCGCCTGGCGACATATATTTGTCAGATAATATCCTGCTTCATCATTAGAGGTGAGGATACCCACTGGTTTGGGCAGTGTGAGCAGGCGCTGCAGTATCGGGTGCGTCGCCGGCAAACCTTCTGCGGGGATATCCTTCATCGTCCTAGCTGCATGTTCTATTTCGCATTTGATATCATATTCTGCCAGGTGCCGGGCAAACCCCTGGGCGCGTTCTCGCGCATAGTTGCCGCCACTGCCATAAAACCAACAGTTCCAATACCCACGCTCGAGAAAATATTCCGCCGCCATCTTGCCTATCGCCAGATTATCCATAGTGACTGTGGGGAAGGGTTGTGTCACCAGCATGGAGGAGGTATTGACGATGGGGCAATTAAACTTGCGCAGCGAATTCATGATATCGACATTAGCGACGTGGGCAATATAACCTTTAGCTTCCAGGCTGGCTATGCTCAAATCACCTGTCGGTGACAGCTCCGCATGATGAAACAACCAGTTCCGCTGCGTCTCCGCGTAACGGTGGATTCCGCTCAGCAGCTTCCGACCATAATCAAAATCATCAGTTATGAGTAAGCCAATGATAGTATAATTTGCCATGTTTTGTCTCCTGCGCGTGATCGTCAAGAAAATTATACCACACAGATGCGTATCTGTATAAATACTCGTGCGCCAGATTATAAATTTGTCCTATACACTGGGTGTATTTACGAATAAACTTGAATCGGCAGTAAATTAAACTGCCGCGAGTATATTTTGAAAAGGAGCAAAACATGTCATCATCTAAGCACCGAGGGTTCACCCTCATTGAGTTGCTGGTCGTCATCGCGATAATCGCGATACTGGCAGCCATCCTCTTCCCCGTCTTCTCGAAAGCGCGGGAAAAAGCACGGCAGACGCAGTGCACCAACAACCAGCGGCAGATCGCGCTGGCGATCAGCATGTATGTGCAGGAGCATGACGAAACACTGCCCGATGCTGCCACCATTTGGCAGAGTATCAAACTATCCTCCAGTCTGCAACCGAGTAACCTGGCGGCACAGACCACCCAAGCGAATGTCACCCGGTGCCCGGACAAGACCAGTGTCCCCAATGGCTACGCCTACAACGGGTACCTCTCGTTGCTCAATATGGGTGACACCAGCATCATCGATCCCACTGAGCTTTTCCTGATAGCTGATACAAAAAGCATCTCCAATATCGCCTGGTCTAACAGCGACATTGATGACATGCGCCATGCATCTTCGTTTATCAGTGCTTCGCTGGATGGGCATGTGGCCATGACACCCTCCACTGGTCTCGCAACCTGGAACATCAAAAACACAGACCTGCTGATGCCCGCCAACGCACCGACGACTATGGATGCTACACCCATTTCAATTGGCAAGGGCAAGTTTTCCTACTTCAATCCAAAACCCGTCGCCTGGAAGGTGACCTCTGATGCTGCTGGGCAAATTCCAGCCGTCAATGTTCCTGTAACCCCGAATGGCAACGATGGCTTCGTAGGCAAGGTAGACTTCACCAATGCCATCGCTGGCAACACCTACTATGTATGGGCGGGCAGCACCAGCAAAGCGCTAACCATCGCTAACGTCACGCTGACGAACCTCACTACTCCGGCCACCGCCGGAGCGCAACTCACACTGGTTCTGGCGAACAACGGTATTGCGATCACCAGTGGTGCCTCGTGGACCTGCACACCAGCCGCCACGACGTTGCCGGGCGCAACATCACCATACTATATTACTCTACCAAATATTAGTACCCCTTACACCATCACGGGGACGTCAGCTGGTCTTTCAAGTAGCATAACTATAACGACGGATGCGCTAGCCTACGCCAGTGCCACTTGTGCCTTCACCGGTCTGAGTCCAGCTGGTAATGATTGGACCAATATGAGAAATGCCACACTGACACCGCCAGAATTTACTGGTGTTGCAGGATTAAATGGAACCACACTAACACTGACCGGTAACACCGCCGACTGCTGGTGGGCGTCGCCCACCTACCTCCACATGGAGACGGTTACAACTAATCTGGTCACTTTCAGCAAGGATGTACAGATTCCTAGTGTTGTCTTTTCAAGGTACAGTGGTAACGATGCTACCGCTACTATAGCTGGACTTGATTCTGGTGGCGCAGTTGTATGGACACGTCCATCCCAGGTCTACAGTACTAGTGCTGTTATCGTTACTGATGGTGCAGATAAATGGATCAGAGCATTGCGTATTTCATTAGCTTCTAATAAATTGCAAATGGATGACTTGAAAGTAAAAGCGCTTATCCCGTAGATTACTATAGCTGCTCTTGCTTCATGCCTAACTTTGCTCATATGCTGTGACCGCCTGCAGTGCAATGGTTGTTCGCCGTGTTGAATTGCAGGCGGGATACTGTCAAGCGAATTCGGTGTCTAGAAATAGGCATCCTTGTCTGAAAGCGTAGAGCAGGTAGACAGATGCTGTTCTTCCAAGTGAAATGCCCTTCAATCATGATGATTGAAGGGCATTGCTCTATGCCACGCACTTCCCGCCCATATTGAAAAGAAAAATTGCGCAAGGCTTTATGCGCACCCCATTTTTTGTCTCCTGTGCGTAGTCTTCCAGAAATTATACCATCCAGATGCGCATAATTATAAATACCTGTTCGCTGGATTATAAATAATTCATATACAGTAGCTGACGATAAGGCTATATTGACACGTAGGCCGCTAATAATTGCTTCAGCAGTTATTAGAACGTCTCAATGTATAAATGGTCTAATCGATATGTGGGAGTAGAAAGCTATGCGTGTGAAGATTTCGAAGATGGTTACTTTGTTATTGGCGGTATTTATACTCGCCGCATCCACTGCGGTGTGGGCGCAGGACGCCAAGGGGTACTCGCTGGCGGGGCAACCGCTGCCGACGGCGCTGGGCGTGTGGAATGCCAGCGCGTTGCAGAACATCGCCTCCGGGCGTTTCACCTTTGGCGATCCGCCGGCTCTCCTGAAGCCGATGGAGATCGCCGCTCCGGGCAATGGCTCCGCTTCCGGTGTAGTAATCATCGCCGGACCTGAAGTTCTTACCGAAGTATCGGCTACTATCAGTGAGCTAAAACTCCGCGGTAGTAAAGTGGTACTTCCGGCGAAAGGTGTCACCATCAGTTATGCTGCAATGCGCTCCGATACGGAAAAAGCTGTCACCATGCGTACCTTCGAGTTCAACTACTGCTTTGATCTCTACGCAAAGCCTGCCGCCAGCACTGTGATTCCCGTGTGGGTGAAGGTGACTGTGCCCAGGGACGCCACAGCGGGGCTATATGAAGCGTCACTCGCGCTCAAAGCGAGTGGGAAATCATGGACTGTTCCGGTAGCGGTGCAGGTTGCCGCGTGGCAGGCACCGGATGCGAAAGACTGGGTTACTCGCGTAGATATGATAGACTCCCCCGAGACCGTCGCACGCATGTATAACACCCCGCTATACTCTGATGCTCATTTTGCCAATATAGAGAAGTCGCTGCAACTGATGGGGCAACTGGGCAATAAGACCTGTTGGATCCCCCTCATCACCGGTGGCATGTGGCGCTCGAACAGTAGCCAGGAGCCAGAGGAATCCATGGTGCGCTATGCTATCAAGGATGGGAAAGTAGAGCTTGACTTCAGCCGCATGGATCGCTATCTGGATCTATATGAGAAATATTGTGGCGAACCGATATCCATTAACTTCTATGTCTGGCACAGCTCCGGTATAGATACTCACCCACGCAAACAGCCGGATCCTACCAAAGTGAAAGCGACCACCATGACGGGGATAGACGGCAAAACTATTGAAGTCCGTAACTTCACCCCGGAAGCGGATGCCTTCTGGAAGCAGGTAATGGATGCCGTGCATGCACGTATCCTCGCACGAAAATGGAGCGAGAAGTGCATCATGTTCGGCCTGGCCATGGACGTGCGCCCGAGCCAACTATACGTAGACCAGATGAAAAAAGCGGCTCCCTACGCAACCTGGGTGCTGCATGCGCATGATGCCGCACCGGCTATCATGGGTGTGCCTGTGGGGTATTGCAACAACTTCCGGGGTGGCTCAGGCTATCGGCAGGCGGGCTGGACGAATCCCGAGATGCGCACGTTATTCCCCTACGACAATCCGCGCACCTTCTCCCCGTTGCCCTACTGGCGCTATGTCATTGAGGTGTCAGTGAATAGTGGCTTCCGCGGCTTCGGCTTCATCGGCGCTGACAATTGGAGTGTACCGCTAAAAGATGCCGAGGGGAAAACCGGTAACGTCCGTAGCCAGCACTGGGTAGGTGGGCAACCAACTATGCAACTGGGTAATTACCTGCCGGCACTCTTCACTGCAGGCCCGGATGGTGCCACCCCCAGCGTGCTCTATGAGACCATCCGCGAGGGCACGCAGGAATTGGAAGCGCGAATAGTTATCGAGAAAGGGGCTGGCCTCGGGGAAACTATCGGCTGCATTAGCAAAGCAGTGCAGTGAACACCTGGGCAAGCGGAAATTCCCCATTGGCGCATATGATTTCCCGCTGTTGGAAAAGATGGACGCCTTCGCAACTTCGGACTGGCAGCAGCAACTTACCCTCCCGGTTTTCAACCTGGCGGAAAAAGTTGCAGCTGAAATGAAGCTTGCTGCCGCGAAGAAATGAGATACATCATGCGAAATGGTAACAAAATATTGCAACATGTAGCGACAGCCACCGTGCTGCTGCTGGCGATAGTTTGCGCTCGGCCCACCGCCGCGATGATCGATCCGGCTTTCACCCCCGTCGATATCTATAAGAACGTGGTGACGATTGTGCAGCTGGAGTTCAGCCCACTGGTGGACAACGCCCTGCCTGCGCCGAAGATCATCGACACGATCAAGGGTACCGCTCCGGCGGCAATAGCATTTGATACCAGCGAGACGCCCGCAGCGGTGCGCGACAGCCTGGATGAGCAACTGGGGAAAGAGGGCACCACCGGGGTACTGTTGTTGAGCAACATCGGCTACAACGCCGCCACGGTAGCGGATACAGATCTGGTGGGCGCTGTTATCATTGGTGGGAAGTGGTACGTACTGCGCAAAAACGCCGCTGCAACCGCCTACAAAATTGACGATGACCAGCTGAATCTACGCAATGTCTGGGCGGGAAGCGCACTGATGCTCTCCCGCTGTCTGAACTATCTGAAGAACGACCCCACCGCCAGTGTGCCGGTAAACTCCGGCATGAAGTGGGCGGGCGAGCGCAAACTGGGCGCGGTGCCGGGGAAGGTGACGGGGGTATATGCCGTCGACCTCTTCGGCGATAGCAAACCCTGCCTGCTGGTGACTTCATTGGCGGGCGACCAGCTCTACCGCGCGAGCAAAGATGGCCCACTGGAGGAGGTGAGCACCGCGGTGACGCTGGCTAGCAAGTCACAACGCGCCACCTTCGGCGACTTCACTGGCGATGGCCGGATGGATATAATCACCTGGGACGGTGCGCAGCTGCTGCTGCTCACACAGTCTGCAGCGGAGAAGTTCAGCGCGGCACCGTTACCGGTAAAGATCGACGGTGAAATCTACAGCCTTAGCGCTATCGATAGTGGGGTATTGGCCGCGACAGCTGCCGGGCCGGTGCTGCTGCGCCAGCTGGGCGCGGGCACCTGGGAGAAGGTGGCTATCGGCGCACCACCCGCTGACGATATAATCGGGAGTGCGGGTGCCTGCGTGGTCGCCGATTTTGACAATGACGGTATCACTGACCTGCTGCAGCTTTTCGCCCGGGGAACGCGCTTTCACCGTGGTATCAGAGCGGGCGTATTTGCCGCACCCGTGGTGGACGCCATGTATCTGCTACCAAATCTGACGGTCACCATGCCCGGCGACTACGATGCCGACGGCCTGCTGGATATCGTCGCGGTGGGCGATGGTGGTGTGGTGGCATTGCGCAACCTGGGCAAGGGGCATTTCATGGAACAGCTGGGGGATTCTGGCGAGGTATCCTACGACCATTATAACTCCTGCAGTTCCGGCACCAGCTTCGACATTAATAACGATGGCCGGCAGGAGTTCTGCCTGCTCTTCCCGGATAACGCTCCGCAGTTCTTTTTCAACCGGGGCTTCTTCACCACCGGCGTCGCCAATGATCTATTAGTGGGTACCGCAGGGGGTGCGCATGGTGCTGCAGGTGGCATCGAGCTGAAAGCCGCCGCGGATCTGCTCGCCGGGCAGCAGGGCGCTGCCGCCGCCGATTTTAATGGTGATGGCCTCCCCGAGGTTGCGCTGGTCGCCGCCGACGGTGCCGTCTGGCTACTCTCTGTCGGCAGCGACGAGGTGCGCTACAGCCTGACGGTGACCCTGCCCGCGCGCGCCACCGGCCCCAGCGTGGTCACCGCATATGACGGCCCCCGCAACCTGGGTGCGCGGCTGCTGCAGCCCGACATGGCGGTCTCTTTCGGCAAAGTCAACAAGGGTGCGCTGCGACTGGAATGGTACGGCACAGATGGCAAACTCACCAGCAAAGTGGTCCGCATCATCCGCTCCACCAGTATGATAGCAGGCGCGGAATAGCCGTGCCTATGGTGGTGAAGCAATAAAAAATTTCGCAACGTTTAACACAAATGAAGGAGACGCCAATGCGCTGGATACTTCCTGTTGCTCTGCTGCTGTGCGGCCTGGGGGCTTTTGCCCAGGCTAGCCAGCCATGGTTCACCCCCGTGCAGGGGTTCGTCGCGCCGCAGGCGGGCGAGCACCCACGGTTGTTCTTCCGCAAGGCTGACGTGCCACAGTTGCGCGAGCGCGCCGCCACTCCTGCGGGCAAGGCGATGATCGCCCGGTTGAAGGTGCAGCTGGGCGGTGGCGAAGCGATGCCCACCGCGTTCAGCGACGCCACGACTTACGACAAACCCAGTAGCGTACCGCTTCCTGTGGGTGCCTATGGCCTGTGGCATGGCATGGGCTTCGGGATGCTCTACCAGCTTACCGGCGAGCAGAAGTATGCCGACCTGGGCAAGCAGTGCGTACAGAAGACCTTCGATGGTGTGCGTGATCCCGACAATCGCTATGCCTGGCTGAACCCCGGCGTTTCCTGCGCCAGGGGCCGGTGCTCTCCGCCGTGGCGATGGCCTATGATCTGTGCTACGACGGCTGGGACGAGCCGTTTCGCATGAAGGTGGCGGAGCAATTGGTGGGCTACAAGCAATACACCAAGCGCGACGGTGGTGCCACTATCACGCTAGAGCGACTGGCGCTCTCGCCCAACCTGAAGCCCACCAGCAACCACTGGGGGCTGCAGGTCGGCGGTGCGGGCCTCGTGGCACTGGCGCTGAAGGGCGATCCCGGCGTAGATGACGCGCTGATGACAAAGTACCTGGAGGGTGTCGAGAAGAATGCCATCGCCGGCCTGAGCCGCGGTTGGGGCGATGGCGGCTACTTCTTTGAGCACTCTGGCCCCGGTTGGATCGGCTCAAGCTGGACCTTCCTGCCCTTCCTGCAGGCCGAGAAAGTAGCCAACGGCAAGGACTGGCTGACCCCACGCCGCAACGCCTCCTGGCTGACCATGAAGTTCGCCGCGCAGATCATGCCTACTGCCAAGGGGCCATTCTACCCCAATCCATCGCCCAACGGCGGCTACGGCACGGAAGAGGTGGTGCAGAACGGCGGCCACCATGCGGGCTACTTCTCCGAAGGCTTCGGCACCGTGCGCCCCGACCAGGCCCCCGCGCTGCTCTGGGTATACAACCACTTCGTGCAGCCCACCGAGTCTGCGCGCTACCCCGATACGGTGAAGGCCGACGAACAGAGTTACGACGCCTTCCACCCGCTGCGT
This sequence comes from Armatimonadota bacterium, assembly GCA_038215455.1. GTDB lineage: Bacteria > Armatimonadota > Hebobacteria > CAIYQO01 > CAIYQO01 > CAIYQO01. Next base: position 13,786 of record JBBQQW010000004.1, read on the forward strand.
TCCGTACTGACCTTCGTCAACTGGCCAGTCGACATGAAGGAACAGAACCCGGCGGAGATCATCCCACGGGTGACGTGCGATACCTACTACGGCCAGTACATCTTCCGCAACCGCTGGCAGGACGAGAACGATATCGAAGTGGCCGTGCTCTTCGGCGCGCGCACTTCCGATAAGGCGAACCGCGTGATGGTGTGGGGCCTCGGCCAGCGTACCACTTTCGGCAAGCTGGCTCCCAGCGTCATTGACAGTGCCAAAGGCAACGCCAACGTGAGCCTATTCACCCCGGCCGAGGACGGTTCCGGCATCGTCGCCGGCGGTGGCACCTGTATCGCGGTTGACTACTCGAAAGCCAGCGGTGCCGACGCCATCGTTGCCATGGCTGGCCCCGGGGCCGCCCCCGGCAAGTCCAATGGCAAATTGAAGGCGTACTCGCTCACGCTGCCTTCCGGCAAGGTGGAGCTACTGGTTCTCGCAGCCGACGCGCAGCCCGAACCTAAGGTGGATGGCGACAAGATCGCTATCGGTGGCCAGAGCATCAGTTACGATGGCAAGGCGTTCAAGCTTGGCGTAATGGCGGGCGCTCCGAAACTGAAGCAGTAAAAACCCTGACGACGCCCCCGATCTTCGCGGGCGGCGTTCCACTACATGATGACGGACGACCCCGAAAGTCTGGAGTGGTCGCAGAAATGGGCCTGGGCCGCCATCACTAGCATATCGACGAATCCGACCCCTATGGCTACAAAGGCAAGTACGGCTACTACACCGAACCCGGCATCGACTTGATTCTTTGCACCAATAGGTATTATGATAGTGCCACCGGCCGCTGGCTCACCCGCGACCCGATTGGCTACGCTGGAGGGATGAATTTATACGCCTACTGCGGGGATGACCCGGTGGGGGGGGAGTTGATCCTATTGCGGGAATGGGAAGATGGTTCTATTGTGTTGGAAGGGCTGTATGGGGAAGTCATACGCTTCCGAATTCTAATAATGGTTTCCATGATGGTTGGCAAGCAGGAGAATTAAGCTGGCCTCTTCCTTCGGAGAGAGATCCGTTTAGCGTAAACAAAACTAGCATACAGTATAAGAGTGGGGCTTGGGCTACAAATTTGGGGACACTGATTGCGCCTGAGGCCAGGGGTTCTCAAATATCGAAACTCGGTGTTGCTGCTAAGCTATTGAAGAGGCACCTGCTGCAAGTGAATTTATTCCAGGTGCATATTTGGTAGAAAAAGCACCTACTCAAGTTACACCTGGGACGCGTATTCTTAGAGGTCAATATAAAATGGAAGGGGGTAGTCGAATCGAGCCATGGGAAGCTCACTATGATCAATATGGTCGCCAGATAGGTAGAACGGATTATAATGCAGGCAATCCAGTAGAAAATATTCCACCTATTCATTTCCATGCATATAAGTTCGGCCCAGGATACGCCGATACAGGATTTGAGTTTAAAACATGCTCCGGGAGAATATATATCATGAAAAAAATATGTAATGACATTAATATGCTTCACAGCTTGCATATTAGGAAGTATACATTTGTGCGATTTATTACAATAACGCAATCATATTCGGTGCGTGATTGTTGTATAGTTGCAAAATTAACATTGTCTCTATCGCAAATCAGGGATTGGGATAACGAAGATTTTGATGGCGATATCATTGATTTAGAATTTGATAATATACACGATTTGCACTTTAACCCTAAACGTGCACTCATACTGTTGAATGATTTAGAGATATATGATGTAAAAGAAAATCAACTAGAGGGTTTTAATTATATGGTAGTTGACGAAGAAGATAGTGTGCTCTCTTTTTACTGTAAATCGTTCTCTATCATTCTGGCCGATTAATAATTGTCACAGTCATCCCATAGCCAATGCTGATCTTGCCAGGTGACGGATTCGCAGGTATATTATTTTCACGACAAAATAAGGAGGCCTGCATTGAATCCGTCAAAGAGTAATATGTCAGTTTTGCAACAGATTGTCAAGCTCATTCCGCCGAAACTTATTGACAAACCGGCTGATAAACACAAGGTCAATAGCCGGAGTTTTTCTCCCGCTAGCCATGTTGTGGCGATGATTTTCGCACAGCTTTCACACGCCATGAGCTAGAATGATGCTGAATGTAGCCTCATTTTTGCCCGCATGTATCATCGCCGGGCAGAGTAAATGGAAAGAGTCCTTCAACCGTCTATTTACCACTATCCGAGGGGTGCTCTGGAACCATTTTATCCTCATCAGCGTGTTGGAATGCTGTGGCGCTGCAGGTGGCCTGCCTCCATGCATGCAGGCATAGAGCAGCAATATTTACTAGCTTTACGGTAGCCACAAATGCGAGGAAATGATAAAATGTAGCAACAAGGGTGAGCAGAAAACAGAAAAACTCACGCTAAAAATCTTCCGAAAACTAGATGTGATTAGGAGATGTGGGATGGGGGTGATTTGGAGAAGAAAAATTGTATAGTATCTATGGCGTTAGCCTTGGTCTACCTAACCCCCCGGCCCCCATCCCGGCGCGGGCAGGGGGTGTCCAAACGAATGGTTAGGCTTTTTTGTACAATTTCTTTCAATAGGCACCCCTTCCCGCGCAGGGAAGGGGCTGGGGGGTTAGGTAGACCGCTTTGAACAAACCGCTACTGACAATTGAAGATTTGAGCACGCAGTTCGCGCTGGATGAAGGTACCGTGCGCGCGGTGGATGGCGTCAACCTGGTGATTCCGCGCGGGGGTACGGTGGGGATCGTGGGGGAGAGCGGCTGCGGCAAGAGCATCACCGCGCTCTCCATATTGCGGCTCATCGCGCCGCCGGGGCACATCACCGGGGGCAAAATCACGCTGCACCGCGAGAGCGGCGACGTTGATATAACTGCATTGCCAGAGAACAGCGAGGAGCTGCGGCGTATCCGTGGCGGCGAGATCGCGATGATTTTTCAGGAGCCAATGACCGCTTTCAGCCCGGTGCACAGCATCGGCAACCAGCTGCAGGAGGCGGTGCTGCTGCATAGCGACAGGCGTGGCAAAGAGGCGCACGCGCACGTGGTGGCCACCATGACGCGTGCGGGCATCCCCGATGCGGCGCGGCGCTTCGGGCAGTACCCGCACGAGATGAGCGGCGGGCTGCTGCAACGCTCGATGATCGCCATGGGCATCGCCTGCAACCCCACGCTGCTCATTGCCGACGAGCCTACCACCGCGTTGGACGTGACTATCCAGGCACAGATAATGGAAGTGCTGCGCGAGCTGCAACGCGAGACGAATATGGCGCTGCTGCTCATCACCCACGACCTGGGGGTGGTGGCGGAGATGGCCGAGACGGTGGCGGTGATGTACCTGGGGCGCATCGTCGAGCTGGCCCCCGTCGTCGAGCTCTTTGCCGATCCGCAGCACCCGTACACCCGCGCACTGCTACGCAGCATCCCCGGGCGCGGCCCGCGCAAACGTGCGCTGGAGGTGATCACCGGCGGCGTGCCCGATCCCTTCACCCGCCTGCCCGGCTGCCCCTTCTGCCCCCGCTGCCGCGAGGCGGTGCCCGCTACCTGTGACCTCGGCGACCGCCCGCCGCTGCACGAGGTGAAACCGGGGCATTATGTGGCGTGTGGTGTGCGGGGAGATGGGAGAAAACCATGACAACCACCCCCCTATTACAGGTACGCGAGCTGATAAAATATTTCCCCATCGAGGGCGGTAAACGGCAGGTGCGCGCGGTGGATGGCGTGTCTTTTGACCTCCTCGCGGGCGAGTGTCTGGCGCTGGTGGGCGAGAGCGGCTGCGGCAAGACTACCGTGGGGCGCACGTTGCTGCGCGCGTATAATCCTACCTCGGGTTCGGCGATATACCGGCGCGAGGACGATACTACCGTGGATCTGATGCAGCTTTCCACACGCGAGCTGCGCCCGCTGCGCCGCTATATGCAAATGATCTTCCAGAACCCCTACTCCTCGCTGAACCCGCGCATGACGGTGGCGGATATCATCGGCGAGCCGCTGCTGGTGAACGGCGTACCGCACGCGGAACGGCTGGCGCGCGTGCGCGAGCTTATGCACGAGGTGGGACTGCCGGAGAGCTACCTGGCACGCTACCCGCACGCCTTCAGCGGTGGGCAACGGCAACGTATCGGCATTGCGCGCGCACTGGCGCTGCACCCCCGCCTGATCATTGCCGACGAGCCGGTGTCGGCGCTGGACGTCTCGGTGCAGGCGCAGGTGCTGAATCTGCTGGGGGAGCTGCAACGCCGCCTGGGGCTGACCTACCTCTTTGTGGCGCATGACCTGAGCGTGGTACGCCACCTGGCCGACCGCGTGGCCGTGATGTACGTGGGCAAAATTGTGGAGATCGCCGGGGTGGATGCGCTGTTTGATGCCCCGAAGCACCCGTATACCGAGGCGCTGCTCTCCGCCGTGCCGGTGCCCGACCCCACGCGCCCACCGCGCCGGCTGCTGCTGGGTGGCGACATCGCCGACCCATCCGCCCCGCCCCCCGGCTGCGCCTTCCACCCGCGCTGCCGCTATGTACAGCCCCGCTGCAGCGCGGAAGTACCGGAATTGCGCGAGCTATCCCCCGGCCACTCCGCCCGCTGCCACTTCGCCGAGGAGCTGACGCTGGAGGGGATGTGACAGGAAAAGGGACGCATTCTCATGCGCCCCTTTCAGGATATCCCTGTATTGCCGGAGACTACTACAGTCCGTAGCTGTCCTTGAGGAACTTACGTACCGCGTCAAATTCACCGCCGGCGGTGGTGTCGAGCGGGCGGTTGTAGACCAGTACGGCGGCCATATTACCATTGAAGCCATGCCCAGTTCCATTATTATGCAAAGTTGTAGCCCAGATTGAACTACCCAGGTAGTTGTCCGTGCGAGTACCACCTGATGTTGCTGCTGGAGTATATGCAAGCGTAAAGCCATCAAGTGTCATGTTGTTATAGAACGTTACCGATGGTGATGCGCCAGGTACCATGCGAACAGCAAATAATTGATATGATGCGGCAGGGCTGCTGATTTGTGTTGAAGTGAAAGACACATATTCATTCCAGGTACCGATACCAGGTCCATTGCGCGTGGCAACCTTTAAGCTACGCATGTCGTCCGCAACTGAACCAGCCTGGAAGGTGACGGAATCGGTAGATTTACCTGTTCCTGTATTCCAGCCAGTATTGAAATCAATAAAGCGCATGTCTGCGGATAATGATGCTGATACCTTTGCTACTACAAATGCTGTCATTCCACTAGCAAAATCACCGCCATTGCCGAACTGCAAGTATTGTGCTGCTGTTGTAGACGCTACATTATTTGTAAAACTAACCGCAGGGAAGCTCTGGCCACCGTTGCTATCGTTAAGGACAAATTTGGGTTCTTTGCCGACAGGTGCGGTTGCAGTAGGATATTTATTTGCATCGAATGCCGGCCATGCGGTTACCGCGGCACCATTTGCTACCGAAGTAGGTACCATGTCAGCGATGAAGGATGCTTTCAGGCCGTCGGTGACGGGTGCGATCACCTTGAAGATCACGCGCTTGGCGATCTCGGTGTGGCCATCGAGAAAGCTGGCGATGAGGTTGTTATTGTGGCGGGTATTGTCAATGTCGGTGCGCTTGTAGGCGACATTGGCATATTCTGGCGGAACTGCTGCCGCATTAGCCACACGTGTACCGTCAGCGGTGAGAAAACTGGTTGTAGGATCAGATATTGCGCCCAGTGACAACCCGGCGATATCCGAGTTGAAGACATAGCCATTGGCGACTCCGGTCTTATTCGGACAGCGAGTTACGCTGGATGCAGTGGTCGTCTGTGCCAGATTACTCGTCTGCAGGTTGGATGATATTTTGATGCTCTGCCAGATTGTGGCGGCTTCGGGAAGTGTCTCATCGTTCTCCTGCACATACATGAGGATAGCCAGCGCGATCTGGCGCTGATTGTTAGTGCACTGTGTCTGTCGTGCTTTTTCACGTGCTTTGGAAAAGACCGGGAATAAGATTGCGGCGAGGATAGCTATAATAGCAATAACTACCAGTAGTTCAATGAGGGTAAACCCTCCAGTTTTTTTCGTAGACAAAATGTCCTCCTTTATTTGAATGGTAACCATTCGACAAAAATAATACGCGCAAACACGTCATATGGTTGCTCGTATCGCTAGTTTATTTGACTCCGCAAACAAGAAAAAATTCCAACGTATTATTGTAACATATTTTGCGAGATAATAACATATGCGGTAACCAGTCGTGCATGAGCCTTTTCTTAGAACCACGAAAAGCACAAAAAGCACGAAAAGGGAGATTCATCCGAATAGGTTCTGCTTTATAGGTGTGCAATAGGCGTCCCCCGATGGTCATAAGCCTGTCGAATGGGCCTATGAGAACGGGGCCTTAGCGCCACGCGCTAAAGCACGAGGCTATAAGCCTTCGCCATCCTGGCTATGGCCTACAAGTACGATAAAGCACCCTGAAGGGCGCTGTTGTGCCATCAATGCCTTCCACTTTTCTTAGAACCACGAAAAGCACAAAAAGCACGAAAAGGGAGATTCATCCGAATAGTTCTGCTTTATAGGTGTGTGCCACGGCTTTCCTGGTTATAATTTATTAGTCACGCCGTCGATGGTCAGCGTGGTGGTGCTGTTTGCTTCTTCTACGCCGGGCACGGTAGTGGTCATGGTCACGTCAGCTTTCATGGCGGAGGAGAAGAGTTCTCCGGCTTCGGCATCGAATAGTTCGGTGCTGGTGCCCTTCAGCGTCATGGCCATATTCACCTGTACGCCCGCCATAGCTACCGGGATCGCCAGCTTAGGCACGCTCATCTCCAGATCGCAGGTGAGTTTCTGGTAGGTTTTCTGGGCGCGCGTCTCGGTGCCGATCAGTGTGTATTTGGCGGTGATGGTCACCGGTGTGCCATTGAGGCTCAGCGACATGGGTATCTCCCACTTGTCGCCCTCTTTCAGGTCTTTATCCGGGAAGGTCGTCCCCTGGCTGGGGTTCAGCAGTTGGTTGTTTAGTGCATCCAGCGGGCCACCCAGCAGTTGCAGGCCACCGCCGGCGATGGTCACCTTGTCTACTTTGCCACCGGGAGTGCGGGTGAAACCGATAGAAAATGCGGGGACTGGCTGTATGATAGGTGCTATCGGATCCATCCCCGGCAGTGCCCCCACCGTCACAGTGGTGCTGCCCCCAGTTATCGAGTAGGTGACGTTGGCGACTTTATCTTTCACCGCCGTAACCTTCTCATTGCTGCTCATGGTCACATCCATGGTTATCGGCATAGCCCCGATTGCAGTCTGCGCCACTCCGGTGATCTTCGTCGTCGAGCTATACTGGCGGGTATCCCCGGCTTTGTCCTTGAATGCCAGTGTCACTGCCCCGGCGGCGGTAGCGACGCTCAATAAAGCGGCAATGGCCAGAATCTGTGTAATACGCATGGAATAATCCACCTTCTATGTTGATTTGCCCCTGCTGAGGCATGATATACCTATACTATACCCCAATTTTGTGAAATATGTGTGACTCCTGGTTTTTTCGGCAAATATTTTGAAGCGGCTGAATTAGGAATGCGACTACGGAATAGAACTGATATTGCACAGTTGGTTGTTTACACTCATACGATAATTGAGGTTGTCGGCGAGGAAGCGTAGCTGCTCCAGCGCGGGGGCGTCGTTGATTTGGACGACACTCTTCTCGGCGAAGTCGGCGGGACAGAGGATGTACATGCCGCTCTCCTGCGCCAGTTGCGCCATATTACTCACTATCGCTTTGCCGCTATGGAAGTCCTGCGCCGCGTTGCGCACGTTCAGCAGGTCGGTATTATGCTGCACAAAGTTGGTGCGCTGCTGCCTGCCCGGAACAAAGAGGTAGAATTTGTCGGCATTCTGGCTGTTATTAAAGGCCAGTTTCACAGCAGCGGGTGCGTCGGAATCGGCGATATTCAGACTCACCCGTTGTGGATTAATCGGGTCTATCTTAACATCAATCCGTTCGCCCTCTTTGCTGGTGGTGGTATCCAGCGCGGTGGCCGTCACCGTGTTCACCCGCCCGCCCTGCATCTCCAGGATAATATTGCTCCCCGCGCCAGGGATGACAGCGGAGGCGAAGAGCCTGCCATCATCCTGCAGGTTTTGTATTACCGGGGAACCGGCAACAGTCATATCTGTGTTGACTGCAGATAGAGTTCTAGTATAATTTGTCGAGGTAGGATTCAAGCCTTTAGTACTGCCGAGGCCATAAGGGCTGTAATCTAAACCCGGTGCAGTAACTATGCTTGGCAACGCGCTCATATTCATTGAAATAGCGCCATCTGTGCTATTGGCGGGTGTTATAGAGGTAAAAGTAGTCGGAAACTCATCTTTATTGCCTGGAGATACAGCGCCATACGTGGGTGCAAAACCGGCTGGCCCAGTTGGATTCAGATTGAAGTGTGTACCCCCGGAGACTCCCAATGTCCATATTTCAGGTGCAATTGGTGCCACCATGGCAAAAACTGATCCATCGTCATTTGACGGCGAATCATCAAATCTATAAGACGCACTATCATTCATTAATGGGGATAAGGTGATATCAGGCGCAGGTGCCCCCGCCGCCACCATTACCGGCGGCTCGGACAACACTTTGGCGATAACTGTGCGCGTTGGCTTCGACGCTTTCGCCATTGGTAGCGCTATCGGGACTGTTGCCACGGTGGCGGATGTCTCCGGTGCCACTTTGGTGACAGCAGGCGGCCGGGGGGTGCCCGGGGTGGTGATATTACTCGGGACGTTTTTGCCCGGCATCAACACCATGGCGAAGACGGCGGCCGCGGCCAGCGTGCCGGTGAAGGCGGCGATGCGCCAGGAGAATACGAACGGCTGCCGGGCAGGCTGCTGCAGGCGCAGGCGCTCGCGCACCCCCACGGTGAAACCAGCGGGCAGGGGGAGCACCGGCAATGCACGCAGATCATCATGTAGCTGACGAATCTCCGCCAACTCCGCTGTGCAACGGGCACAGGTGCGCAGATGTTGCTCCACGCGCTCCCGTTCCGCCGGCTTCAGCGTTTCTTCCAGATATGCGGTATATAGCTCGTCTACATGCCCCGGATTCATTACGATACTCCTACGAAAATAGACTTTACGGGCGCTTTGCCCACTAGTCTACCTAACCCCCCGCCCCTTCCCGCGCCGGGAAGGGGGCTGGAGGGTTAGGTAGACCAAGGGTAACGCCATACGACATCATTTTTTCATCTCCAAGTAATGAAGCTCGCTTCATTACTCACTCCTTAACTCCATAACTATATACTATGACTGCTGCACTAGCACAATTGTTCCCGATTTCGCAAAGATTATTCTACCGTAGTATGGGGATAAGCTCAAATGCCGTGGGCACGACGCGCTGGTGCAGCAACAGCGTCCGATTTAAGGCCTTTTCTCTCTTGCTTCACCGGTGTATACTGAAACCTATTCCGTATTTTACTGTCTAATCGCTAATACGGTTTAAATTTGGAGGAAAAGATCATGATGTATCGCATGTTTTTGCTGACGCTGGCGTTATTGACGCTGGGCGTTGCAGGTGCCTGGGCGCAGACCAGTACGCTGGTGAACCCCACTCCGCGCGACAGCAAGGATGAAGTCATCCGGCTGAAGACGCTGGCCCCCGGTGCTGCCGGGACTTTCATCGTGAAGGAAGAAGGGACAGAGATTCCCTACCAGGTGGAGGCCATAGACGGCAAAAATTACATCTGGATCAGCTCCAACCTCGCCCCGATGTCGACGAAAAACTACGAAGTCGTCGCCGGCACCCCGAAGACCTACGCCCCGAAGGTTACACTGAAGAAAGACGGCGATTGCTACATATTGAGCAATGCCAATATCAGCGTTACCCTCCCCGCCGTGGCCGGTGCAGAGATTCCTGGCCCCATCAGTGGAGTGACACTTCCGGGCGGCAAGATGGTGGGCGGCAGCTTCTGGAAGACCGATATGAAGCTGAAGAAGTTCACCGCCACCGTCATCGGTGACGGCACTGTGCTCGCCAAAGTACGCCTGCGTTATGATTTCGACGGCATGGGTGGATTTGCGGCTGATATCCCCGCCTTCGCCGAAGTAGATGTCGCACTGGGATCCGGCTGGAACCATGCGCAAATCTTCGAGCGCCACGAGATGACCCGCTTCGACTACTGGGAATTCAACGCCACCCAAAACTTTGCCGCCACGCAGGGGATATCCCAGCGTTTCTCCGGCGGTTTTAATCCCAATCCGCCTCCGGCTAACCGTGAACTGAAGCCAGTGGTGAATGTCTCCATGCGCAATGACCTGTACATCAACCTGATACCCCGCTGGAACCAGCACTTCAAAGAAGGCTGGGCCTTCGGCGCAACTGATGCCAAAGACACCGTCGGCGCGATGGTGGTGAGTGCCAGCAAATGGATATGGCCTGAGAACAACCTAATCGAGTGCATTGTGAAAGAGAGCGGTGACTACGCCGGGCTGCGCTGCAGCACCTGGAAAGGCCAGCGCTACTGGTTCCTGCTCAACTCCAGCGCCCCGATGAACAACGGCTATGTGCAGCAGTATGCCTACACCAATCTGGACAAGATGAACCAGGAGTTCATCCTGGATTGGCCGGGCAAACCGATGAAATTCTGGACGATGAATAATTACGATGGCGGCCAGATTAACCCCACCGGCGGTCTCCGCGGCGCAGGTAGAAACGCTATCAAGGATGCCGGTAACACCGGTGACTACAGCACCATGATGCGCGTGCAGCTGATGATGCAGTCGGACAGCTACGGCAGCTATTGGAATTACTTCTCCCCGGAGAACCCTAATTTCTTCACTGACTTCAATAAGGTTCCCATCGCGTTGACCGCGCAGTTGCGCACGCATCCGCAGTTCGAGACCTTCCGCAAGGCCGCTGAGATGCGCTTCCGCGAAGATCTGTATAACTCCATCACCATGCCGGGCGGTGCCGGACAGGAATGTCCCGGGTATAATGAGTATGCCCTAAATGGCAACCTGCTGCCGTTGTCTGAAGTCTGTGCCCAGTACCTGGGCTTTGACCCGCGCACCTGGGATAATTTCAAGGCCGGGCAGAATTACATATTGCGCATTACACAGCCGAATGGCGCAGACAAGCGGCAGATGCTCTTCATGGGCGACACCCACCCAGGCGAGGGGGCGAAGCTAATATCCGAGATGGATCTAAAGCCTGTGAAGAACTTCCAGACGGTAGAGCTTCCCGGCTTCGGTGCCATCTTCAACAACAATCCCGGCACCGAGAAAGAGACCTACCTGTCCTTCAAGGCTGGCCCCAACCGTGGCCACTACCATGGCGACCAGCTTTCCTTCCAGTTCAATGCGGATGCCCATGCATTGGCGGTGGATCATCATTGCAGCTACAACCCGCGTGCAGGCCAGGAGCACATGCACAACCGCGTTACCTTCTGGACTGACGATCTGCCCTACGCCAATATGGACGGCTACGAGCGCCTAATCGGCTTCAAAACCAACGCCATTGCCGACATCGCTATGGGCCAGGTGGAGAGTGAGCGGTTGCGGCTGGTGAATCAATTCCCGCCGGAAGCTTGGGACGCACGTTATCCGCAACTGGCATTCGACAAGCCCCTCGCCTACCGCCGCACCGTCGTCTTCGTCAAGGGTGGCGTGAAGGACTACGTCGTCTTCCGTGACCAATACCAGGCGGATCGTCCGCTGAATGCGACTTTTGCGCTGCATGCAGTCACCGATACCGTTGAAGCAAACGGCATGCCCACTAACCAGATCAAGCAGGACGGCGCCAAGCTGACCTTCGACAATGGGCTGGAACTGTACTGCGCCGCCCCGGCGAAGTTCGAGATGAGCAACATGCCCTGGACGCACAGCAACGGTGGCCGTGAATCCACCCAGGGTGCGCGCCTCACCATCAAGAACGCTGCCAACGGCGAGTTCATCACCGTGCTCTACCCTGGCGGTACCGATACCATCAGCACCATCCCCGGTGGTGTGAAGGTCGGCAATGACGAGATCACCTTCGGCGGTGGTATCGATAACGTCGCTGGCACCACCTACGTCACCGTCAAGCGCGACGGCAAAGAGGTCACCTCGCTGGTTGGCAAAGATATCGACATGGATCGTTCGCAAGGCCAAATCGGCCTCTTCATCCCCGATGCCGGCTATGTATTCGGCGAAATCCCCGACTGGCTCGCCCGCCAGCGCGCTACCTTGCCGGACTGGGCAAAGCGATAACCGACAAACTACATGGATAGACAGGATGGGCAGGATAACATTTGATACTCAGTTATCCTGCCCATTCTGTTAATCCATGCTTTCATTTATGACAGGAAGGTACCCAGATGATTAAACGTACACTCACAGCATTGCTGATAATAACCTCCCTCGCCCTCGCTGGGTGCGGCGGGAGCGGTGGTGGCACACCTGCTGGGGCCACTGGCGCGCTGGAGGGAACCGTCTACATTCCGCTTGCCGCTGCCGACACTCAGGCGGCTGCCGCGCCGCTTGGCTACAAAGCGCTGACAGCAGTGCAGGTGGCAGTAGGCACGGATTCTGTCGCTACTGACACCGCCGGGCACTTCCTGCTGGGCGGCCTCCCCACCGGGGTGGCCAGCATCACGTTGACTCCCCCCGCTGGCGGGTATCAGGCGCTCACTTTGCCGGTCAACATCGTGGCTGATACCACGCAACAACTGGGGAAGATAAGCCTGCTAAGCACGGGCAGCAATGCGCTGGCGCTCACGCTCAATCGCCGCGATACTGCCACTGCCGGGCAGGTGCGGCTGTATCTTTCAGTAGTGGATGCCGGTGCGCCGGTGCTGGGCCTGGGTGGGAATAACTTCACCTGCCAGGTGAATGGCGCAGTAGCTGTCCCCACGGCACTCGCGCAGCAATTCAACGTCGCCGCACCGCTGAGTATCGCGCTGGTACTCGACCGCAGCGCGGGGATGAGCGGGGCAAAGCTGACCGCTATGAAGGCTGCGGCGGTTGATTTTATCAGCAAAATGCGCGCGCAGGACGAGGTGGAGATCATCTCGCTGGGGGATGCTGCCGGGGTAAAAGTGGAAAAAGCCTACAGCAGCGATAAGGCTGCTCTCACCACTGCTATCAATGGCATTACCGCCGAGAGCAACACCTCGTCCTTCTTCGATGCCGTCTACCAGGCCAGCCTCGATACCTCACTCCGCCCCGCAGGCAACAACAAAGCGGTGGTGGCCATCACCGACGGGGGCGAGGAGGGGAACACCCATTATACCACCTCCATCGCACTCGGCGACTACCTGCAGACCCTCAACGTGCCCGTCTATTGCATCGGCCTGGGCATCCAGCATGATAGCAATCGCGACAAAGCCCTGGCTTATCAGGACGAGAATGATCTAGCACGGATCGCCAGCAAATCCTCCGGCGAATATTTCTACACCGCGGACAGCACCACCCTCCCCGGCACCGTCCAGCGGGTCATCACGCGGCTGCAGCAGCAATACATCATCACGCTGCCGGTCACCGGAGCATTGACCGGGTTTACCGTGAACGTAACCGCCGGCACGCATGCGGGGATGGTGACGTATCCGTAATATGCTCTCTGCAAAAATAGATTTTGCGGACGCTTTGCCGATTGGTCTACCTAACCCCCAGCCCCTTCCCTGCGAGGGAAGGGGTGTCCAAACGAATGATCTTCATGCAAAAACGATCATCCTCCCCCGTCCCGCGCCGGGAAGGGGGCCGGGGGGTTAGGTAGACCAAGGCTAACCCCATAGTACATCATCAGTTTTTATCCCCAAATCACGAAGTGCACCTCTTTGGGTTCCTTAGCAAGCAACTCCTACAACGCCACCGCGTATTATGATGTATCCTTAACAAGAACGGAGGTGTGTTATGCGTTATTTAACATTGGTGATGGTCATTTGCCTGTTGGCACTGGCTTCGGCGGTACATGCGGAGACTTTCCGCGGGGTGCTGGCGGGGGTGGCTGTTTTTGCTGATGGAACTCCCATGGTCGGGGTGCCGGTGACGGTATCCGGCCCAGGTCTGGTGCGTGCGCGTGAGGTAATCACCGGCGCAGACGGCTCCTTCTCTCTGGTGACCCCTTCAGACAGGATGACGGCTACGCTGCCGATGGCCAATGGCAGAGATTCGTCCCAGAGTGTGATCGTCCCGATAGACGGGCGTGCTACGGTACGGCTGGTGTTCCGCAATGACGGCGCACTGGTGAATTTCACCGCAGCCGATGGCTCCCCGGTGGAGGTAACTACTGCTACTGCTGCCACGCGCAAGCAACGGAGCGAGGTGGTGGATATCCCCAGCGTCGCCTTCGGGGCCAGCGGGCGTTGGTTCGATCTGGATCAGAATGCCACCGACTTCGCCGTGCGTGCCACTATCAAAGGCATCGATCGCCACGATATTGTCATCTCACGCCAGCTGAATTTCCCCCGGCGCAACGATAAGCAAAAGCAGATTAGCATCGCCCTGCCGGTGGGCAACCTGCGTTTCCAACTGGTGGACTCATACGGTCGCTTGATGGCGAATACCCGCGTGAGTGGCACCATGCGCTATCCGGCACAGCAGGCTATTCCGGGATATTGGGATGCGACTGATCCGGCCACGACGAACAACACCCAGAATATCAATGGTCTACTGACTGATAGCTACGGCAACCTCGATCTGGGCACCACACTGGTCGGGACCTACAGTTTACGCCTCTCCGCCGGGGCGCAGAGTGGCGCTGATACCGACTTCACCGTTAGTACCAGTGGTCATGTTTCATTGGTGCAGTACACCATCGGGGTGAATGGCCCAATTCCGCCGCCAGATAACGGCTACCGCCGCGTGACGCAGCAGGTGTACGGCCAGGATGGACGCCCGGCGGGCAATACCATGGTACATGCCAGCTACGCCTACCGTGGCGTGGCCTATCTGGTAGACGCCACCACCGATAATGGTGGCTACGTCACCTGGGTAGATCTGCCGCCAGTACGGGTAATAGTCTGGGGGGATGAAGTAACGGCAGGCGTTATCAGCGCCTACGCTACCAACGTACGCGGCCCCCTGCCCGCGCCGGTGCCGGATGAATATATCCGCTTCAGCGTGCGCGTGGATGGGCTGAATGTCGACCGCACTACTCTCACCTGGCGTTTCCGACGTGCGGGGCAGTCCCGTGTGGAGACCAGCACCACCGACTATCGCCAGACGAACTATGTAATTTACGGTGCCACCCAGGAGTGGAGCATCCCTGGCGGTTCGCAATATAATCTGGCGGTGAGTGCCGACTCCTATACGATACCGACGGCTCGGCTGACCCAGGTCTACGCGCCGTATATTGATGACATAGGCCGCAATGCTGTCCTCACTTTGCCGATGTTTGGGCAGGATAATGGTGGTGGCAACAACGGTGGTGGCGGCTATGGACGTGTGAACGTGACCGGGCGCCTGCTGCGCACCAATGGTGGCATGGTACGCACCGTCTCCCGCCTGGATATTGTACCGATAGATACCAACAGATACTATCAGTCACAGCAGATCCAGGTTGTCCAGCAGGGCAACGGCATCTTCACCGCAGTGCTACCTTCAGTAGGAAGATATCGCGTCATCGTCGACATGCTCGATGACAATATCACCCCGCCAGCGAATATGATTTTTGATGCCGTAGCGGGAGAGAATCGCATAAATATCACCTTGCCGGATCCGGTGATCACCGTCACCGCCGGAGCACAGGTGAACTGGGTGACTAACACCGATCCCACCACATTGCATACGCTGAACGCGCTGAATAACCGGCAGGTGATCGATGTATATGGCGACCCCACACGGATATTAGTCGCCTGGTTCCGCCCGGCTGCCAACCAGGTCACCTACTGGAATCCCACGCTGGGCACTGTCGCCGGTGAACGCACACGCACTCTCACCGAGCGCACCTTCTATTTTACCACCACGGTGCCGGGTGGGCAGTCCTACCCCGGCACACTGCGCCTGTTACCACTATTCCCGGTTAATGTCGATAGAAATTCCATCACCGGGTCGGAATTGAACTCGGTGCTGGTACCACGTGGTGAGCGTGTCCGTGCGACACTCCTCGCCGGCCCTTACGTATTTGACGATCCCGACCGCCCAGAGCTGGGTATCCTCGGGCGTGTTGACCTCACGCTGGTGAATTCCACTGTAGTTTTGCGCGCTAGTACTAACTTCAGTTACAATCGAAAACCCGATACGCGCACCGTGGAGCTGACCTTCCCTGTCGCCGCGGGCAATGACCCCGTCAATGCGTCTGCCACTATGCTCGTCACCGTCGACAGTGATCCGTCCTTCACGGCTTACCTCGCAGGTAACGATATCCGCGACGGTATCGCCAATATCGAGCTGCCCGTCGATGCCAACACGCTCTCCATTCAGTGGCCCGGCGTCGGGGTGGTATCAAATATCCTCATCCCGCCGTATAATGGCTACCGCATAGCGCGGATACGCATACCATTACGCACAATCGGGCTGCATGTCGCCGGCAGGCTGGTGGCGGAAGACGGAGCCGCGCTTCGCGGGCAGGAGCTGACGTTTATCCTCCCCGGCCAACGCCCGGAGGATGCGATCAGCGTGATCACCGGATACAATGGCAGCTTCGATGTCTCCGGCCTGCTGCTGGGGTCACTCACTGCCCAGGCAGTGATCGATGGTGTCACCTACACCTGGCCAATCACCATGACCAACGAAGCGTTGCCCCCGATGGTGCTGCGCGTCACCAGTGAGGCCGCCCGCCTGCACCCGCTGGCGATCTATATGCCCATCGACCTGCAGGCACGCCCGCTCGGCGTGAAACTATACCGCAATCGCGATGGCAGAGAATCGGTCGTCAGCAGCACGCAGTCAGACTGGCTCCCCTTCTCGCTGCTCAACGCCCAGGTAGCGCAGCTACCCAACGTGCGCATCGGCACCTATCGCGTAGAGGTAACCACCACGCGCGGCACCACACAGATGACCGCCGTGGTAGATGACTGGGGCGGTGTGGCGGTGCCGTAAGTATTTGGGGGACTGACTACGAAATACGGGTATTTAGGGGACAGACTACTAAATACCCCAGTATTTAGTAGTCAGTCCCCTAAATACCCATATGCAGATTCCAGTATCGAAAAAGGGTATTTTGCAGTATTTGGGGGACTGACTACGAAATACTCACCGGGGATGAGAACTGCTGCAATTCATATGCGGATGCCAGTATCGCAAAAGGGTATTTCGTGGTCTGTCCCCCAAATACGTCCCGGATGAGTATTTAGTAGTCAGTCCCCCAAATACCCATACCAAACAAAAGTTTGCTATTTCCCCAATAATATGCTATCATCCCGGCACAATTGAATATGAAGGAGGGCGGGGTATGATGGATACGACGGGGGTATCGTTGCCCGAGCTGGCGCGCCGAGACCTGGGGGTCTTTGGCGCGCTGGTTTTTGGTCTGTGGCCGGCGGCACACCACGGGTGCTGGGCGGAGTTGTTGCAGTCCGAGGCGGAACGGTTGCTGCTCATTGCGCCTCCGGGGCACGCCAAGTCCACCTGGTGCACCGTCATCTATCCGGCGTGGCTCATCGGGCGGCGGCCAGAAGTGAATATCCTGCTGGTCTCCGCCACGGCAGCGCAGGCGCTGCTCTTCAGCGGTGCGGTGCGTGCCACTGTCAGCGCGAGTGCCGAGTACCAGCAGGTCTTCCCCGCAATCACCCCCGACCGCAAGCGTGGCTGGTCGGCCGCCGCCTGGTATGTGGCGCGGGCAGCGGGCGCGAACAAGGACGCCACCGTGGCCGCCTACGGCGTGGGTGGGCCACTCATCGGGCGACGCGCCGATGTTATCATCGTGGATGACCCCTGCGACGACGCCACCACTGCCACCGCCGCCCGGCGCGACAAGCTCTGGCGCTGGTACCGCCAGACACTGCTCACCCGCCTGCGCCCCGGTGGCCGCATCATCGTGGTGATGACGCGCTGGCACCCCGACGACCTGGCCGGACGCCTGATCTCCGGCGGCGACTACACCACCTGCCACATGGAGGCAATCAGCCCAATTGCGGAGGTGTCGGCGGAGGTTATGACGCCGGACGCCGAACTATAGGCCCTAACTCGTTTTCTTTTTGGACATAAGAACAAAAGAACAAATGAACGCCTTCGGCGAGGCGATGGCGTGGCTTGGTCGGGTAGCGTAGCTGATATCTGTTCTTATGTTCTCCTGTCCGAGATATCTTGTTTTTTGGACATAAGAACAAAAGAACAAATGAACGCCTTCGGCGAGGCGATGGCGTGGCTTGGTCGGGTAGCGTAGCTGTTTTGTTTTCTTTTGTTCTCCTGTACGAGATATCTTGTTTTTTGGACATAAGAACAAAAGAACAAGTGAACGCCTTCGGCGAGGCGATGGCGTGGTTTGGTCGGGTAGCGTAGTTGATACCTGTTCTTATGTTCTTATGTTCTCCTGTCTGAGATATCTTGTTTTTTGGACATAAGAACAAAAGAACGAGTGAACGCCTTCGGCGAGGCGATGGCGTGGTTTGGTCGGGTAGCGTAGCTGATATCTGTTCTTATGTTCTTATGTCTGAGATATCTTGTTTTTTTGACATAAGAACAAAAGAACAAGTGAGCGCCTTCGGCGAGGCG
>JBBQQW010000005.1:0-31398 GCA_038215455.1 Armatimonadota bacterium
ACAAAGTCGCCTATGAACTGCTCAATGAGCCGGTGGCACGCGACCCGGAGGACTGGAATATCGTGGCGCACCAGGTTTTCAACGCGCTGCGTGCGCTGGAGCCAGAGCGCTATATCGTGCTGGGGTCTAATTTTTTCCAGTCAGCCACACATTTTCTCTATCTGCGTATCCCCGACGACGTCCACACAATATTGAGCTTCCACTACTATCTGCCCATGCTGATCACCCACCACCGCGCCCAATGGTGGCGGGAAGGTGGCGACTATACCGGGCCTGTACACTACCCCGGTGCCCCGATCACCCCGGAGGATCTGGCACAGAGCAGCCCGGATTTTCAACGCCGGTGCGCAGACCAGCAGATGAATATTCCCTTCGGCCGTGCGGCAATGCGCGCCCACCTGCAACCCGTGCTGGATGCACGGGCAAAGACCGGCCTGCAACTCTATTGCGGCGAATTCGGTTGCTACGGGACTACCCCGCTGGAACTTCGCCTCGCCTGGTATAGCGATACCCTCAGCGTCTTCGCCGAGGAAAATATCGCCTGGGCCAACTGGGACTACCGAGGTAATTTCGGCATCCTCAGCGCCACCCGGGAAGAGACAGGGATCTCCGGGGTGTTGCTGCAGAGATACTGAAAAACAAGAGCCGTGGCGCGTATATGCTTGCAACAACGCGCCACGGCGGGCACGGGCTACAATTCACTCCACCGGCTCATCCACTGGCGGGGTGGGCATATATGGCGGTGGGATCGGCTCATCCAGCTGCATCTTCGGGGTTGATGAATTCCCGTAGCCTGCAAAGGTGCGCTCGTAGGCGACGACGGCGGCGATTGGCAATATGGAGACGGTGAATAGACCCGTGATTAATTGCATATAGGGGATGAAGTAGCCCACTATAGATATCGCCAGCATTATCAGCCCCAGCACAATGATGAATGCGACGAAATACCCATACTTCTTCATGGTCGCGTGATATGACATACTCATAGTAGATATAATATCTTCTTTTCTGTCCATTAACATGGGCATCACCATAAATTCCCATGCGAGAATCAGGATTAATGCGAGGTGAAGTACCATGTTGGCAATAATAGATCGAAAAAACGGATCATCAGTAATGATGGAACCGATTATATTGGCGAAAATTGATGTCATTAAGTACGTAACTAGGTATATCACACTGAGAACTAAAAACCCACCACTATATTTCATCCCGGCAAATATGTCACCCACACCGACATCTCGACCACGAATCTGCTTCAATGCAGTGACAAAGAACCCCGGATAGAGGAGGATAAAAGCGATGAGCGCAATCAACGCGCTGATAAAATAAACCCCACCCTTATCTCTTGGTACTAGCACGATTCTTCCCCAATTTTCAAGTACTGAAAATAATGTTTCCGGGTCAAAGGTCAATACTATAATGGAAACAGCAGCCCCGATTATAGCGTAGAAAATTAACCCTTGTAGCAACCAAACCCACCACTTTGCCGCAAAGAGTTGGAAAACCTCCATGACCCATAAGTCAAAGTGGTCATAACCTGGGCTAATCTGCGGTGAGTTACTGGTATGAGCCATGATGTTTCCTCCTACAAAAAAAGATACGGCAGGCGCTTTGCCCGTTGGTTTCACCTCAGGAGTATCGTTTTTAGCTTTGATATGCGACGAAGAACCACCCCGCCCTTCGGGCACCCCTCCACGGGAGGGCTTTGGTTCGGCGACGTGGATGAACGGTAAAACCGATACTCCTGGGTTTCACCTAACCCCCAGCCCCTTCCCGCGCCGGGAAGGGGGCCGGGGGGTTAGGTAGACCAACGCCAACGCCATAGATGCCACAAGTTTTTCATCCCCAAGTAATGAAGCGCACTTCATCACTGATTCCTACAATACATGTAATTATGCCTCTGGGGGCGTCTCATCTTTAGTCTCTGCGGGTGGTATCGATTCGGAGGTCTCCACTGTATCCGAAGCAGATATTGCCCCCGAGGTGGGCATATATGGCGGTGGGATGGGCACGCCCGGCTGTACCGTCGGTATTGTCCCATTGCCGCCATAGCCGTTGAAGGTGCGCTCGTAGGCGACGACAGCGGCTAATTGGATAAATGGGAAGATAAGAATCTGCCCCACCACCTGAATGTTAAACAATGAAAATATAACTATAGGAACAATTAGTATTATCCAAATAACTACGAAATATACCATAAAGAAAAACATATCTTTTTTCGTCGCATTATAGGATGCAGTTAAAGATTCGCCTATCTTTCTATCACGATCGATGAGAAACGGTGTAGCCAGGCAGAATAGAGCCACGGGCCGAAATTGTCGAACCCGAATCGCGGCTGTTGCTGATAATTGTTGTAAACCATGATGTCGTCTCCTTATTGACGCGATGCCCCATCCGCCGAAAACTTTTTTCGGCGGATGGGACAAAAAATACTGGTAGCTTTTGACTATTCTGTCGGTGGCACCGGTGGCACTGGCGCTTCCGGTTCTTGTGGTGGGAAGTCGTTCACGGAACCGATGGTCGGGGTGCCCGGCGTGGGCATATATGGCGGTGGGATAGGCACGCCCTGTTGCATCATCGGCATCCCGATGCCACTGTAGCCGTTGAAGGTGCGCTCGTAGGCGACGACCATGGTGATGGCATATATCGGATAGCTGACACACAACCCCAAAGTACCAAGAACGCCACATGATACTGCATTCAATATACCTGCCGCTGCGGATACCACCATATTGACCACCATGAAGAAAATGAGAAAAAACCACATGTCGCCTTTTGTCGCTTCATATGACGCGGTAAGCGCTTCAACGGGCTTAACTTTGCGATCCACCAGAATGGGAAGTGCCAGGCAGAAAAGTGCATTGGTGAAAATAACGCCGACACAACAGGCTAATACTCCCAGGCTTATCGCCAGCCCGATCACAAAATATCCCCAGCCAAAGCGGGTGCCACTGAAGAGATCACCAACACTGATCTCCTCGCCGCGGATCTGCTTCAACGCAGTTCCAACCATCCCCGGGAATACCATTAAAGACCAGATAGCCGATATTATACCACCTACTATCATTAGTATAACGAAGATTGCTGAAACAGCAGTATCCGAAAATGGGTCGCGATTTGCTCTATTACCAGCCCCCATCATAGGGATGATAAATGCCACCGCATAGCCTATCACCACAATCATAAATGGGATTGATACCAACAACCCCTGCAGTACCCAGACGCTCCATTTTGCGCCAAACATCTGGAAAATCTCCGAAAACCACTGACCGAAGTTATCGAACCCGGATCGCGGTCGCTGCGGCGTGTAACTGTTGTACACCATGGTGTTGTCTCCTCCTTATAATATTGTCGGCGGTATAGCTGACTGTTTGTTATATTCGTGAGACAAACGAAGGTTCCTTCTTATTTTATAAACAAATGTACCTTGGGCAGGAGAATATTTGATCTTTTTTCCCTTTCCTAACTTTCCTGCATCATCTATCTAGCAGGGCTAACTACTCTGAACTGTTACCATTTCGCCTGCTGCTGGAATAATATCTCCCATTCCGGTACAATACAGCTATCATGCTGATTGAATCTGATGCTCATCTGAAATCTTTTTGCGCGGCACTCGCGGGCGAGCCGGCGATATTCATCGACACCGAGTTCGTGGGTGAGGGGCGCTATGCCCCGGCGGTGGGGGCGATACAGCTGGCGGCGGGCGGCAATGCGGTGTTGGTTGATCCGTTGGCAGTGCGCGACTTCTCCCCGCTGTTCGCATTACTGCGCGATCCGGGGATCATCAAGGTCTTCCATGCCGCCGGGCAGGACCTCATCATCCTCTTCAATATGCTGGGCGCGCCGGTAGCCCCGATATTCGACACGCAGATCGCCTATGCGCTGCTGGATAGCGACGGGCAGATCTCCTTCCTCAATCTGGTGGAGCGCATCACCGGCACGCGCCTGCAGAAGGCGCACGGCTTCACCGACTGGCTGCGCCGCCCGCTCTCGCAGGGGCAGGTGGAGTATGCGCTGGATGATGTGCGCTACCTGATACCGGTATATGAGAAACTGCAGGCGGAGCTGCAGCGCCTGGGCCGCGAGAGCTGGGCGCGCGAAGAGTTCGCCAAGCTGGAGGACGCTGCCCGCTACACCCCGCCAGCACCCGAGCTGCTCTACCTGCGGCTGGGCGGCATCGACCGCCTGAGCGGACAAGCAGTAGCAGTGGCGGCCAAGCTCGCCGCCTACCGTGACGAGACGGCACGCCGCGAGAATCTGCCCCCCGGACGCATTATGAAGGATGAGGTGCTGCTGGAGTACGCCCGCCACCCGCGCAAGACCATGAAGGAACTGCTGGAGGTGCGCGGTGTGCAGGCACAGCAGATCAACCGCTACGGCACCGGCATCCTGGCCGCCATCGACAGAGGGCTGAACTCGCCGAAGATCTCGCTCCCGCGCGGGCACGGTCTCTCGCCTGCGCTGGAGCCGACGGTGGATTTCCTCACCCTCTGCCTGCGTTCGCTGGCACGCGACAACTCGGTCTCCAGCAGCATCCTGGCCAACCGCCACGACCTCATCGAGCTGGTGGAGAAGGAAGCCGACGCCAACATCCCACTGCTGCGCGGCTGGCGTCGCGAGGCCGTGGGCAATACGCTGCTGGCCACCCTGGCCGGCGACGCCACCGCCCACATTGTCCCCGGCACCCGCGAGGTGAAACTGCACTGGAAATAGAGTTTCTGGTTCCTGGTTCCTGGTGCGCGAAGGTACCGTTATCCCCCCGTGCCATGGGCGTCCCGCCCATGAGAACGGGGATTTTGCGACTGATATCTCCCCTGGTACATTCTTAACCCCATCACCTATTTACTTATAGCTCAATAATTAGTACGATATAGCTCAATAAATGTTGAGGTATAACCATGAACACCGGGTACTATACTGTTAGAGATGAATTGAATGCGCGGATTAGCGAGGCGGCTCCGGGGTTTATCCAGATATTGACGGGGCCACGGCAGGTGGGTAAGACTACTATGCTGCTGGAAATAGCCGACGCACAGGCTGAGCATGCGCTTTTTCTGGCGGCGGACAGCCCTGATGCAGCGTTGCCGGACTGGTGGCCACAACAGTGGCAGGCGGCACTGCGCATGGCTGCGCGCGCCCCGGGGCTGCTGATTATTGACGAAGTACACGGCATGCCGGATTGGTCATATCTGCTAAAAACCGCCTATGATGAAGTGAAGCGAAAGAAACTTCCGCTGAATATCGTCATCTCCGGCTCCTCATCGCTGCAGCTTTCGGACGGCACGCGTGAGACCATGGCCGGGCGTTTTGAGCGCTTGCAGCTACGCCACTGGACTGCGCGCGACCTGATGCGGGCGTTTGATTTCACCGCAGATGAAGCGGTGATGAATGTCATCCGGTACGGCTCTTTTCCTGGCAGTATGCGCTTGCTAGCGCAACCAGCACGCTGGAAAGCGTATATCCGCGATGCAATTGTGGATCCCAGCATCGGGTCAGATATCCTCATGCTCCATCAAGTGCGTCGCCCTGCATTACTCAAGCAAGTACTGGCCGTCTGTCTGGGGCACCCTTGCGAGACTGTCACACTGCAGAAAATCGCCGGGGCACTCACCGATGCGGGGAATTTAGCCACCATTGCGGAATATCTGCAATTGCTGGAGAGCGCCTATCTGGCTACCGGTATTCAGAAATATTCGCGGTCGGAGATTCGCCGGCGCGGTCACCCGCCGAAGCTGATTACCTTCTCCAATGCCTTGCTGGCGCTGTCATTGATCGGTGATTCCCCCACGCAACAAAGCGACCCGAGCCGTTGGGGACATTGGCTGGAAAACGCCTGCATCGCTACCGCCATCAATCAAGGCCACAATGTGAGCTACTGGCGCGATAAGGACCTGGAGGTGGACATGGTGATAGATGGCCCGGAAAAGAAGCTGGCTATTGAAGTAAAAGGTGGAGACTTCACCGCACGTGACCTGACAGGATTGTTGACCTTTGTCGAGCGAAATCCTGAATTTCAACCGCTGGTCATCGGCGAAAATGCCTGCCGCGACGGTGCCGACCGTATCGGGATCCCATTTCTACGCTGGCAGGATTATCTGCTGGACGGGTTAGGGGTGTGAACGTGCCGTGAGAACGGGCGTTGGGTTCTACGCTATTGCACCTTCCATGGGTGTCACGCCCATGGCACATACTAGAACGAAAAAATCGCCCCCACACATATCTGTATGGGGGCGATTGCTGTTTGTTTATTGGTACCGCTTAGACTCTGCCGACTATGAGCGTGGCGTTATGCCCGCCGAAGCCGAGGGAATTGGAGAGGGCGTAGTTGATCTTGCCTTCTCGCGTGGTGTTGGGTACATAGTCCAGGTCGCAATCCGGGTCGGGCGTGCAGTAATTGGTCGTCGCCGGGATCACGTTGTCGCGCATGGCGAGCAGGCAGAAGATCAGCTCTACTGCGCCCGCTGCTCCGAGCAGGTGTCCGGTCATCGACTTGGTGCTGCTTACCGGGATCTGATAGGCACAATCGCCAAAGGCTTTCTTGATCGCCAACGTTTCCACGCGGTCGTTCGTCGGTGTCGAGGTGCCGTGGGCATTGATATAGCCAATCTGCTCCGGTGAGATCCCGGCTTGCTTCAATGCTGCTGTCATGGCGGCGACACCACCACGACCGCTGAGGTCGGGTGAGGTCATGTGATAGGCATCCCCGGTGGCACCGTAGCCGCAGAGTTCGCCATAGATATGGGCACCACGGGCGCGGGCATGCTCGTATTCTTCCAGAATCACGATACCGGCTCCCTCGCCCATGACGAATCCGTCGCGCGTGGCGTCGAAGGGACGGCTGGCGTGTTCGGCGTCATCATTGCGGAAGGAGAGCGCCTTCATCGAAGCGAAACCGGCCATACTCACCGGGACGATAGCTGCTTCGGCACCGCCGGTCACCATCATTTTGGCGCTGCCCCGGCGGATCATCTCCGCTGCTTCACCGATGGCGTTGCCCCCGGAGGCGCAGGCGGTGACTACGCACATATTAGGCCCGCGCGCACCCAGCTCGATGGAGACCATCCCCGCCGCCATATCGCAAATCATCATGGGGATGAGATACGGGCTGACGCGGCTAGGCCCACGCTCCAGCAAGATAGCGTGCTGCTTCTCCCAGGTAGCCATGCCGCCGATACCCGAGCCGATAACGACGCCGATATCCGCCGCGTTCTCTTCGGTTATCTCCAGCCCGGAGTCCTTGAGAGCCATCTGGCCTGCTACGACACTGAACTGGACGAAGCGGTCCATATGCTTGGCTGCTTTGCGATCGACGTAATCAGTAGGCTCGAAACCCTTTACTTCACAAGCGAAGCGGGCGTCGTACTTAGTTACATCGAAAGATGTTATCGGGCCTGCGCCAGATACCCCGCGCAGGATCGACTGCCACGTAGCGTCAATGCCGATGCCAAGGGGGGTAACCGCACCAACGCCCGTTATGACCACACGTGGTGTTATCATGCGCTGTGAGGTTCCTTCCAATTATATTGGTGGCCGGGATTAGCCAAGACGGCTGTCGATGTAGTCAACGGCGTCTTTCACTGATTTCAGTTTCTCGGCGTCTTCGTCCGGGATGCTGTCCAGCTCGAACTTCTCTTCGAGTGCCATGATCAGCTCAACCTGCGCCAACGAATCGGCACCCAGGTCGTCCTGGAAAGACGATTCCATCTTCACGTCTTCAGCTGCGACGTTCAATTCTTCGACGACGATCATTTTAATCGTCTCAAAAGTCTGCTCTGACATTTAATTCCTCCTCAAGTGCTTTGCAAGCAATCAGCGTTAATGATACCGTTTTTTGCGCCTTAGGAAAAGGGGGGGCGTTGAAAAATTGAAAATTACGATTAATTGGCTTGAAATCACGACTATACATCTATTTTGCAGAATCGTCCGAAATAAACCAGAAAGTGGCAGGAACGACGCAGCCAGTGAAGAAAACTTCTCTTTTGAGAGACAAAAAAAACGGAGTTTGGAGTAATTAAAATGGAAGAAGTTTTTTCCACGTCACCACACGACTACTTGCACGGCCTCTATGACCGGCTGAACGAGACGCCTATGCAGCGGAAGCTACGCAGCATGGCACCGATGCCCATAGGATGTGTCTTTATCCAGTGGCCCGAGATGACCGAGGACGATATCCGCGGACACTTCCGCGCCATGCGGGCGGCGGGCTTCACCTGCCTGAAGGGCCTCATGCTCTGCCCGGGGACAACGACGGAAAGCGTCGAGCGCATGGCGATAGAAGAGGGGCTATCCCCCTGGTGGTATGACCAGGGCGGCTGGCAGGAGATCACCCCGGAGCTGCTGGAGCAACTGGGGCTAGCACGTGATATGGAGATTGATGCGGCGATGGCGCACCCGGCCATGTGCGAATACCAGCAGGGGGTGATGCAACAGCGCATCGAACGCCATGCGGCGAGCCGACTGCTCCCGCAGGTGCGCAAGCACTCTTTTCTCCCCGGCGAACAGGATGAGCATGCCGTGCCCGGACAGAACCGGCTGACCCGCGGCACCGCGCTAAACGAGGAGCTGGTGCCCCAGTTTGTGGAATGGCTACAGAAAAATTATGCGGATGTGGCCGCGCTGAAGGTAGCGTGGAACGCCAGCAGCTCCAGCTTCGGCAGAGCCGCCACCAACTGGCAAAGCTGGGAGGATGTGGCGAATAATGTGATGCGCTACCCCGCACGTGAGTTCCGCCACCTGCGCGATGTCCTGCGCTTCAAGGCCGACATTAAACTAGACCGGCTGCGCACCGGGGTGCGCGAATCATTAATAGCTGACCCCAATGAGCCGATGCGTGCCGGGGGCGAGATATCCATCTTCCTGCCGCATACCGCCGCCGCTATCGACATGGAGGGCTACGCAGAGATTATGGCCGAAGGCGGAGCCTTCTACCCCTCCATGCACCCGGGCTGGCATCTGGAGGAGGTGGAGTTCGAGCTGTTGCGCCCCACCTTTATGCAGGCATCCATGTGCGTGGACTGGGCCAAGGGTGTCTGGTCGGCCCCCTTTGAGTCCACTGGCGGCCCGCAATGGTGGTCGGGCGGTGGCAAGGTGCCCTTTGTGCCGGAAGTGATGCCACTACAGCCGGCCTTCACTATTACCGAGCACACCATGACCCAGCTCATCTGCAGCTATCTGGGGGCCGGATTCAAGGGCTTCGGGCTGTGGTGCTGGAATCCACGCGACGCCGGCTGGGAAGCGGGCGAGTACGCGCTGTGCGACCGCAACAACCAGGTAACCCCACGCGTGCAGTGCGTCGGGGAGATAGGCCAGGCGATGGTGCGCCACCGCCGCGAACTCTGGCAGGCGCACAAGGAGCCGCAGGTGGCCGTGCTGCAGGAGTGGGAGAACGACGCCATGTGGGCCGCGCTGGCCACCGTGGGGCGTGACCGCTACAAAAATGAGCCTACCAAGGCGCGCATCGGTGCCTCACGTGCGCTCATCAACGCCAACATCCCGTGGGAGCATGTCACCCTGCGCCAACTGGAGAAGGGGCTGGCCCCGCGTTACCAGAGCATCTATTTGCCTGCAACTATGTGTATCCCAACGCGCATGATGGAGCTACTCACCGACTACGTGCGCCAGGGCGGGCGCGTGGTGCTGGATATGCCCGGTGCCTATCTGGACGAACGCGGACATTTGGTCGACACCAGCCCGGGCAGCGCCTTCGAGCAGCTCTTCGGGGCGGTGATTCACGAGTACGCCTACGCCAACAACGAGCCATTCGCCATCGGTGAGCTGCAACTGCAAGGCTTCACCGTGGAGATGACGGCCACCACCGCGCAGGTAGTAAATACCTACGACAACGGCAAACCCGCCATCACCGAGAACAAACTCGGCAAGGGCACGGCGGTGATCCTAGGGGCGGAGGCATCGCTCCGCTGCCTGAAGCCCGGCAATGTGGCGCTGGAGACACTGCTGGCGCAGACGGCGCTGGGGGCACACGCCCCGCTCTACCGCTGCGACGGCGCGCTGGTATACCGCCAGGCCGCCCCGCAGGCCGACCACTACTTCCTGGTGAATGACGGCCCGGCAACAACCGTAGCCCTCGCCACCGCCTTCCCATACACCGCCATCACCGACGCCGTCACCGACGCCCCGGTAGATATCAATGCCATCCACATCGACGCCCACAGCGCCAGATGGCTACGGTGTGTGAAGTAAGTAGGGAACGCCAATCTCCGCATTGGCCCGTCCCCCGCCACGAAAGTGGCGGGGGAAAACGGGACTGTCCCACCCGGTCAAAAGGTCAAGTTGTTTCGACCCGGTGGGGACAGTCCTAACCGGATGCTGAAAAACGAAAAAGAGGCTAACTATGGAAGGTACAAAACACGCATATACCCGCTGCTGTACGCGAGGACAGTCCCCGATTTGTCCATTATCCCTATTGACATAAAATGCGATAGGGAATATTGTAAACGTGTTCTTCCCTGTGGTAACTTATATCAACAGTCGCCCTCATGGGCGAAGATTGTGTTTTCCCCATATTCGTGGGATGGATATGAAATGGGCAATATCAGTACGCGGCTATTAGATAATGGATTATCAACTTCTGGCACTGACGTACTTCGCATTACAGGTATGGGAAGTAAGTCTAGTGTTTTGTGGTAGGAGGAATAAATGCAAGATATAGTGATATGGAAACTGCCGTTTCCCTCGACTGCGATGTTGCAATTCCCTAATTTCAATATCTTACCTGGTCCAATATTTTGGATTGAATGTGAATTTGACAGCGATAATGATTACTACAATGATAAAAAGACTGTCGTTACATTGTTCTTTGAAGGTGTTGTTGTGCAACAACTTCGTTTTTCTTCTGCTCTCGATGTTCGTGATGTCAATGCTTATGATAGAGTGATGCAAATAGGAAGCAGTGAATTACAGACAATGACATTGAAAGCAATGCTGGATCGGAAACGTGATATCGAAAATATTAAGCATTTGAGGATACATTTTGATGATGGTTATTGCTTTGATCTAATCTGCAAAAACTTCAGATCTGAAACGCGATATGAAGAATATAGGTAAAAATATATTCGGGATGTGTTTTCTACATATACACCCTGGAGAGCAGCAAACCATGAAAACACGCATACTACTACCGATAATCGCTATTAACATGGGCCGGCGGCGATGAAGATGATGCGCAAAGGGGTGACATGATGAAAAGATGGCAATACATAGCTATAGGTATATTGCTGCTGGTAGTATGCAGCATAGTAGCAACTGTGTATGCAATGAACAGGCAACAGAAAAAGGTAACAACTGCTACGAGTCAATATATTAGTGTAGATGGGAGAGGGTATGCCTATATTTTTTCCAAAGAGGGGCGTACTTTTGTTAACGCAAATGGGGTGTTCTCAACTCCATTCACGGACGTAATACCACGGACTTTCTATTTCAGTCCAAAAACGAATAAGGTCTGCTATTTAGCATACGAAGGAAAGAAGAGAGTGGCCGTCGTAGATGACACCACGGTACTACGTGACTACGACTATTGCGGTGTGCATTACGATGCTGAAGGAAATCTGGAAAAGACCTACCACGTTAATGGGGTATCTATTATTAATGTCGGGGGCAAGTTGTTTGAATATTTTGGCTCGGTGGTTCAATCCATGACCATGCCCGACGGAAGGACGGTAAGTTTATTATTAGATGGCTCTAGGCACCACTGGATCATTAATCATGTGAAAGCAAAAAGCTATGACAAATTAGTCGCAGAGAAGTTTTGGTTTAGCAAGAAGGGCGTTGCTTATGGGTATATCGCCGAAGCAAACGGTGGGTACATCGTCAATATAAATGGTGTTGAAAGCACTGTATATCGTGCCATTCATGATATTGGCGTAGTCTTCAGTTCCAATGGAGAACATCATGCATACGCATACAAAGAGGATGAGAGTTACACCATTGTTCTTGATGGAAACATCGTCGTCAGATTACAAAGCATTGACGACATACGGATTACCGATGCTGGTGAGATCATCATCCTGGGCGTTGATGAAAAAGGGAACAAGTATTTTAGTCATGATGATTACAACTACAATAACTACGCTGCGACTGCTAAAGTGATATTCATGGACTCGACTGGAAAATCCGTATCAATTTTAGCTAGAGCAAAAAATGAAAAATGGGTTTTACTGAATAATGGAGAAAGCCTTTCGCTACATGATTCAATTATGTATAATAAATCAAAGGTGTTCTATGTGTGCAATATTAGATCCGGGAACGTTGTATATGTGGTGCTTGACAATAACAAGTTTGGAGTTGTCTCAAATGAGCAAGTAGAGAAATGGTATATAGGGGTAGATGATCTGATAATCAGCGAAGATGAGCAGCACTACGCATATTATGGAGCCAACATTGATGGGGATTTAGACATTGTTTATGATGGTAGGATTATCGCAAAATGCAGCAAGATTATTCCCCAAAGTATCCGAATTGTAGATGGTTTTGTAAGGTATATGGTTCCCAACGGTGCCGAAATTTCGGTATTTGAAGTAAAGGTGTAGGCGGTAACTTGGAAGACCGGTGGGTACAGTCCCCGATTAACGCCGTCGCCAATGCGGAGATTGGCGCTCCCAGGGGCGGGACGCCCATAGAACGTGGCTTTAGCACATGCTATTGTGGTAATTCGGCCAGTAGTTGGATTGGCAATTTTCGAAGTTCGTCAATGTAAGCGTTAAGGCTGGCGATCACGTTACTGTATTCTGCCCAAATCACCTGAGCCGAATACCGACATTAATGCGGTATCGCAGGAACGTGCAGGGACTACGTGCGCCTTCACATAGTCAAATCCGTTTCGACAAATGAACGAAGCAATGACCATTTCCAGGCATATTATGTGACCAGCTATTTGTTCCGCTATCGATCGACACTCTTCGGATGTTGCCAATGAACGGATTGATCGTTTATCGCCTGTCAGTATATAATAAGCATCAATTGCAACAGCCCCTGCCGCAAAAATTTGAATTTCGCCTTCATCTATGTCTGCAATACCTTGGAGTGTAGCCAACATTTCAATGGATACGTGTTCACTCTCAAGTATGGCGAGTCCGTCGATAAATTTTTCCAGCCGAAGTACCGCTGGCTCGTCATAGCGTGCTACAAAGCGGTCACGCGATTTTGTTTTCTTCAGCATGTATGGGAAAGAAGGGAGGATGCGAATATCTTCGCGCGTAGCGCCAAGCATAGATATTGCTTCCCCCAGCAGATCACAGGCCGCGAGTTTCAATAGAATGTCGTTATCACACAGCAGCAGCAAAACAACGTTCCGATCCTGTTAATCTACGGATGAATTCCCCGCTCTCTTCCGATATCTCATCCCACGGGAGTTGCTGCTCCATCTTTTCGCGTATCATTGCCGGAGCATCAGCGACCGGCTCAATAATATTTAGTGCAGCGTTTACGAGTGGATAAAAAGTCTTATTGGGGTCTTTCGTAATTAGTGTATGCGCAATATTGAGCACAACATGACCAGGGTCAATTTTATTGTTCCTACCGTATACTTGAGCCGATTTAGCCAATTCTTGGGCTTTCGGCAATTGAGGTGTACTTATATGACATACAGAGCGTCCTGTGAGTAATTCAACTGCATACTTGTTTGCAGCCTTTTCATCAGTATCGATATCTTCTTCAGAAACTTTCTCATCAACAAGCATTCCATTGCCATCGACATGACGCAGTAAGATATGTCCTAGTTCATGAGCGAGTGTAAACAGGAGCCATGCAGAATGTTTTTCATTTCTACAGACTACGATCACCGGACGGCCATCTACCATGACTGCGGCACCGTCTGGTTTTTTGGGATTTAATTGTGCTGATATATGGAGTACGGGTATTCCAAGTTGCCAACAATAATCGAGCAACTGTGATAAACCTACCCAAGGGGCTCCATTTTGGAGAATTTGCTCGCGGATATGTGCGGGACTCTCTGTGGAAATCTCTAAAGGCTTATGCTGCATCGCTTTAACGGTGATGCGGGCTACTTGCGAAATAAATAGTCGTGCCTCACCGATCTCATCTTCCTGAACATTATCGCGTGTTTTAAATTTAAAAGATCCCAAGTCAGAAGGTAAGATATCTGCATTCGAGTTCATAAGTAATGCAATTGGCAAATTAAGATGCCGGGATATAATCATCGCACATTGAGCAAATCCTGCTTGCGAAGTTGCAATCTCATCGTCCCACCAATCCGGCAGTACCAGTTTATCCAACTGCACTTTTCTGATTCCTGCACTTGTTAGACGTTTGCGCAATGACTTCATCGGATTATCCGTCATAATGCTAGCCTTTCCACATGTAATATTATTGAACGGCATTCCTCCACTACTTATAAACAATAAATGATTATACCCTGAAACAGGATATGTAACAACCTGACTTTGTCACATTATTATCTCACCCCATTCTCATAATCCGTTCCCGCGCCGCCCCAATCTCCGCTGCGCCGGACAGGATGCGGAATTGCAGGTGGTAGCTGCGGGCTTCGCCGGGTTCCAGGTGTTTCAGGCGGTTTTCGGCGCGTTCGGTGGGGCGGCCGGCTACGTGGCAGTTGGCTGGCTCCAGGCCCAGCGCGTAGTCGCCGTAGCCCATCATCTTCCACTGCACAAAGTCGGTCAGCGTGGTTTTGTCGTAGCTGATCTGCAGCCCGATGCCGCCGTCCAGCGCGGGGTTCACCAGCGCGGTGGTCACCATGCCGTCTTTGTCCGCCACCATGTCGTGGTAGTAGCACTGCTCCGCGATGCCCGGCGTGGGGGCGCTGAAGCGCGCGAAGTCGCACAGGCCGCTGGCGGCGAAGTCGTCCACCGGGGTGACGCGCCGGCTGGGGCAGAGCAGCTCGGCAGTAGCGGAGAGCAGCGGGAAGCCCAGGTTGCAGTGGTAGAGCAGCATGTGCGGCACCGTGACGCCGCCCAGGTTCTCCACTGTGTCGTCGATGCTGAAGGCGTTGTCGCCCAGCCGTGCCGATATCTGCCGCGTCAGCCGCAGCTTGCCGCGGAAGAGCGCGCCTTCGGTGAGGCTGCCTTTTAGGAACATATGGTAGTCGTCGCCGCGCCACTCGCCCCAGTGGCCCAGCTCCTCCATGGGCAGGTTGCTCACGCGCCCGTGCAGCCCCAGCTCCTCGCCGGCGTCCACACACGGAGAACCCAGGTAAGACAGCCCCTGTGTACTAACCAGCCCGCCGGGGAAGCCGCGCAGCCAGCCCAGCCCCTGTGGCTCAAAATACGCGGGGTGCGCCTGCCCGGCGGGGGAGCTGTAGGCCAGTGCATGGCCGTGGTAGCTAGCGCTGCTGATATCCAGCGCACGATCCGCCAGCGCAGTGAAGCGCAGCCCCGCACCGGTGTCGATATCGAACCCGCGCACGCCCCGCTCGCGCCCACCGGCTAGTTCAATCGGGCGTATCCCCCCCAGCTGCTCCACCCGCCCGGTGTACCCCTCCAGCTCCCGCCGCGTATACTCACGTCCAAACATCTTCATCTCCGTCACCTCGTAAAGGTATTTACGCCAAAGAGTGGGATTGTTCCTGCCCAGGGGGGGGAGTTCCAAATTTCAAATTTCAAATTCCAAGGGCAACATCGGATTATAACTGAATCAATTGTTTTTCCCCTGGTGTGGTTATATTGGGGCCAGAATTCCGAATCGAATCACTTGGAATTTGGAATTTGGAACTAATACCCCCCCAGCAAGCCCTTTTGTTTCGCGTGGCGTTCTGCCAGGTGGAACAGGTACATGCCGAGGAAGAAATAGGCCAGGCCGTTGATGAGGCTGACGAAAAATTGCAGGGCGTCGAAGGGGGCGTGGTTGATGGCCAGGGCGCGGATCATGCCGGCACCGGGCATCATGGGGAGGAAGTGGGTGGCGATGCGCCAGTTGCCCTGCCAGTCCTCCACCGGGGTCATTACCAGGAAGATCATGGCGAATTGCGAGAGCTGGATGAGATTCATGATACGCTTGAAGACCAGCGTGAGGCCGCCCATGATATAGCCCAGCCCGTAGGTGGCGAGCATTACCGTGATGAGCGGCAGGAGCGCCAGCGGGGTGAAATAGATATCCTGGCGCTGCGTGATGAACATGATGACGACGAACGCCGTGACGATCACCGTGAGCTGCACCAGCAGATCCGCCAGTGCGCGCAGCAGGAAGACTATGATGGGGTTGTAGGGCGAAAGGAAGACCTGCTCCAGCGTGCCCGCCTGCGCCTCGCCCTGGATAGCCCACGCCATGCCGGTGAGGGCGTAGAGTGTCAGGCTCCAGAGCAGATAGGAGACGATGATCTTGTCCAGCCGGTCGCCGAACTGTGCCGCGCCGCCGGACATATACTGGAAGCCGTAGAATATCCCCAGGAAGATCGCCACGAAGGTGATCACCAGCGTGATAGCCTCGCTAGGATAGCGGATGAACTGGATCCAACTGCGTTTGATCTCGGCGAGGAAGAGTCTAGCCATCGTTGCCCTCCCGTACCAGCCGCAGGAATATCTCCGTCAGATCCGCCTGGTCCTGCTCCACATGTTTCAGCGGTAGCGGTTTCAGTATCTCCAGCACCTGCCACAGCCCGTCGGCATCCCCCAGGAATTCGATGTGCTGTTGCTGCACCAGCGCCTGCAGCTCCGCCAGGCGCTCATGCTGTGCCGGGGAAATCTCGCCGCCCACCTCGATGGTGTAGGCGGTACCGCAGAAGCGGCGGATCAGCTCCTGTGTCGGCTCCTCGGCGATAATGCAGCCCTTGCGAATGATGGCCACGCGGTCGCTGATCTCCTCGGCCACGTCCAGCTGATGGGTGGTGAGCAGGATGGCGTGTCCTTCCTGGCTGATCTCTTTCACCAGCTCCTTCACCGTCTCCGCCGCCTCCACATCCAGCCCCAGCGTCGGCTCATCCAGCAGCAGCAGGCGCGGGCGGTGCATCAGTGCCACGGCGATGGCCAGCTTCTGCTGCATCCCGCGCGAGAGCGTCTGCACGGTGGCGTTGCGCTTGTCCAGCAGATCAAAACGTTGCAATAGCTCCACCGCGCGCGCATGGGCATCCGCCCCGGGCAAACCGCGCAGCGCGCCAAAGTAGAGCAGATTCTCCTCCGCGGTCATGCGCCAGTAGACGTTGCGATTCCCCTCCAGCACCGCCCCCAGCGAGCGCAGCGCATGCGGGTCGTTATGCGGATCCAGCCCATCAATGCGCACGCTACCTTCATCGGGAATCACCAGCCCAGCGATCATCTTGATGGTAGTAGTCTTCCCCGCCCCGTTCGGCCCCAGGAAAGCCAGCACCTCCCCCAGCTCCAAAGTCAACGAAACATCCCGCACCGCCCGGGTAGTCTTTCCGCGGGCGGCGTAGGTTTTATATAGGTTTTTGGCTTGTAGGATGGGCATATTCTTCTTTTCTATTCAACACAGTGGCACAGAGAGCACTGCAGTATTATAGACTATTTCAGCAAGTCATTGGCGTCTACAAGCACAACACCTTCATTCCCAGCACGTTGTTGCAGCGCCTCGGTGAATCCGGAGGCGGAGAAGAGGGCGTATTTGAAGTTGCGGGCGCTGGCCCCGGGCACTGCGCTGGCTTTGCGGTGTAGCTCCTCCAGTTGGTTCTCACCCATGGGTTTCTGCCACCATTTACATTCCCCCACCAGCGTGATGGCTTTGCCCTGTTGGTCTAGTTCCGCGTAAAGATCAATCTCTTTGTCACCTGACCACCAGCGGCCTACCCGCAGGGGCGTGCCGCCATATACATCATGCCAGCGGTGCAACACGAACAGGCGGCATACTTCCTCAAAAACATGGCCCAGGTGCGTGTTCAGTTGGGGTTTGATATATTGCTCCCATACTGTTTCGCCCTGCCCCGCCTGGATCAGGCCTTGATACGGCAAGATGAAACGACACCAGAAGGTGATAAATGGGTCATCAACCAGATACAGTCCACGTTTGCTTTTGTCCGGGTACGCCTCGGTCGCCGGTACGTCACGACGGAGCAGGCCCATCTCGCGTAAGATGCCCAGGTACTTCATCGCTCCGGTGGCGGATAAGCCGGCGCGGCTGGCGATCTCCGAGGCGCGGGTGGCCCCACCCGCCACCGCTTTCAAGATGCTCAGGTAGGTGGCGATATGATTTAATTCGGTACGCAGCAGGAAATTGACCTCTTCAAAGAAGAACCCCTGCCCATTCAGCGCCTCACGCAAGAGATTCTGCTGGATACTACGAGTTGAGGAAAATCGCTCCAGATATGCCGGAATACCTCCCAGAATACCATAGGCGGTAAGCTTCTCGCGCGGGGTGTACTGCGGGAAAAAGAGCGCGGCATCCCACGGGAGGAGCGGCCCCAGCCGTAATTGCCCGGTTCGCCTGCCGTATAGCGGTGAACGTTCCGCCAGCACCTCATTTTCCATGAAGCCGACATGTGAACCACATAGTATCAAATAGAGGTGTGTGTGCTTGCCGGTAGTATCCCACCAACGTTGCAATATCGACGGCAACGCCGGGTTCTCCTGACATAGATACGGAAATTCATCGAGCACACAAATAAACTGCTTATGTTCAGCCAATTTGGCGAGATACCCCAATGCAACATCCCACCCGGTGAACTCTATTGATGCCAGCAGCGGATCCGGGTAAACAGCCAGCAGATCATGCTTCAACTGGCGCAGGTTATCCAGCTCACGTAGCTGCGCGGCGAGAAAATAGACGTGCCCTTTCCCCCGGCAAAACTCGCGCAACAAGGCCGTCTTGCCGGTACGCCGACGCCCGTACAGCACAAACAACTCGGCGCGGTCATCAGCGTAGCGGTCTCCCAACCCCTTCAATTCTGTGTTACGGTTGACGAATTCCATACATTATACTCCAAAGTATTATACTCTAAAGTATAATACTTTGGAGTATAATGTCAAATCTGTCATGATAGTAATATTGTATGAGCCTCAGCGCCACGCCCTATTGTGCCATGGGCGTCCCGCCCATGAGAACGGGGTTGCGGTGAATTTGATCGCAAGATAAGCCACCACGAAGTGGTGACGGAATATAGCCTGGGGTGGAGCGCAGCGGAACCCCGGGGGATGTGCCCTCTTTAAATTTCGAAGCCCCATCCGGGGTAACCGGGGGTTTACGAACGCTTCTCTTTTTGCCCGTTCTCATGGGCGTTCCCAGGTGTGTTGCTACACCCGCCCCTCCCACATATCCCAGATGTCGTGTTGGATGAAGCCATTATACACGTAGAAGCGCTGGGCGTTGTTCTCCGAGCACCAGAGGTCGATGATTTTGGTGCCGCGTGCCTGCTCGCGCAGGATGGCGGTCTGGATCATCACGCTGCCGAGGCCATTGTGGTTGAGCGCGTCGGTGATGCGGATGGGGCCAAGGTAGGCGATCTCCTCGCCGGGGTTGCGGCACATGGCCACGAAGCCCACCAGCACATTATCATGCACTGCCAGCGTGATCTCCTGCGGGCCGTAGATGTTGTCGCGGTCCAGATTGAGAAAGGCGGTCTCGATGAATGGGTGGGGCAGGCGGTCGATCTTGGACTGCAGATCCAGATGCCAGCTGGGGTTGCCCGCCGCGCGCAGCAGGGCATCATGGTAGCTGTCCTGGTAGGGGATGAAGCTGTAGCCCTCCGCCTGGAAAACCTTCCGCCGCGCCTCTGCGTATTCGGTGAAATGGAAGTCGGCGATATGCTGCTCCATGGAGACTTCGGCATGGGTGGTGGTGAAATGGTGAGCGCGCAGGAAGCCCACCGCCGCGTCCCACGAGCGGTTCACCCCCGGCCAGAAGGCCAGCGGATTGCCCATACAGGCATGGGCGGCGAACATCACCTTGCCGTAGCCACGGCCAAACTCCGCCACTTTCTCCAGCAGCGCACTGCCTATCCCCTGCCGGCGCTGGGCTTCATCCACAATAATCAGGCTCAAGGATATCCCGGCCAGCTCATCATCCGGGGTGAGCTGCTGCGTGCGCACCGCCCCGAAGGCGAAGCCGATGATATCCCCACCCGCCACGGCGACGAACAGCCCACCCAGGCGGAACTCCGGGTGCCCGAAATACTGCCGTTGCAGCCGCTCCACATTCAGCGGCCAGCTGTACCGCGGTGAATATGGAGCCAGCACGCGGCCATACAGCGCGACAACCGCGGGCAAATCTGCCAGCGTAAACGGACGAATATCATATCTCATAGGGATACCTCATGTAACCAGATACCAGCAACACCCTACGCCAGCGGCAGGGTGAAACTGAAGGTGCTGCCTTTGCCCGGGCCGGCGCTGACGACGTTGATCTGGCCGCCGTGGGCCTCCACCAGGGCGCGGGCTACTGGCAGCCCGAGACCGGCACCGCCGGTGGTGCGGGTGAGCAGCGGCTCGCGCTGATAGAACGCCTCGAATAGTCGTTCGCGCACCTCGGGGGTCAGGCCAGCACCGTTGTCGATGACGGATATCGTCGCTTCTTTCTCTGCTAGCTGCACCCGGATGACGATGGCACCACCTTCGCCGGTGAATTTCACCGCGTTATCCAGCAGATTGTTCAGGATAAGCGTCACTTTAGTGGGGTCAGCATTCACGCGGATATCCGCCGCGCTTTCTACCGTTATGGTGATATTCTTCTCGCCGGCAGGCACCTGATATTGGCTCATGGAGGCGTTGATGATATTTTTCAGTGCCGTGGGATGGGGGATTACCACCAGGCCGCCGAATTCCAGCCGTGCGATACTTAGGATATTTTCGATCATATCCTGCAGTTGGCGTGCCTGGCGGTCCGCGCTCTTCACCATCTCGGTATAGTGTTCGGTATCGGCCATCACCGTGCCGGTGACCATCATCTCCAGGAAGGCGCGCACGGTGGTGAGCGGGGTCTTCAGCTCATGCGACATCAGGCTGAGGAAGTCGGCCTTCAGGCGTTCCTGCATGGCCAGATCC
Organism: Armatimonadota bacterium; assembly: GCA_038215455.1. Classification (GTDB taxonomy): domain Bacteria; phylum Armatimonadota; class Hebobacteria; order CAIYQO01; family CAIYQO01; genus CAIYQO01. The sequence continues at coordinate 20,919 of JBBQQW010000005.1, forward strand.
ACCGCCATTTTATTGATAGAATCCGCCAACGCCCCCAGTTCGCCCCCACTATTGATGGTGATACGCGTGGCAAAATTCCCCGCGCCGATCTCCTGCGCCCCGCTCGCTAGCTGCGCTACCTGGCTGGATATAATATCCGCAGACTTCAGCGACCACCATAGTGTGGCAATAATGACAATAAATGCCAGCAGTGCAAACGCGATGATTTGCCTGGTAATGGGCAGCATGATGGCCCGCTCAGGTGTCGCAGCGAAAACCGTCCAGGGTGCAATATGCACCGGAGAATATCCCGCCATGTAGCTTGCCCCGTCGATCGGACTTTTCATGACGATCTTCCCACCGTGACCAGCAAAAATGATATCGGCTTCCGGTACAAAATACTTTTTGCCGACCATCTGCTTATCTTCACCAGTGCGTATGAGTAATGTCCCATCGCGATCCCAAAGCGAAAACATCACGTCCTGACTCGACTGGTGAATGGAGAACAGCTTTTGTATAGCATCTGGCAAGATTGAGGCACCGATAATGCCGATAAACTTCCCGTCATGCATTATCGGGTAGGCGATGATAATGACTTTACGGCCGGTAGTTCTGCTGACAATCAAGGTGGAAAATGCCGGCTCTTTTGTCTCTTTCGCCCGGATGAAATACGGGCGGTCGCTGACATCCACAAATTTATCCGCGGTATTCACCACTTGCATACCGATGGCATCCGTGACAAACAGGTGATCCCAGTCCGGCTGGGCATGGCTTTGCCGCGTCAGCAATCCTTCAATTTCTTTGATATCACCTGACTTGGCCTCTTGCGACTCTGCCAGCGTCTTCAGGGTGCGCGAATGGCCATTCAGCCATTCGTCCAGATACACCGATGCCATCTGCGCCTGCTGCTCGTTATTATTCATCACCCGGATGCGGCGCTCATTGAACCAGGTAAAGAGCACAATGATGCCAAACAAGATGAGCGGGATGGCACCCATCAGCGACGATATCAACAGTCGGCGCTGAAGTGGCATTCCTGTTATTCTTAACTTCGTTTTTTTCTGCATCAGCGTTTCCCCCGTTTACCGTGGATTTTTTAACGCTTCTTCGGCAATTTCGCGATCATCAAAGTGAATCGTCCGGTCGGCGAAAATCTGGTAATTTTCATGCCCCTTGCCCGCCAGCACCACCATGTCATCTTCTCCCGCCTCGGAGATAGCGCGGCGGATTGCCGTGGCGCGATCCACCTCCACCAGCACCCGCGATAGCATCGCTGCCGGGAACCCAGCCATAACCTCAGCTATTATACCCTGCGGATCCTCCGAGCGTGGGTTGTCGCTGGTGACAATTATCCGTTGTGCCCACTTTGCCGCCACCGCAGCCATCAGTGGACGCTTGCCCCGGTCACGGTCGCCCCCGCAGCCCAATACCACCGTCACCCGCCCGTGCGACATCTCATGCGCGGTGGCGAGTACCTTCTCCAGCCCATCCGGCGTATGCGCGTAGTCTACCACCACCACCGGCCCACTGTCACCCGACACCCGCTGGAAGCGCCCGGCTACCGGGGGTGCAGTGGCCAGTGCGGCCACCGCCGCCGCCATAGGTATGCCCATCTCCCCCGCCAGTGCCAGCACCGCCAATGAATTGGATACGTTGAAGGAGCCGACCAGCTGCGTCTGCACCGGTATCTCACCACCGGGGTGGCGCAGCAGGAAGCAGTTGCCCGTGGGGTGCAGCTGCACCTCCACCGCCTGATAGCTGCTGGCACTCATGCCGAAGGTGACCACCGGCCCCGGCGCACGGGCGGCGAAATATTCCACCGCCGGGTCGTCGGCGTTGAGCACAGCTACCAGCGGTTTATCTACTAGCTGATAGGCGGGGTTGGCGAACAGCTCTACTTTGGCATCACGATAGGCCTCGATAGTCTGGTGGTAATCCAGGTGGTCCTGCGTCAGGTTAGTCAGCGCGGCAAAGCGGAAATGGCAGCCGGTGATACGGTGCAGGCAGAGCGCGTGCGACGAGACCTCCATCACCACGTGGCTGAGGCCCGCGTCGCGCATGCGCCCCAGCAGCTGCTGCAACTCCGGTGCCTGCGGCGTGGTGTGCGGGGCGGGGATCACCTCATCCCCGATGCGATATGCCAGTGTGCCGATGAGGCCGGTGGGGTGCCCCGCGGCCTGCAGCAGATGGCGCAGCAGCGTGGTCACCGTGGTCTTGCCGTTAGTACCGGTGACGCCCACCAGCGTGAGGTGGTCCGCCGGGTGATTATAAAAAGAAGCAGCCAGCTGCGCCAGTGCCGCACGCGTGTCCTGCACGATGATGGCGGGTATCTCCACCGGCACCATCTCCTGGTGCGCCACCAGCAAGGCCACCGCCCCGGCCTCCAGCACCTGCGGAATAAGGCTGTGGCTATCCACCTTCGCCCCCGCCAGACAGGCGAAGAGGTCGCCCGGCTGTACCTTGCGCGAGTCATAGCTAATTCCAGTGATCACCTGTTGCGGGTCACCGATGATGGTACATTCAATATCTGCACATAGCGCTGCAATTGTTTTCATAGCAAATGATCCTGTTTTCCTGTTTTCTTTCGAGCTAATTGCAAAACTACTCCCACGAAAATAGATTTTGCGGGCACTTTGCCCGTAAGTCTACCTAACCCCCAGCCCCTTCCCTGCGAGGGAAGGGGTGTCCAAACGAATGATCTTCATGCAAAAACGATCATCCTCCCCCTTCCCGGCGCGGGAAGGGGGCCGGGGGGTTAGGTAGACCAACGCTAACGCCTTAGATTCGATACCAGTTTTTCTCCCTTAATTATTTGCCTACGAATGGGCGAAAACCTTTAGCAAACACGCCGCAAACTCCGAGATAATGAAACATTGTATCACGGATTGCAGAACATAGCCGTTACACTTTTTAAGGTTAACACGTTTTTACGACGATGATGTCTTATTTTTGCTACATTATTGCAGTGGGTAGTCTGCAAGGTGTACGAATTCAAAGCCGCGCTGTCGTAGTTCTGGCACGACACGAGCTATCCCGCGTGCCGTCTGCCCGGAGGGGTGATTCATGTGGCAAATAACGATGGCCCCGGCGGGGGCGGCGAGCAGCGCACGCTGCACCTGTGCCGCGGTGAAGGTGGCCCCGGCATCGCCATTGACGCTGAACCCGGCGACGCGATAGCCCAGCGCTGTGACCACCTGCACCGCGACCTCATCATAGCAGGCGGTGCCACTGCGGTAGAATTGCGGTTCGCGCCCGGTGAGCGCGGTGAGTCGGCGTGCGTTCGCCTCCACTTCATCGACGATCTCACCCACATCATGCGTACCGGCGATGCCGTAGCAGCTGCGCCCGTTGACTGAGCAGGGGCGGTGGGCGGTGCCGTGATTCTCGATCTCAAAAAGCGGATCGTGTGCCAACTCGCTGGCTAGCTGCGGATTTGCATCCAGCCATTGCCCGGTGAGGAAGAGCGTGGCGGGGATCTGCTCCCGCCGCAGATAATCTATCAGCGCGGCATCGTAGCCACTATCGCTTTTCGTCGGCCCACAGGCATCGAAGGTGAGGGCGATGACTTTGCTGGGCGTATCCAGATGCGTCAGCACCCCCGGCACATTCTCGCCCCATTGCTGCGGTTTCACTCCCGCAAACTGTGCCTGCAGGCGGGTACGCAATGCGGGCAGCTCTTCAACAATGGGTGCCGCGACAGTGACGGAGGACGGTAACGGGGTGGGCGGTTGTTTGCAGCCACCCAGCAGCAGCGGGAGTACCAAGATGAGCCAGCAATGCTTCACCATCGGCGTTCATCGCCCACGGGCTGCACGGGGGCGACCGGGGCAGCCACTGGCGGAGCGAGCGGGGGCGGGGCAGCGATGGGGGCAATGCCGATGACACGGCGACGGCATGCCAGCTCTATTTCCTCCAGCCAACGCTCGTAATCCACGCCTACCACGGGGATTTTATAGCCGATCTTCTCCATGATAGGCTGGGAAAGGCGCTGGGCGAACTGCACGCGCAATGCGAAGGGCAACGCCGCACGTCGTGCCAGGAATAGCTGCACCATCTCCAATTCATCACGGCTGATACGGTTCACCTGTGAGAGCACGCCGCCTTCCAGCAACCGGAAAACCTGCGCCGCACCGAAGGTGAAGGCTTTATTCCCCTCATCTTCCTCGCCCTTGCGCACCACCAGCGTCCCGGCGGCCAGGTCTCCTAGCCGCTGATAGCGGGCACCCATTATCACCGAGATGAAGGCGATACCATACCCGAAAGGCAACCAGTCGATAACCCGCAACATATTTCGCAGAATCACCGAGCGCAAATCCACCGGATAACCACCCTCGTTGATGACGCACAGCCCCATTTTGCGCTTCCCCGGTGTCTCACCTGACCAGACGGTCTCGAAGTAGCTGTAGTAGATGAGGGTGACGAAATAGAGCAGAACGACTAAAAAAATGGAGGCACTCGTCGGTTCCGGATTGGTCAACCACGGTACCGGGAAAAGCCAGCGTAGCAGGAAAATGATGCTGACGATGCCAATATAAGCGAAAAACTGCCAAATGAAGTCAATAAACGCCGCCACCGCACGCGAACCAAAACCGGCCAATTCATAGCGAATAGCCACTTGCTCCGGGGTAATAATCTCCAATGTGCGTGACATAGCAGTCCTTTACTGCTGGTAAGTAATACCAGCCCCTGCAATTTACATAATTGTGGGGGATATGTCAAATCAGGATATCAGGTTAATGGTCAAGATCGTTTGCATCACAGACGGTTTACGTTAGCTTTTTACAGCTACAGGTTCGGCTTTACCGCATCGGTTACCGTGGTAGTAGTGGTGGCACTGCTGGTGGTTGGCGTGATCACGGTACTGGTGTCGGGTTGCTCGGGTACCACTATCCGCACGGGTGGCGCAACGGTGGTGGTGGCCATCAACGGTTCCTGAATCCCCACACCGGGGGCGATGACCTCTGGCTGCACCTCGGGGGGCATCACGTGGATGATCCCGGCGCGCCCGGTGGTGTTATTACCGGACTGATAGAGGATGAAGGTGGTGGCGGCGCTGAGCATGACGAAGACGATGACTGCGAGCATCCCCCAGGAAGCGGGGGTCAGGCGCAGAGTCGCGGCACGCGTACCGCCGTCTTCCGCCTGCAGCTCTTCTGCCGCACGCAGACTATCCGCCTGCGCCCGGTATTGACTAGCTTTTTTCGTCTCGCCTTTCAGCGTACATATGTCGGCAAGCAGGGCAAGGCTATCACAAGTGGCATGGTACCGGTGGGAGGCATTGATGGCGATGATCTCGGCGTCGGCCAGCTTCCCATTCTGCAGCAGCTTGCGGGCACGAGTGACCGCACTCTCTACTTCATGGGATTGATCAATGCAGATATGCAACTTCTCACCACACCCGGGGCATTCTCTTTCTGCCTCGGTGAGGATCAAATTGCAATTCTCACATTTCACTAACGCCATAACATCCATTCTGCTCAATACAAATTGCACCCTAATTCAAGGCGCTACTTTGAGTTACCCGGTGTTCTACTCCATTAAACGTTATTCTAAAAAATTCTAAAGATTTCGCCATTGCCAACTATTATCCCACACATCTGGTTTTTTCGCTATATTCTGTGCGGTGATTTCATAACCCAAATGGTTAATAGCATGCGGAGACAACGCAGTTACATAATCAGGAGTATCGGTTTTACCGTTCATCCACGTCGCCGAACCAGATTCCCCTCCGTGGAGGGGTGCCCGAAGGGCGGGGTGGTTCTTCGTCGCATATCAAAGCTAAAAACGATACTCCTGGTTACATAAGGGGCGCGCAATCATCATCACTGTTTTCGTGTATAATAGACGCGTGAACCGGAAGAGATCAGATATATGGGGGTCGATAGCGCTCATATCATATTTGCTGCTCCTCACACTGACGCTATACCCGCATCAGCATATGTGTGCAGCCTGTCTTCGGCCAGATTCCGGCGTAACAATATCCGCGGTGCAGCATGATACCTGTACGTTGTGCCAGTGGACTACCGGCAGTGTCGCCTGCGATTTTGCCATCCCCATCAGCAGTTTTGTCGCGCAGACGGTGCCCCAGCCGCTGCTCCCCACAGCATATATCCCCACCACGTTTTGCTCATCATCACCCCGCGCTCCGCCAGCGCCACTCCTGGGCTAAGTCAGAACCAATAATGGTTTTCGATTAGATGCCGGGCGGCCTTTGCCGTCCGCAGGAGTTTATCATGATAATATGCCAACGGGTGAAAAAGGATTTCCTGGCACGCGGGACTATGACCCCGCTGCACTGGGAGATCGAAGAATTTAATGTTGCTGCCGGAGAGAGTGTGCTCATCACCGGCCCGAGCGGCTGTGGCAAGACCACATTACTGAATATGCTCTCCGGCCTGCTGCGCCCGGAGAGCGGGTCTATCAGCATCCAGGGGGTTAAGCTGGAGACGCTCGACGTCGCCGGGCTGGATATCTTCCGTGGCGGGCACATCGGGATGATCTTCCAGTCGTTCCAGCTACTCTCGGCGCTGACAGTTGCGGAGAATCTGCTACTGGGCGCACGCTTCGGGCGCAAATGGAATCACCACGAAGCACTCGAGCACATGGAGATGCTACTGCGCGAGGTGGGGTTGTGGGATAGGCGCTCACAGCGCCCCGGCGAGCTATCCATCGGCGAGCAACAGCGGGTGGCTATCGCCCGCGCCCTTATCAACCGCCCGGCACTGCTGCTGGCAGATGAGCCGACCGCCAGCCTGGATGCCGCCAACGTAACTTCCGTGCTCGATCTCATCTTCAAGCTCTGTGCGGAGAATGATACCACACTGGTGGCGGTATCACATGATACCAGTATCGCTAACCGTTTCAGCCGCACCGCGGACGCGGGCCGCTGGATGCACAGCCGGGAGGTGAGCCATGTCTGACCTCAAGCTCGCATTTACCTATCTGCGCACCCATCTGCTGGTCACGGTACTCACTGTGCTCTCGGTGGCATTGGGACTGGGGCTGGCGACAATTGTGCTCATCCTCTCCACCCAGACGAAGGATACGCTGAAACAGGAGACCAGATACTGGGATATTGTAGTAGGTGCCAAGGGGAGCCAGCTGCAGCTTATCCTCAACAGCATGTATTACCTGGATGCCCCCAACGGGAACATCTCCACCGATGTCTGGGATCACCTGCGCGCCAATGAGGGCGTGGGCAAAATTGTGCCGGTGAGTATCGGCGATAACTACTACGGTGCACCGATCATCGGTACTACTATGGATTTCTTCACCGTGCGCCAGCAAGGCGGGGCAATCGCCAGCGGGCGGATGTTCGACAAAACTATGGAGGTCGTCGTCGGTGCCGAGGTGGCGGAACGCCAGCATCTGACCCTGGGCAGCCAAATCGTCGGCAGCCACGGCTGGGCCAAGGGTGGCGATACACATTCGGAATCACCCTATACGGTGGTGGGCATCCTGCAGCGTACCGGAGCCAGCATGGACCGCGCGCTCTATGCGGATTATCGCTCGGTATGGGAAGTACATGCACGCCACCACGCCGCAGGGCTGGCCACCGGAGTGGTTGACCCGGATGAAGTGGATGAGCCTGAACATGGCCCGGAGATTACCGCATTGCTGGTGCAATTGAAGCAAGAAGGCCGTCGTTACCAGCTGGCGGATGAAATCAATAAAAATGAAAATGCGATGGCCACCATCCCGGTAGACCAGGTGGACCAGCTGGTGAAGACCTTCATCAGCCCGTTGCAGGGATTGCTGCTGCTGGTTGCCTGGCTGGTGGTGATCGTGGCAGCGTTATCCATTCTCATCAGCCTCTATCTCTCACTGCATCAACGCCGTCGCGATCTGGCGGTGCTGCGCGCCCTGGGGGCCACACGGATTGATATCTTCCGCATGATCATCATCGAGGCGGCAGTGCTCACGGCGCTGGGTGTGCTGGGTGGCTGGCTGCTGGGGCATGGCACGGTGGCGCTGCTCTCCGGCTACGCGATGCAGAAATTCGGCATCGCTCCCCACGCGTGGCAGCTGCAGGCGGTAGAGCTATATATCGGCGGCAGCGTCTGGGTGCTGGGAATTTTAGCAGGTATATTACCGGCGGTAGTGGCCTACCGGCTGCCGGTGGCCGAGACACTGATAGCGGAGTAAGAAAATGGCATTGACGATACAACAGAAACGCAAGCGCGACATGACTATCGTGGCACTGACCATCATCCTGGTGTTGGTGGCCACCGTGGGGAAAACTACCTGGAGCTACATCTTCAAACCGAGTTTCCCCGGCTATGCCGATGCAGTACCAGCGGGGAATTACACCCCGCTGGACTGGGGGCAACTGGCACGGGGCGACTGGCCGATGAATGGCAAGCCACTCATCCCTGATACAGTGAAACCGTTGGATGGTAAGCAGGTAGTAGCCAAAGGATTTATCCTGCCACTGCATACCACCGGCGAAGCCAATGAGTTCTTCCTGGCGGAGAAACAAGTAGGTTGTTACTTCTGCAGCCGCCCGAAGATCTCCGAGGTGATCAAAATACAAATCGCCGGAGGCAAAAACATCTCCGCAGTGGACTTCCCCACCCGCGTCTTTGGCACTCTGCACCTGGCCCCCGACGACGGCTCGCTGTATGTCATTGATGATGCAGTGTTGATGGTGAAATAGCTGGGATGCGTGTTCCCTATGCCCATCACAGTGCAGCGGTGGCGCACCTGCACGAGAGCTGCGCGCACAACGGGGAGAATAGCTGTGGGGGCGCGTACTATGCGCCCCTGCGTCCTGGCATAATTATCGGTAATCCATTACGCCCCATAATTCGGCCCCATCTCTTCATTGAGGTATTTCTGAGTATCCTTCGGGGCGTCCATCTTCTTCATGCTGAAACCATCTTTTCTGCTGAATTTGTACCAGGTCGCGTTCTTATACTCATTTTGTGAGCTGGCAACGCCGATGTATGCTGTCTGAGTATCTATCCACCCCCAACGAATAATCTGCATTTTGCCGAAGTCATGCGTATAGAGTTCGCGCTGCGTGAGTAAATTACACAGGTAAACAGTCCCCTTATTCCAGATCAAAGCATCCTGCGAATCCGGCAATACTGCGATACCTTCAAATAGCGACGGGGCGCTCCCGATAGTCGCCTTATTTCCTCCTGGAGTGAGGAAAGAGTAGTACGGACCACCACCGCAGCCACACTCGCCCCCGCTGGAGTCGTTGGCAATTACCGTGGATGCTATTCCCCAGGGAATCTTATACTCGCCATCCAGCAACGATAACTCGGAGATGCATAGGTCATCGTCATTACCCAGAGCGACCTGCACTACTTCCAGCCTGATACTCTTGACTACGACGCGCGGAAATGAGATCTTCTGTGCCGAACGGGACTCGATCAGGTCTACTGTCTTCTCCCAGTCTTTACCATCGCTTCTGACGGTTACCTTCAGTTTATAAATTCGGTTGTTACGCTGGTAGATCTGCTCACTCTTTGCATAACCATTGATCAAGCTGATGCCGGTGATACTTATCGGGTCGCCGGTATGCTGGAGATTGACGTACTCTCCTTCGCCGTGCTTATATTTGAAATTTTCTTCGTCCATGTCTGCGAATAATTTCTGGTTGAATACCCAGGCTGTCTCCGGAGTGCCATCAAACATGTTAACAAGCGGGTACTTCTCCCCATGCTGACATTCTGTTGTTTCTACCGTCCATCCCTGCCATTTGATGGCGGTGGAAAAACCATCTGCCCATGCATACGTGCATAATACGCATAGCAGCACACCGGTAACGATGATATGGCGCATAACATCCTCCTTTTTTACGACTATTCCTAAACCTGATTCAGTATATCACTTAATTGTAAGAACTGCCAGCTACACATTGCACATTTTTCAAAAAAAAATGTAGGGGCGCATACTATGCGCCCCTACATTCAGGATGGTTATTCACGTATACAGAGAGACTAGTTCATCTGCATAGGCATGACGACGTATTTGTAATCCGGTTCGCCGTCGGCCTGGATGAGGCCGGGGTTGAGCGGGCCGGAGAGGTTGAGCATGATGGTCTCGGCATCAAGCACGTTGAGGGCGTCGAGCAGGTACTCGGCGTTGAAGGCGATGGCTACTTCCTCGCCATCCAGCTCTACCGGCAGCTCTTCGCGCGCTTCGCCGATTTCACTGGTCTCCGCAGTGATCACCAGCGTACCTTCATTGGTGTTGAAGCGCAGTTTGTTCGACTCGGCGCGGGCGACGATGCTGGCGCGGCGCACTGCTTCGATGAAGAGTTTGCGGTTGATCAGCAAATGCTTCTGCGTTTCCGCCGGGATCACGCGCTCGTAGTTGGGGAAGGTACCGTCGATGAGCCGGGCGATCAACTGCACTGCTCCCACTATAAAGAGTACATTCTTCTCGCCGATGTGTACCTCGACCGGGTCATCGGTACCACCGAGGATGCGCAGCAGCTCCTGCAGTGCGCGCGCCGGGATGATGGCACTCACTTCCTGCTCGGTGACGC
>JBBQQW010000006.1:0-29399 GCA_038215455.1 Armatimonadota bacterium
CAAGCACCCTGAAAGGCGCTGAACCATTCGATTCCGAAAGTCCGCGAAGGCGGACGAACGGCGCGCAGCGCCCTGCAGCCGGGATTTCAATCCCAGCGGAGATATGCTGAATCGCCACCCCGTTCTCATGGGCGGGACGCCCATGGCACAGACCTAAAAAGCAGACCTATTCGGATGAATCTCCCTTTTTGTGCTTTTTGTGCTTTTCGTGGTTATAAAAAGTGAAAGGTTAACTGGAAGCCTTACCATACGGCATGAACAAGTGATATAATTACAGAAGTTTCACCTGAGAATAAATCGGATATAATTTCTCTGAAAATATAGGAGCTAAATATGCGACAAATTCGATACCGTTTAGCTGGATTGATAGCGGATACCGCAAAGAAAATAACGATCTCGCTGGTACTGCTCATTAGTTTGTTGTTGGCCGGGCAATTTGCCTATGCTGCCCCAACAACTGAAGGGCATGCCCGGTTAGCGGTGCAGCGTCTGCTTGCCAGCAATCGTAGTCCATTAAAGGCGATACTCGGGCAGAAGATTAAGGCGGTGAAGAGCTATCCTGACCCAAGTTCTCCGACCTATTTCGTCGTCGAGCTGGATCCCAGCGGATATATTATCGTCTCGGCAGATGACACCATCGAACCGATCATTGCCTTTGTGGAGCATGGCAGCTACTCCCCTTCACTGGATGATCCACTAGGTGCGCTGGTGACCCAGGATATGGGCAGCCGCATGGCGGAGGTGAAACAGGCCGCAGCCACGCGGGCAAGAGAAACGCCGGAGAGAGCACGCTCACACAATAAATGGGCTGCACTGACAGAGGCTGCACTACCCGGTGAAGCCGCTGCCGTGAATCCCGTGACTACCCCGAGCGATATGCGCGTGGCACCGCTGGTACAAAGCCTCTGGTCGCAGGGGAAAAGCGGTGGCTACTCCAATACGCTCACCTGCTATAATTACTACACTCCGAATAATGACTATTGCGGCTGCGTCGCCACCGCCATGGCGCAACTTATGCGCTATCACCAGTATCCGACCACAGGGGTGGGCACGGCATCATTTAGCATTAAAGTCGACAACGTGACGTCTACCCGCGCTTTGCTTGGTGGGGATGGCGCGGGCGGCCCGTATGACTGGGCGAATATGCCGCTGGAGACCCGGAGCAACGCTATGACATTGCCGCTGGCACAACGACAAGCGATTGGTGCGCTCTGCGCTGACGCTGGTGTGGCTGTCAGCATGAGTTATACTGCCACCAGCTCATCGGCTTTCTCTAATGACACAAAAGTAGCTATGACGCAGACGTTCAAATATGGCAATGCGATCATCGGCGGAGAATCAAATACAGCCAACAACAATATCATGCCCAACCTCCCCAATATGATTAACCCCAACCTGGATGCCGGGTACCCGGTATATTTTGCTATCAGTGGCACTCCGGGCGGGCACGCTATCCTGGGCGATGGCTATGGATTCGATTCCGGCACCGCGTATTACCACCTTAACATGGGCTGGTCCGGCACCAGCGACAGCTGGTATAACCTGCCGACAATCCCCTCTGCCTTAGGTACCTTCAGCTACTTGAAGATGTGTCTCTACAACGTCTTCCCGACGGGCAGCGGAGAGATAATCAGCGGACGCGTGCTGGACCTGGCGGGTAATCCCATCTCCGGTGCCACTGTCACCGCTGCTGCTACAGGCGGAGCCAGCTATCCGCCTGTGACTACCAATGCCAAAGGGATCTATGCTTTCGCCAAACTACCCTCCAATAAGATATTCACCATTACTGCAGCAAAAGCGGGGACGCCAGCGAAAACTATCACCAGAACCACCGGCACGTCGACTGACTACAGCTACTCTTCTGGCAACATCTGGGGTGCAAACATCACCCTCGGCGGCGTCGCCATCGCTACGGATAGTTTACCGGCAGGCACGGTGGCTACGCCCTACAGCTTCACGATGCAGGCAACTCTGGGCACGGCACCCTACAGCTGGTCGGCCACGGCGCTGCCGGATGGCCTGACGATTGACGCGCTGACCGGGGAGATCCACGGCAGCCCGACCAGTGCCGGACAAACGAACGCGATTATAAACATCACCGACGCCACCAGCACCCCGACGTCGGACAGCGTCACGCTCCCGATCAGCATACTCTCGCGGGTGGCTACCCCTACATTTTCACCGGCTGCAGCGGGTGCTATTGGGTCGCTGGGGGTGACGATCTCCTGCACTACCGCAGGGGCGACGATACGCTATACCCAGGATGACAGCGACCCCACGGACAGTAACGGCACCGTATACGATCCGGCAGTGGGCATCATGCTGTTCAGTTCCGCCACCATTAAGGCATACGCCTTCAAGTCGGGCATGAGTGACAGCGGCATCGCCAGCAAAAGCTACACCATCAGCTATCCGCCGACGATTGCCTCCTTCACCCCGGCCAGCGGCATCACCGGCGCGGTGGTGAAGATCACCGGGCAATATCTCGCCGGGGCACCAGCGGTGAAGTTCAATGGCGCAGACGCAATATTCACTGTGGTGAATGACACCACTATCAACGCCACACTGCCTTTCAGCGCCACCTCCGGCCTTATCTCGGTGACGACACCGGGCGGCACGGTGAGTAGCGCGACGCCATTTTCTGTGACACAGAGCTTGTTGCTGGCGGTCTCCCCAGTATCACCCACCGCAACAGGTACGCCGATAAGACTCACCGCCACCCCCACCAGCACAGCTAATCTGGAGTATAAATTCCGCGTGAAATACCCGGATGCGCAGGGGATCTCCGTCTGGCAGACCGTGCAGGAATACAGCGCAAAGAACACCTGCACCTGGGCACCCGTGGAAGCGCACACCTTCACTATTATCGCCTATGCACGCAAGGTGGGCACCACTGTATCCTACCTGGTATATCGCGACCAATCGCTGCTGGTGAAGCCGGCAGTGAGTGACCTGCGCGTCTTCCTTACACCTGTGTCGCCTACGGCGGTGGGGATGCCGGTGCAGTTATCCGTCACCCCGGTGAATGGGGGCACGATGGAATACCGCTTTAAGGTGAAATACCTGCTACCGGATTCCACATACCTCTGGCAGACCCTGCAGGAGTTCAGTGTATTGAGCAGATGCACCTGGACCCCGACGGAGGCCCATCCATATCTGCTTTACGTCTACGCGCGGGAAAAGGGCATCGTTAACACCTACAGCATCTTCAAAGAGCTACCCTTCACGGTGAATAACCCGGTGAGTAACGTCACCCTCGCCACCTCAATCACCTCCCCCACGGGAGTAGGTACCGGGGTAAAACTAACCGCCACCCCCACTAGCGGCGGCGTGTTGGAGTACAAATACTTCGCGACCTATCTGGATGCGAGTGCTGTCCTGCAGACGGAAGCGATAAAGGATTATACTACCAGCAACATCGTCACCTGGTCGCCCAAGCTGGCAACCAGCTACACCATTACCGTGCAATGCCGAGAAAAGGGGAGTAGCGTCAGCTACGATGTGCAGCAGTCAGTGCCCGACTACGTGGTGATGCCCGCTGTCACAGCGTTGCAATTATCCGCCACACCATCCACCACAACGAATGTCGGTACACCGGTACTGCTGACGGCAACGCCCACTGGCGGGGCGACGCTCGAGTACCAGTTCAAGGGAAAATATCAGGTCGCACCAGGTGCGTACTCCTGGTTCACCTTACAGACATACAGCCCGTTAAACAGTTGTGAATGGATACCATCCGAGGCACGCAGCTTTATCCTTTATGCATACGCACGCGAACGTGGCACGACAGTTGCCTATAAGGTTTATAAGGAGATGACGTATATTGTTGCTCCGTAGCTGGGGCAACGCCGTAGGTCTGATTTTAAGCGGTTTTGCATTTACTTCCCAAATACCATGTGCATAGCCATATTTTCCTGTTAATATTACCACGATATGAAATACGGCTATCTCATCATTATTGCAATTTCTCTTTTCATCTGCGGATGTTCAGGTGACAAATCAGTCCCTGGATTACCACCTCCACCGCCAGGTACAGCTCGTTTACTCGTAACTACCCTACCCGCAGCGGCAAATATCTCCGACATCTCAATCTCCATGACTTCGCCCACTTCTGGCTATGCTGCCGTCCGTAGCACCTTCGCCATTAACCCGAAGACTCGCTCGGGTGAGCTGCTGTTGCCGTCATTGAGCGCAGGAATATGGACTGTTGATGTAATTGCGCATGATATGACGGGGGGAATCGCCGCCGCCACCTCACGCCAGGTGGCATTGTATGACAACCAACAAACACGTCTCACCGTGCTGGCGAAAACCAGTGTAGTGCGCATCGCCCAGCATGAGCCGGTACAACTGAATCTCCCCACCTATGACGGGAGCGGGCAGACTACCCACCCGGATGTAGTCTATGTGCCCGGTGGCTTCGGCACCGGCAACTGGAGCTACTGGATGGTGGCGACACCCTACACCTTTGACAATTATGCCGTAGAGAATCCATCTCTTTACGTCAGTAATGATGGTATAAATTGGGCAGTGCCCAATGGCGTAACGAATCCAATTGTCCCACTAGCCAACAGCAGCTCTTTTAATGCTGATCCAGATATGGTGTATTACCAGGGGCAGCTCTGGCTCTACTACAAGCAAAACGTCATAGACCCCTTCGAGTTTCGCGTTAATCTCACCCATTCCACCGATGGTATCCACTGGTCAACACCGGTGACTGTGCTGAAGACAAATCGCAGCGAACCGCTCGGCGACACCATCACCTCGCCCGCAATTACTGTGGATGGTGATATCTTCACCATGTGGTACGTGATACACAGCACTATCGTCAACGGGATATTCAAACGCACGAGTAATGATGGCTATAACTGGGGTGACAGCGCGGCGACAACGGTGAGTGGACTGAACGGACGCCTCCCCTGGCACCTGGATGTTATCCGCACCGGTGGCCGCTATGAGATGCTCCTCAATACGCTGCCGGCACCCGGGCAAGGTGGGGCCTACCTGCTGCAGTTCGGGCACAGCATTGACGCGGGCAATAGCTGGAGTTTCGCTCCGCCGTTCACAGACGCCATCTTCGACTTTGAACGCCCCTACCAGTACCGTGGTTGTCTGGTTCCGCTGGAAGGTGACGATTACCAGCTCTGGTATGGTGCCAAAAAAGACCCACACACCTGGTCGACGAACTATCTGAAAGTTCGTCGTATCAATGAACAACTGTATCCGTTGCCGGGGAATAAATGATCACCTCAGAATCCCGGCAACGCGGGGTTCTCCGCGGCGATAATCGCCAGGCATTCGATCTCCACCAGCCACCCGGGGCGGCAGACGGGGGCGAGTACTACCAGCATGGGGACAGTGCCAAAGCGGGCACTCATCTGCTGCTGCATGGTAGCCATATCGCTCATATCCCGCACGTAGACGATGAACATACTCACATCGTCCAGCGTGGCATGGGCCTGCTGCAATAGTGCGGCGATGTTCTCCAGCGTGCGCTGCAGTTGCAGTTGCACGTCGCCGGGGTGCACAATGTGGCCGGCGCGGTCGATACTGGCTGTGCCGGAGATGGTGACATGCACGCGATCCTGATAGGCGATGGCGGTGCCGCGCTCGAAGGTGACGCCGTAGATGCTGGTGGGGCTGAGGTGATCCAGCGCCGCCAGATAGCTGATCTGCTGCGGATTTATCCCCGCAACAGCGTAGGCATCCAGCATCACTTTTGCATCAACATCCCCCGCCCGTCCTTCAATTCCGGTGCTGGCGATGTAATGCGTGTCGGCAGTCAACCCATGCCGGGCGAACAACTCGCGGCGGGCATCCACCAGCCCCTGGTAGTTGCCATCGACATTCTGCACAAAGAACCAGGTGCGCTGCACGTTATCCGCCAGGTTCATCCCGTTGCAGTGCAAATATTCCTCATACTTCGCGAATATCGCCGTCGTCTGCTCATAGGAGCTAACATCGGTGCTGTCGGTGAGGTTGGTACTGAAATGATGGATAAGCTCCCCGCGCTTCACCGCCAGTGAGCTGCCGGTCTTTCGCTTATCGATTGCCCCGCCAGCATCATTGAGATGGTACGCCCAGAGGGCCACCTTCGCCGGGGCGGCTGGTGGCTGCCCCACCCACGACACCGCGCACAGCTCATCCGGCGCGGTAGGATCAGCGAACGGGTACTGCTGCAGCACAGCCGCCTGGTTGGGCAGGTCACTGCAGAAGAAGCGCCGCCACAACGCGCTGCCTGAATTTAGCCCTAAACTGGCCAGCACCTCGTGGTAGGCACCGGCGAGCCACTCCAGTTGCACGGCCACGCTCCCGTATTTCAGCGGTTGCAGCATCAGGTGGTATTCCACCACCCCATTTTCGCCCTGAAAATGCGCTACCTGAACCTGTACCGGGTATGAACTTCCAGTAATCTGCTGCGAAATCATCCGTGCCTGAACTGCTGTCATTATTATCCCTTTCTGTTTAACTGTTCAGTATTGTCAGTATGGCTCAACTAATGCCTTGGTTTCACCTAACCCCCAGCCCCTTCCCTGCAAGGGAAGGGGTGCCTACCCAATATCTACTATTGAAAAACGACCTTGCTCCCTCTTCCCGCGCCGGGAAGGGGGCTGGGGGGGTTAGGTCAAACCAAAGCTGATGAGTCTGAGCAGTTACCTTTCTGTATTCCGGTTGCTATCATACCCACGCTACTTTACAATCTCATAGGCTATTGCCGGGATAATCCCTGTTGAATAACGTGATTTGCGCGCCTTTGCTGTCGCCGTTGCCGGGATGTCCTGCTCTACGAAAGCTTCAATTATCAGGTTATCGGCATAGCCCAGGTGTTTGTCATCCGCCACCAGCGTGAAGTTGATGCTGGTGGGGGTAAAGCTCACATCTTTGGTTGTGATGCCCGCTGGGAGGTCGATAAAGCTGAGAGTATTAGGGACACCCTGCCCTTTGGCTACCGGGATAGTCACCTTCAGTTCTCCACCTGAAGGTACCAGCAGCTTGTCTCCCATTGCCTGGTTCAGGCTGATGATGCTGCGTGCGGTGCCGCGTTTCAGCAGCACCAGCAGTTGTCCCTCGGGCACCAGATGATAATAGGCGAACGCCTGCATCTTGTGTTCCGCCGCTATCACCGGGCGGGATATTGCTTTGCCCGCGATGGTGGCACGCCCCTCCAGTTGCAGCGTCAACTGCTGCTGCGCTTTCGCCGGCGGAGCGATCAGGGTCATACGTACTTGATTCTGCCCCGGGGGGATGCGCGCACCGCTGATGGTGAACCCGGCAGGAGCATCCTTCAACACAATATCGATATCGCCATCCCAGCCATCTTTGCGGAAGGCGTAGACGGTGAAGACCAGCGGATTCCCCGGAGTCATATTCAGGGTAGATGGTGTCATGCGCAACGCGAAGTCACCTTGCGGTGGGCTGATGCGCAGATAATAATTATAATCATCCCCACCCTGGCGTAGGCTGTCCGACACCTGCACGTAGTAGCTGCCCGTGGCGGGCAGTTTCAGCAGCAGATATGAGTCGCTGTAGTTGGTGATCATGCCCATCTCGGGGTTCTTGTTATCGTCGTTCATGGCGATAACTTTGCCGGTAGCATCAAATATCCGCAGCAGTGAATCCATCGGCGACCCGAGGCGACGGGCATAGATCTCCGCTACTACGGTATCACCCGCTTTGCCAGCGAATTGAAAGATATCCACATCCCCTTCTTGGGCGATTTTCCCCTTCACTATCGCCGGGAAGGTGATCTTCTGTGCGGCGGTGCTGGTATCATTCGGCTCCGTATCATCAACCTGCGGAAGCTGCGCATCGACATAGGGCGTCAGCGGATACATGGCGGTGGGGATCATCCCGTTCAGCACCCTGGTTAGACTCTGGAAGGGGAAGAGCGTGTCTGCCGGTGTCTGCAACTCCACCGCCACCCGGTAGACGAAGTCCTCGCGCCCGCGGTAAATAGAGTCGCGGATTCGTAAGAAGTAGGTGCCATCTTTGGGGACAGTATAGAAGAGCGACGGATCTGGATCGAAACCGTTCTCGCAGGCGTAGGCGAGTTCATCCCCCTGCTCATTGACCAGTGCCAACGCCGCCTGGAACCACCCCGGCACCGCATCGGCCAGATAGGGTATCAGATGACGGGCGCTGGCGGTGATCTGCAGCTTCTGCCCCGCCTTCAGCCGCAGTGGGAAGCTGTCTACTTCCCCCGGCATTATCTGCCCGTTCAGCACTACCGGCACATCCTGCGCCAGTGGGGGCAAGGCTTCAGGCTCATTACGATCTTTCTCACTTACCTCTGATAATTTACTCACCTGGAAGACGATGGGGTTGGAGAATCCGGCTCCGGTGCGTACGCGCAGCTCCCGGTCGCCCGGCGCGGCGTCTGCGTCAATGGTGACATCAACTGTCACATCTTCGGCAATCGGTGGCTTGGTACGCTTCTTTTTGTCAAGGAATTTAGCGGCTACGGCGCGTAGCTCCTTCAGATTCTTCTTATCCAGATCGCGCAGCTCCGGCAGGTCAGGTAACTTCACCGGGGGCAGCACCGGTGCCACCTCTGCTGGTACTACCGGGGGCATAACCTTGGCCGGTGGCAGGAATTTAGCCGTCAACTCCTTCAACTGTTTCTTTAGTTCATCCTCCTGCAGGCGATTCAACGGGCCACCGGCACCCTCGTATCTGATAAATACCGTGCGTACCCCTTTACCCGAGATGGCGATCTCATTGACGCCACCGATGCGCTGACCACCGATGAGTACCCGCACCGTGGTGCCCTGCCGGGCACCTGCCGGGTAGGCATAGCCGATATACGGCTCTGTCTGCGCCACGGCAGCCAGGGTGAATAACGCACCCAGCGCCAGCAGCACAATATTACGTATACTTCCAGGTAAATTCATGGCATACTCCCCAAGCTACATGATCTCTTTCAGCCGACCGCGTCCCGGTCCATCATCCGAGGCGGGCATCACTTTCAGGTCCAGCCCACGCTCATTGGGCAGCGGGCTGTCCGGGTCGATCCCCAGCAACTCGAAGATGCTGCCGATCAAATCCTGCGGGTATACCGGGCGTTCCTTCACGTACTCGCCTTTCGCGTCAGATGCCCCCACTACTTTGCCGCCTTTGAAACCACCACCAGCCACCAGCACGCTGAAGCAGCTGCCCCAATGACTACGCCCACCGTTCCACGGCGCTTCAGTCAAAATCTTCGGCGTCCGCCCGAACTCCCCGCCACATACCACGATAGTAGAATCGAGCAGTTTGCGCTCTGACAGATCCTGCAGCAACGCCGCCAGGCCCTGATCCAGATCGGGCAGTTTTTGCCGCATCGCCTGGAAGTGCTGCTTGTGCGTATCCCAGCCACCGAGGTTGATAGTGACAAAGGGCACGCCCGCCTCTACCAGTTGCGCGGCCTCCAGGCATGACTGGCCGAATTTGGTGCGGCCATATTTATCCCGTTTGGCATCTGGCACTGTGCTCAGGTCAAAAACCTTGCGCCCGTCGCCGAGGATCATGGAATAAGCCTTATCATTGGCTTTGTCGAATTCGGCAAACCCCGTGTAATCCGGTATCGCTTTGTCCAGCGTATCCAGTGCCCCGAGCAACTTACGGCGGTTGGCCTGCCGTTGATCGGTGATAGTGGCGGAGACGATGCCGTCCACGGCGAAGATCTTCTGGTTGGGGTCACCACCGGTGGCAAAGGGCTTGTAGAGTGGCCCGAGGAAACCTTCCTCGGCAAAGCGGCTCTGCTGTTCCGTCAGCACCACATAGGGTGGAATCAGCCCGGTGTAGCCGTGGCCGTAACCCTTGAAGTAGGAGACAATCGCCCCTGCGGACGGATAGACCAGCCCCACGCCGGGGGAATGACCCGTCTGCATCATATATGACGCCGTCTCGTGCCCGTTGTTGCCGTGCGTCATACTGCGGATGAGGCTGTACTTGTCCGCCTGCTGTGCCAGTAACGGCAGCAGCTCGCAAATCTGGATGCCGGGCACATTAGTCTGAATCGGGTGATTCAGCGGGCCGGCATAGTCCGGGCCGGCGTCCGGTTTGGGGTCAAAGGTCTCCAGCTGCGACGGGCCACCCCACAGCCAGATCTGTATCACCGACTTGGCATGTCCTGTGGTAGCCGGGGCCGCCGGTACCTGCGCCCATGCGCCGCACCCGGCGAGGAGGAATATCGCCACCAAAAGTGGTAAATTACGATCATTTTTCAGCATACTCAGACCTCATCTGTACTTCTCCTGGCCGACGCCCATGCCACGATTAGTGTCGGCAGAGAAACTCTTTTGAATTGATAAGCGCCCAGGCCAGGTCATTGGCCGAAGGCCCGGATAAGCCGTTCGCCGTGAAGTACTGCTCCGCCGTGGCAGTCTCGGCAGCGGTGGGGTAACGCGATAATATTGTGGCGTAGATAGCACGAATCAACAGTGTGCTCTTTTTCAGATTGCCGTTAATCACTTTCGCCAGCAGTGGACTTCGGGAGATCCTCCGCTGCACGTCGGAGCTATTCAGCAGGTAGAGGCTCTGGGCGTCGGTCGGCTGGTTGTCACGCTCGGATTCCAGCCCGGTGTCGCGCGCCGGGCGCCCGAAGGTGGCCAGGAATGGGCTGGTGATGCTGCCGTCCGCCAGGGTGATGGTCCGGTTAGCCTTGGGGATAAAGGTGTACGGCTCCGGCGTGGCGCTGGAGTAGCTCTCGCCATCGCCCCCGATCCAGCAGAGTGCGTCGATCAGCACCTCGGCATCCAGCCGACGGATCTTATAATGCGCGAACTGTACCGCTGCGTCCGCCGTGTCATTATTGGGCACCGATGACTGCTGATATGTGCGCGAGTTGCAGATCAACCGGAAGACCGCACGCATATCGTACTTCGACTTCACCAGCTCATCCTGCAGACTGGTGAGTAGCTCCGGGCACGCTGCCGGGTTATCCGTGCGGATGTCGTCCGCCTCCTGGATAATACCGGTGCCCAGCAGCCACGCCCAGTTGCGGTTGACGATGTTGCGTGTGAACCACTCGTTCTTCGGCGTGATGAGCCAGTCCGCGAAGGCGATGCGTGGGTCAGCTCCGGCGGGGATGGTCGCAGTGGTACCGTCTGGGTAGACCACCTTCAGCGGGGAGGTCGGCTTGGGATCGAGGTAGACGATCTCCTCTTTCCACTCGTCGGTTTTCTTGTAGCCCACGCGCGTGAAGATATTCGCCATGTCATTGCGCTTGGCTTCCGGCCATTTCTCCAGCCGGGTGCCCATGAAGGTGAGCGTTACCGCTTTGGCGATGGTGGTGGCGTCGCGTCCCTGAATGGCGCGGTAGAAGTTCACCGGCGGATTGCGGAAGTTGCTGCCACTGGAGGTTAATAACTCGCGGGCGAACTGATCATAGGGGGTGTTGTCGCGGATCTGCTCGTAGATCCAGCGGTTATACGCCTGCGCGGCGTTGGGCCACAGGTTTATTGGATACTCGGACTTCACGCGCAGCAGGTCGCTCCATTTCATCGACCAGTACTGGGCGAACTCGTCGCGTTGGAAGAGCACTTCGATGATTTTGGCGCGCTTGTCGGGGGACTTATCCGCCAGGAAAAGGTCAACATCTTCACGCGTAGGCATCGTGCCGATGAGATCGACGAACACCCGCCGCAGGAACACCTCGTCAGAGCAGGAGTTGCGCAGTGCCACCCCATGCTGCTTCAGCGTAGCCGCCACCTTCACATCCACGATGTTCTCCGGCGTGGCCCAGGTGTCCGCCTCAAACGGCCCCGCCGCCCCCGCTAGCGAGCCGATAAAAACGATCAACAACGCTGTTAGAAAAAAACGCCCCATACCGCTCGTCAAAGCTCCGCCTCCCCATGAAACAATGCCCAACCAATGGATACACCATTAGTATACCACTCTATCGGCGGAAAGTTGCAGTACTGCCGGTAGGAGTATCGTTATATAGCGCCCGTCCCGTTCGCCCAGCCGTGAACGGCTGGGCTGTAGGGCTACGCCGATCGTCCTTCGGACGGGAACGCTTGCCCTTAACGGTCCCGCCCGAAGGCCTCCCAGCCTTGTCGTTCACGGCCAGGCTCGAAGGGACGGCTTGTCGCTAAAAACGATACTCCTGGTACTGCCGGTAGTATCAAAGGACTCTTATTATACCCGCACTTCCACCGCCATAATCCCAAATGCGGGGACTGTTACCTCACCGGCTGGTACTGCTGCGCCTGTCATTACGTCTACACCGGCCTCTGGGAGAGTGACGGTGCCGCCCTGGCCGTCCCAGTTGGCGATGAGGTAGGCGCGGACGCCTGCCCCCACGCGGGGGATGATGCTGGTGCCCCAGCTGGACTGGTAGCGGGTGATCTGCAGATCGGCGAGGAGTTCATTGATGAACAGGCCGTACTGGCCGGGCGCGTGCGCGGCGAGCAGGATGATGCGGCCTTTGCCCACCGGGCGCTCGACACACCAGACGGTATCCTTCGCCGGGCCGTCGAGATATTTGCCGCGCACGATGGTGTCCGGCGCGGTGGCTTCCAGCCCAAAGCAATACCAGCCCACCTCAACTTCCGAATCATTCAGCGTGCCCCGGCTGCTCTCGAAGCCCGCCGGGTAGAGCGTCTTCACCCCGGCGATAGCATCTAGCCGGCCCAGCCCCGCATCGGTGGGCACCGTGCCATACTCGGTGCGGCAACCGCTGATTGGCCCCACCACCCAGGTGCCACCGGCCTCCATGTAGGCTACCATGCGGTCGATCAATTCATCGGTGAGTACCGGCATGAAGGGGCTGAGTACCGCCTTATAGCCGCTGATATCCGCGCCCTCGAAGCGCACGTCGCGCCAGTAGCCTTCCTCCAGCAGCGGACGATAGACTTCATCGACAGGGGTAGACCAGGAGCTGACTTTGTTCCAGAACTTCTCCCCGCGCATTATGTGCAGCCGTGCACGTTTGCTCTCATGCAGGGCGATCTCGGCGCGTAGTGGCATGGTGGTATTCAGCAGCGGGCTGATCTTCGCCATCATCTCGGTCACCGCGCGCACATTACGCCAGCCCACCGAGGGCGTACCCCAGCTGGTGACCACCGCTCCGTGGCAGGTCTCGGTGCCGCTCTGCTGTTGCCGCCAGAGCCAGTAGTTGAAGGCGCAGCCACCCATGCCCAGAAAGAGCATGGCCTCTACCGCCAGCACACCATCCGGGTGCGTGGGGTGCCCCACGCAGGTGCTGCCATTGTGCGAGGGCGAGGTCTCCAATATCATGTACGGCGTATAGCCGTCGGCGGCCATCTTCGCCCCGCGCATCCAGTCCATGGTGCGGAAAACCTTCCACAAATGCTGGTGCTCGATATAGATATCGGTGGCGGCGAAGTCGAGATCGGCGAACAGGTCCTCGCTGTAAAGGCGGTCCTGCGCGATATGGTTATGCGTGATCGGAGCGGAGGAGTATTGGCGAATGATATCCGTCTGCTCGCGCTGGAATTCCACCACCGTGTCACTGGTGAACTGCCACCAGTCACTCGCCAGCGAGACGTGATGCTGTCCGAAGGGCGTCTTGCCCGCGCTGGGTACGGAATCAAAGGAGGGGTAATTCTCGCTCCAGATATACGTCTGCCAGCACTCGTTCAGGTTATGGATATCGCCATATTTCTTCGCCAGCCACTCATGCCAGGCGACGATGGCGGAGGGGCTGTAGTCGGCATCGACATGGCAGAGAAATTCGTTATCCGTCTGCCACGCCACCAATGCCGGGTGCGCGCCGAACTCCTGTGCCAAAACCTGGGTGATCTGCCGGGAAAAATGACGGAAGGTGGGCGAGGTATGGCTGATATGCTGGCGCGAGCCATGCTGGTAAGGGCCGTTGACATCGTAGCGGATGACCTCGGGATACTTCAGCGTCAACCAGCGCGGTGGCGTGGGCGTGGGCGTGCAGAGGACGACGCTGATACCCGCCGCGTGGCATTTGTCCATCGTCTCGTGCAGCCAGCCCCAGTCATAGCGCCCCTCTTCCGGCTCCATGCTGCTCCAGGCGAACTCCGCCACGCGCACCATATTTATCCCCGCCTCCTGCATCAGATGGATATCCTCGTCAATCCGCGTCTTCCACAGCTCCGGGTAATAAGCCGCCCCGTGCCAAACCGTATGAAACACCTTCTCCATCACCACTCCTCATCTACGTGTAAGTTGGTGAGAAGTTTACGATTAAACACGGGGGGCGTCAAATGGGTTTGCGCAATGATTTAGGCTCTGCCGGTTATATCTTGAACATATTGTAGAGGGAGGCAGCACATTAAGTAGTAATAACGACCTGATACGGTACCAAACCAAATACCACGGATAAAATATCGTAGCCCCGGATGAAATCCGGGGGAGGCTTATCGAATTCATGACCCTAATTGCTAAACCCTGTCCCCGGATTTCATCCGGGGCTACGATATTATTCCGCTTGAATGGTAATTAACCGTATCAGCGCTTATTGAGCTTGGTTCCGGCGTGCCCGGTTCTTCGCGGACTTGCTTGGTTCAGAAAAGTCCGCGAAGGCGGACGACTGGCATTTTAATGCCCTGCAGCCGGGATTTCAATCCCAGCGAGAAAGAGGTTTTGCAATTACCTCTCCTGGATGTTTACATCACCCCTCTAATAGGATAAGATTACTCGTGTATAGGACTACTACTATGAATATTGATAAAAATTACACCTTTGATGAGGCACTGGCGGCGGCGCAGGCGGGGGAGGCCCCGGCGGTGGCGTGGCTGGTGCCATTGCTGGACTGCGCGGAGGCGGATGTGCCGCGGCTCTATGCGGCGGCGGATGCGGCGCGGGCGGCGGGGGTGGGCGATGATGTACACCTGCGCGGGCTGATCGAGTTCAGCAGCTACTGCCGCAAAGATTGCGCCTATTGCGGGCTGCAGCGGAGCAACCGCCACGCACAGCGCTACCGCTTGAGCGTGGAGACGATAATCAGCACCGCGCAGGAGGCACGGGAGCTGGGCTACCGCTCGGTGGTGTTGCAGTCGGGCGAGGACGCGTGGTTCACCCCAGAGCGCATGGTGGAGATCATCCATGGCATCAAGGAAACGACCGACCTGGCGATAACCTTGAGCGTGGGCGAGCGCGACTACGGCACCTACCAGCTCTGGCGCGAGGCGGGGGCCGACCGCTACCTGCTGCGCATCGAGACCACCAATGCCGAACTATTCACCGCGCTGCACCCGGATGACGACCTGGAGACGCGCAAGCGCTGCCTGTATGACCTGAAGGCGCTGGGCTACCAGCTGGGCAGCGGCGTGATGACGGGCCTGCCCGGGCAGACGGCGGAGATGCTGGCACGCGACGTGATCTGGCTGCACGAGCTGGGCGCGGAGATGATCGGGGTGGGGCCATTCATCCCCCACCCCGAGACCCCCCTGGCCGCTGCCACCGGCGGCACCGTGGCGGCGACTTTGAAGCTGGTGGCGGTGCTGCGCCTGGTCTTCCCGCACGCTCACCTGCCCGCCACCACCGCCATGGGCAGCCTGGATCCGCTGGGGCGCGAGGCCGCGCTGCAGGCGGGGGCCAACGTGATGATGCCCAATGTCACCCCTACCGAGACACGCGCGAAATATGAGATCTACCCCGGCAAAATATGCCTCAACGACGATGCCCGCCACTGCCGCGGCTGCATCTCGCTGCGCATAAAAAGCATCGGCCGCACCGTGGGAACCAGCCGGGGGGATGTGGTGCGGAAGAAGGACTGAGCACACAACACGTAACTGTTCAGTCTTATGAAGATAGCACATCGGATGCCTTGGTTTGACCTAACCCCCAGCCCCCTTCCCAGCGAGGGCAGGGGAGCGGATTGAATGATTATATCATGAAAAACGATCATCCTCCCCCTTCCCTCGCAGGGAAGGGGGCCGGGGGGTTAGGTAAAACTAAGGCTGATGACTCTGAACAATTACCACAACACGTAACTGCTCAGTGTTGTCAGCATCCATATTTGAATGCGTCGGTTTGACCTAACCCCCAACCCCTACCCTACGAGGGAAGGGGAGCCAATCCATAATGAAATTGTAAAAACTGACCTTTCTCCCCCTTCCCGCGCCGGGAAGGGGGCCGGGGGGTTAGGTAAAACTAAGGCTGATGACTCTGAACAATTACCACAACACATCCTTGAATACATTCGCCCTGGAAAATTGGTATAATCACCTGAAAGTGCTGTATTTCAGCAACTCTACACAATATTCTGTGTCAAAATAGACCAAGCTGTCACTCTGGCGGTATATTATGGAGGTATCTATGCGCATTCTTTTGATTATGCTCTTCGCACTGTGTGCAATCGGCGCTTTTGCGGCTGATTTGCCGGAGGCGAAAGACGCGGCGTACGTGCTCACCTGGGAGAACCTGCTCAGTGAGGGAAAGAGCGTAACGCTCAAAACCGAGAGCTGGGACGGCAAATTCCGTACGGCACGGCTGGACAGCACCAGTTTCTCCGAAGCTGACTTCACCGCGCTGAAGACCGACGGCAAAACGCTGAAGGGCGAGGTGAAACTCACCATTCCCCCGGTTGATCCTGCGAAGGACAAGCCGGTGGCGGTTGCCCTCACCATCGATAGCACCTTTGATGGCCTGGCGGTGGTGGGCACCTACTCCGGCACGCGCGGCGAGACAAAGATCGAAGGCAAGCTGAACGGAGCATACGCTGCCCGGCCCACCTCCAACGCAGGTGCAGAGAGCGGTGGTCGCCAGGGTGATTATACCAAAATGGCCGCCAAAGGTGACCATCTGCGCGTGATCGCCGCCACCTTCTTCGGCAGTGTGGACCCAGAAGAGTATATCGGCACCGGCGGGCTGGATGACGAGAGCATTGTGGCCATCGGCAATGCCTGGGGGCCGCATTTCCCCGACGCGGTGAAAGCTACCGTACTGGGCAAGGGCACGCACACCGGTGCCAAAAACACTGATGCCAAGGGGAAACTGGATCGCAATGACCCGGATATGGCGGGCTTTGTGGTAGTCTACAACGCCGACCTGAGCAAAATCAACCGCGTATTGCGCTTTGACTGGGGCGTGGCGAGCATCTCCGCCAGCATGGTGACGAATGATGGCAAAGCACTGCTCATCGCCGGACGCTGCGGCAAAGCCTTCGACACCTTCACCGCATTGACCGCACAGAATAATACCCAGCCCGCCGATGCAGCTGCTAAAGGCGACGCCAATGTTTTTGTGGCGCAGCTGACCCCGGAAGGCAAAGTGACGTGGATATGGACGCTGCAGAAGATGGCCTCCGCCCCTGCCGCGCTCTTCACCGATGAAGCCGGGCTGACCTACGTCGACTGCAGCGGACTGCACCGCATCAGCGCCGATGGCAAAGAGCTGAAGCTGATCAACAGCAAAACGGATACCGGCACCGCGAAGTGGCTGGGCGTCGACCCGAAAGACGGCGGCGTCTACTACGGTGGCGACCGCAACACCAAAACCAATATGCAGCCATACCGACAGCCTTATTTCTATAAAATGGATGCCGAAGGCAAAAGGATCTACACGCTCTGGGAGCCTACGCCGAAAGATGTCGGTTCGGATGCCGGCAGCATGGAATCAGACTCCTCACCGCGTGGTCTCGCCTGGTCAACAAAGGGCGACATGATCATCTCCGGCTGGTCTGACGGCGGTAACTCTGTGCTGACGCGCCAGCCACTGGATTGGCATAAACCGGTAAAGGGCGATGGTATGGGCATCATGACATTCGGTATGAAGAACGCCAATTCACTTGCGCACATTATGGTCATTGATGCCCAAACACAGGAAACAAAGCTGCACCAGTGGTGGGCATCATTCATCCCCACCTGGTTCAACACCGCCAAAAATCGAGGCGCTCCGAATGCCTGTTTCATCAACCAGATCAAGACGCTGGCCGACGATAGTGTAGCTATCACCGGTAGCTCCGCCACCGCGCTGATCCAGACCCCAAATCCCTTCTGGACCGACCCGCGTAATGGCGATAGATATGGCGGAAGCTATGTGTCGGTCTTTAAGCCCGACATGACAAATCTGCTGTTCTCCTCCTATCTCCCTGGCTACGAGACCACCAGCATCGGCATCGCCGGCAAAGGTCTGGTAGTAGTAGGTGGCAGCACCGGCGTGGACGGTTCAGCAACGCCGACACTCACCCCCACCAAAGCCGCGCTGCAGCCCGACTACGCTGGTGCCACCGACGCTCATATAATTCTGCTGGCACCGTAAGAGCCACGAAAAGGAGATACTATGCGAATCTGGACTATCGGACTCACGTTGATGGCCATCCTGGCGATGGCTGGTGCTGTAATGGCACAAGACAAACCTGCCGAGGTGACTACCCCGGCAGCTACTACTACTACTCCAGCGACGGTCAAACCCGCCGCTATTGATCCGGCGAACTGCATCTGGAGCATGGTGCTGGATAAAGCTATCAAAATCGACGACGCTGGCAAGGTAACCGAGAAGCCAATCTCGGTATATTTCAGCACCGTTGATGCTAAAGCAGCCGTCGCTTTCTGCAATGCCACCGCGTACAACAAGGGCACGCATCAGATTGATGCCAGTGGCCTTAAAGTAACAGATGGCATTGTGACAGGTACCCTGAAAATCACCATCAATCCAGACGCCTGGGTGCCGAGTGACAAAAAATCAGTTGCGGGCGAGTATGTTATTACCGCAACAGCGAAGGACGACGTAGTCACCGGAACCTTCACCGGCAAATATGGCACCACCGAGACTACTGGGGCTATCACCGGCAAGCTCGTCTCCAAACGCCAGGTGGAGAACGTTAAGGTAACGCTGAATCTGGAGAACGCGTTGACCGAATGTGAAAATTACATCAGCCGTGGCATTGTCAATTACGACATAACCAAGGGGAAAGCTGGCGCCGCCAAGATTGCCGCTACTATCAAGAATAAATGGACGGGCAAGGTAACCACGATGAGTCTGGTATTGACAGCGGATACCCTTACCGGCGATTTAGTGGTAGATGTCAAGTCGAAAACGTATACGAAATCAGTGGGCAAGTATACCTACACCTTTGACGGTAAAGTCCTCGGAAGCTTGGTCTTTGGTTCCATCAAGCGCAAACTGGGCGATACCGAACTCAAGGATCTCGGTACTTTCACTGGAATTCTGGAGTAGAGCCAGTAACTAAAGAACGGACGGCACCCGCTCCTGAACAGGTCGGTGTCGTCCGTTTTTTGTCATCTGGTGGCAAAGCGCGTAACAGTTCATATTTGCCAGTAAAATGCACGTGCCTTACGCCACGCCCTAAAGGACGAGGCTTCCCGATCAAGTACGCTAAAGCGCACCGCTGTGCCATGGGCGTCCCGCCCATGAGAACGGGCTATGTGGAAGGCGTTGGTGGAATTGCACTTCTCATAGGCGTGGAACGTAGGCCCTTACCAATCATTTTTTGAACAACTTGTATTGAAAAGTTGTAGTTTAAGTAGAAATAACGACCTGATACGTTTCCAGACCATTACTTCAGTTAAATATCATAGCCCTGGATGAAATCCGGGGAAGAGGTTTATCTGTTAATGCCATGCTTCGAGAAGCGTACCCCGGATTTCATCCGGGGCTACGATATTATTCCGATTGAATGGTAATTTACCGTATCAGCGCTTATTGATATTGTTTCCGGCATGGCCGGCTTAGGCACTACAGCACTATCCTGACAATATTGAACAATTATCAAAGCGCGACTCTTTACACCGGGTAAATCTGGTATAATTCACCGCAATTCTCACTACAAAGGGGCGAATCAATGACTGAAACATTTATCGAGCGTGCGGCACAGTTGCGGGATGCACTGGCGGAGCATAATTATCGTTATTATGTGCTCGATGCACCCAGTGTGAGTGATGCGGAGTATGACCAGGTCTTCCGCGAGCTGGAGGTGCTGGAGCGCGAGCACCCGGAGCTGGTGACGGCGGACTCGCCGACGCAGCGCGTGGGGGCGGCACCGGCGGCGGAGTTCAGCGGCTGGAAGCACATCGTGCCGATGCTTTCGCTGGGCAATGCCTTCGGGCATGAGGAGCTGCACGAGTTCGATGCGCGGGTGAAACGTGCGCTGGAGCTGCCGGCGGAGGAGAATATCGAGTACGTCTGCGAGTTAAAAATTGACGGCCTGTCGATGTCGCTCACCTACACCGATGGTATGCTCACCGCCGCCGCCACGCGCGGCAACGGGGCGCAGGGCGAAGAGGTGACGGGGAATATCCGCACCATACGCGCTATCCCACTGAAGCTGCGCCCGGCGGGGGATTTGGCCGGTATCCTGGAGCTACGCGGCGAAGTATATCTGGCGCGCGACGAATTTGACCGCATCAATCGCGAGCGCGAGGAGCAGGATGAGCCGGTATTCGCCAACCCGCGCAACGCCGCCGCCGGGGCAGTGCGCCAGCTGGATTCGCGCATCACCGCCGCGCGCAACCTCGCCTTCTTCAGCTACGCCATCGGCGCTACCGGGGCACTACAGCTGGAAAACCATATGCAACTGCTGGATTTCCTGCGCAACGCCGGGCTGCCGGTGAACCCGAACATCCACCTGGCAAAGGGAGTGGCGGAGGCGCAGGAGTTCTGCGACCACTGGGAGAGTGCGCGCCACGACCTGCCCTACGATATCGATGGCGTGGTCATCAAGGTGAACAGCTACGCGCTGCAACGGCAACTGGGCTTTGTCTCGCGCAGCCCGCGCTGGGCTATCGCCTACAAATACGCGCCCGAGCAGGCGGAGACGGAGATACTCGACATCATCGTGCAGGTGGGGCGCACCGGGGCGATAACGCCGGTGGCGGTGATGACCCCCGTGCTGCTAGCCGGCTCCACGGTGAGCCGCGCCACGCTGCATAATGAGGACGAAATCCGCCGCAAGGATATCCGCATCGGTGACCGGGTGATTATCCAGAAGGCGGGTGAGGTGATCCCCGAGGTGGTGCGCACGCTAACCGAGAAACGCACTGGCAAAGAAGTGGAATTCATCATGCCCGACACCTGCCCGGTGTGCGGCCATGCGGTGATCCGCCCGGAGGGCGAGGCGGTGGCGCGCTGCACCAACATCGCCTGCCCGGCGCAGAACAAACAGCGTATCGAGCATTTCGTCTCGCGCGGGGCGCTGGATATCCAGGGGGTAGGCCCAGCGCTGGTGGAGCTACTGGTGGAGGCGGGGCTGGTGGCCGACCCCGCTGATCTCTTCACCCTCACCGTCGAGAAGCTGGAGTCGCTGGAGCGCATGGGGCGTAAGTCGGCGGAGAATACCGTCGCCGCCATCCAGGGTGCGAAGAACCCACCGCTGGGCCGTCTGCTCTATGGCTTCGGAGTACGCTACATGGGCAGCACGGTGTCCGATCTCCTCGCCGCGCAATTCGGCAGCATGGAGCGCATCACCACCACCACCCTGGAGGAGCTGCTGGCCGTCCCCGGCATCGGCCCGCAGATCGCCACCGCAGTATATGAATTCTTCCAGCAGGAGCAGACCGCCGTGCTACTGCAGAAACTCGCCGCCGCCGGTGTCACCCCACAAAGCGCCGCCCCGCAAGGTGAAGGCCCGCTCACCGGCAAGACCTTCGTCTTCACCGGTGCCCTCTCCTTCGCCCGTGAAGAAGGCGAGCGCCGCGTGAAAGCCCTGGGCGGCAAAGCCGCAGGCAGTGTAAGCAAAAACACCAGCTACGTAGTCCTGGGCGAAAAAGCCGGCAGCAAAGCCGACAAAGCCCGCCAACTGAACGTCCCGACGCTGGATGAGGCGGGGTTTCTGGCAATGATGGGGGAGCTGGAGGGGTAGAAACCCGTAGTATGGGCGCAATTTTTTGATAAAGACGAAGGTGAGTAATGAAAGACGAACAGATGCGACCAGATAATATTGAGAACGCGGAATCGTTATACCTGAATATTCGTTCAATCCTGGAAACTGCACGCTCCACTATCGCTCGTTCGGTAAATACAACGCAAGTCATTGCAAATTGGCTTATCGGGCAGGTTATCGTTGAAAAGGAACAAGATGGGCAGTTGCACGCAGTATATGGGAAATCAATATTGCGAGATATCTCCATTAAACTGAAAGCAGAATACGGTAACGGGTATTCGGTAGACAATCTTGCACTATACCGACGATTCTATAAGAACTACCCACTTTTAATTTCCGACGCAGTGCGTCGGAAATCTATTAGCGACATCATATCTGCGCAGATAATTGAAGAACTATCTGGCACATTGCAACGAAATTCCACAGATGCCAATGAGATTCTCCACGCAGTGCGTGGAGAGTTAGCCATAACTTCCGGTAATGAAGGTTGGTGTCCCGGTCTCCTTAATCCGAACCTTTCCTGGACGCACTACCGAACCTTATTGAAAGTAGACCGCAGCGAGATGCGCAACTTTTATGAGATTGAGGCAATTAAAAACAACTGGTCAGCTCGTCATCTGGAGCGTCAGATCAATTCGCTGTTATTCCAGCGGCTTCATAAAAGTACCAATAAGGAGGGGATGTTGGCTTTGGCAAATGAAGGGCAGGTGGCCACCAAACCGATTGATATCATCAAGGATCCATACGTGCTGGAGTTTCTAGATTTGCCTGAGTCACCTCAATTGGTGGAAAGTCAGTTAGAGACAGCATTATTGACCAAGTTGCAGGATTTTCTCTTGGAACTCGGGCACGGCTTCGCCTTTGTTGGTCGCCAGAAACGCATGACACTGGATGGTGATCACTTTTACCCCGACTTGGTCTTTTATCACATCAAGCTCCGATGTTATGTCATTATTGATCTGAAGGTAAATAAACTGACTCATGGTGATCTGGGGCAGATGCTAATGTATATACATTACTATGACAGGGAAGTGAAAAGCAGCGAGGAGAACCCAACCATCGGTTTGATTCTTTGTACCGATAAAAATGATGCCGTAGTACAATACGTACTGGATGAGAAATCGCAACAAATTTTTACCAGCCGCTATTGCATGCACCTGCCAACAGAAGAGGAATTGCAGATGGAGTTACGTCGTGAATTGGAAATACTGCACGAGGATGAAATGCTGCAATGAAGCATTTCTTCACAAAGCCCGCCAACTGAACGTCCCGACGCTAGATGAGGCGGGGTTTCTGGCTATGATGGGGGAGCTGGAGGGGTAGAAAACCCTGGGGAACGCCAACCTCCGCATTGGCCCGCACTCCCCCACCCCTTCGGAGAGAAAAATTTATCGATCTTAGCCCGCGGCACCAGGCCCGGCCTGATAGTTGTTGCGCACTTCTATGGCGGGCATCTCGCGGTCGTGTACGGCCAGCAGGTGCAGCACGCCCAGGTAAGGGTGCTGGCGGTCGGCGCTGTTGCCTACATATATCGGCAGTGCATTTGCCCAGGTTTTTATCTGCCAGTAGGGCATATTACCTGATATCACCAATTCGCCATTGCGGTAGAAGCTGGTGGTGGTGCCATCCCAGGTGATCACCGTGTGCTGCAACCTCAGGCAATACTCGCGTGCGCGGGTGAGGCCGCCGGTATCTGCATGGAGGCGATAACCGCGCGGGGAGAAGATGAACATCTCCCACTGGTTGCCGATGGCGAAGTTTACATCACTATTGCCACCACGGGAGGCGATACGGGGATCGCCCCAACTGAAGAGATTGGCGATGAAATACTCATCATCCGACAAGGTGTTCTTATCGGTAGGCGGATATTTGGTGAAATTATCCGACCATATCTCGATGGTGGCCGCGTTAGCTTTCTTTATCGCCCCCAGCTTGCTCACCGGGCCAGCACTCTGCAGCAGGCTGTAGCCACCTAATTGCAGGCCACCGGGTACCCAGGCTACCGGATCCTTCACCGGGAAGGTGAGGTCAGCGGGGTTGCCCAGCGGGCTGGTATCATGCACCACGTTGCCCACCGCCTCAGTGAAGCGGTAGAGGGAGACGGCGTGGGTGTCATTGCGCCCCAGAGCCGGGGAAAATACCGGCAACGACAGGCTCACCGGGTCTGATTCATAGTCGCCGGAGACAATATGCCAGTCGCCCGTCTGCCCCGGTTGGCGCATAAAGTCATCGGCAAAAAGCACTGGTGCCGCCTGTGCTAACAACGTGAACACGAAGAGAATTATTGAATATTGTATTAAACGCATAGGTACTCCATGTAGATAAGCACATTCCCATACTATTTGACGCCCAGGTGCGAAAAATGTTCCATTGATATTGCTGATAAATGGCTGGTAGCTAAGCTAATGTACAGAACTATGTCTGAATAATCAATGCGGCAAATTCACACCAAATGTTAACATTTCCTACATTCAGCACTCTAAAAGACCAAAAATACCAGGAAAATCCAATATTTGTTGGTAAAAACATTTGCGTTGGTGAAATTTTGGTGTAAAATTGTATCAAGTAAGCTGGTGGGTTAGCAATATTGCCCGCGCCGGCAAAAAAATCGCAAAGGAGTATAGCTATGAAAATGAAATCACTTCTCACCGTTGCCGGTGCCACCCTTCTGCTGGGCCTGGCGGCAAACGCGTACGAGTTCCAGCCCGTTGGCTATGAGAGCATCGGTATGGGGGGAGCGGGCGTGGCCAGTGCATCTGGTTCGATGGCGGGTTATTACAACCCGGCATTGCTGGCTAACACCAAAGGCTTTGAATTTGGTGCCACTGCTGGCATTGGCTTGAACGACAATAATATGGCGGATAAAACCCGTATCCTGAATGATCTCCAACTCGTCAATGGGCTTAGAGACGGAATAGCAGAGGTACAGGGCCAGGGAGCGTCATTCAATGGTTTTTCAACAGATTTGAAGACCAGATTGGATCAGGCTATTGATCTGGTGATTGATGCAAAAGAGAATGGGAGTTCGCTTAGTATGCAGCCGAATGCAGGTGTGGGCGTGCAAATGGGCACATTTGCCGTGGGTGTCTTTGGTTATGGCGACGAAGTAGCACAAGCGTATATCCCCAGTGGTACCGACCTTAGTTTTAAGACTACCATTTCTTCTTCAACTGCATCCTACGATGCGATCTTTGTCTACAACAAAACTGCTAATACCGTGAGTTTTAACACTTTTGCTACCGGTACTACTACTCCGGTAATACCACCGGTTGGTTTTGCCGCTACCTATGACCCGACTATCAGCGCCGTGAGTTACAACTCGCAATCATTATATGAGGGCGTAGTAACGCAGAAAGTTGACGTTATCAGACTTAGCGGTAACGCTGTCACCGAAATCCCCATCAGTCTGGCAACTTCTTTTAACTTCCCAGTCGTTGGAAAGTTCAGCATCGGTGCCAGCGTTAAGCCGATGGTAGGCTACACTTATTCCGACACAGTAGATATCGATACGAAATTCCAGGATGTACTAGACCGAATCAAAGATAACCAGACAGATAGTACCTCCCTTGGTATCGACGTGGGAGCCACCATGGATGCTCCGCTCATCCCGCAGCTAAAACTTGGCTTTGTCGCCAAGAATATTAACAAACCAGAATTCAAGGATGATACCGATACCGTGGTGTTCAAGCTGGATCCACTGTATCGCTGCGGCGCTGCGCTGGAACTGACCAAAGGCCTAAACATCGCCGCTGACTATGACTTAAGCGTCAACAAAGATGCCAGTGGCAACCCCAGCCGTTATCTGGGTGGCGGTATCAGCTTCGACGGTGGCGGTTTCTTCAAACTGCGCGGTGGTGCCATGCAGAATGTCGGCATCGACGGCAGCAACCTGCTCTACACCGCCGGCCTTAGCCTGGGGGTGAAATATATCAACCTCAATGTCGCCGCCGTATGGGACAGCAAAAACAAAACCAACTACGATGGCAAAGACTATCCGAATCCTACCAAGGTAAACGTTGGCCTGGTAAGCCGCTGGTAATCACCAATAACTCAAGCTGGAGATAGAACAAACGGGGCCGGGGAAACCTGGCCTCGTTTGCCGTCTCCCGCTACTGTGATACAATAGGCGCATGGCTACAGCATATACCCCCGGCCTGCTGGTGACCGGGCGGACAACTATCCGAAAAGTGCGACGACTGCCGCTGCCGGGCGAGGTGCGGGTGACCGTGGGGCAGCGTGTGACAGCTAGCCAGGTGGTGGCACATGCCGACCTGCCCGGGGCCTTGACGGCATTCCGCGCGGCAGAGAAACTGGGGGTGACCCCGGATGACCTGCTGCAGCTGCTGCGCGTGCAAGTGGGCGACCGCGTGCAGGCTGGGGACATCCTGGCGGAGACAAAGGGCTTATTCGGCCTCTTCGGCGCACGCTTGACCTCTCCGCTGACAGGCAAACTGGAATACATCAGCCCGGCCACCGGCACCATCGGCCTGCGCGAGGATCCACTGCCACTGAACCTATCGGCCTATCTGGCGGGCACCATCGAACGCGTGCTCCCCAACGAGGGGGTGGAGATCGTGGCCGAAGGCGCGTTGATCCAGGGGATTTTCGGCGTCGGCGGTGAGCGCCACGGGGTGCTAAAAACAGTGGCCGCTGGCCCGGATGCTCCGCTGGACAGCAGCCTGCTGGACGCCAGCTGTGCCGATAAAATCCTCCTCGGAGGCGCGATGGTGAATATGGCGCAGCTGCGTCTGGCGGCGGAGATGGGCGCAGTGGGAGTGATCGTCGGCGCGGTGAACGACGCCGTGTTGCGCGCCTACCTGGGCTATGATATCGGCGTGGCCATCACCGGGCAGGAGGAGGTGCCGATAACGCTCATCCTCACCGAAGGCTTCGGGCGCATCGACATGGCCGGCCATACCTTCCAACTGCTGGACAGCCTGCAGGGGCGCGACGCCGTCATCAACGGCGCGACGCAGATCCGCGCCGGGGTTATCCGCCCGGAGATCATCGTCCCCATCGCCGACGCGGTGGAGATCCCCGCGGTGGCAGAAAACAACGACCTGCTCATCGGCGCGCGCGTCCGCCTCATCCGTGAGCCATATTTCGGCCAGTTCGCCGAGATCACCGCCCTCCCCCCCGAACTCCGCGAGATCGCCACCGAGGCCAAAGTCCGCATCGCCGAAGTCCGCCTGCCAGACGGCACCACAACACTGATACCGCGGGCTAATGTGGAGCTGCTGAAGGGGTGAGGTTCGAGTAGTGGCCGACCCCTGGTATCCACCCCGAAGGGGTGAGGGAATATAGCCCAAGGCGTGAGCCTTGGGTTTGAATTGCCCTTAAAATTTCCACCCTGAAAGGGTGGTGGAAGCATGTTTCCGTCACCCCTTCGGGGTGAAATGCAATATTTCGATTGCATCCCCAGGGCTTGCGCCCTGGGCTATATTCCCCCACCACTTCGTGGTGAATCATCAATCGATACGAAACCCGGGGCAGGCTTTCAACGTTATACCTCCAAAAAGCAATCTATCTCGCGGACGGCTTTGGCACCTTCGGCGGCGGCATTGATTATCTGGCGCCAGGAGCCGCTGCGCACGTCGCCGGCGGCGAAGATGCCGGGGGCGGAGGTGTGGAAGGTGGCGTCGGTGACGATGAAGCCTTCATGGTCTACCTTCACCAGGTCGTTGAGGAAGGCGATATTGGGAACCATGCCGACGTAGATGAAGACGCCGGAGGCGGCGATATCGCTATTGGTTTTCGTCACCACGTCATGCAGGCGTACGCAGGTGACGTGCTTCATACCAGCTTCCTCGACGCCGTCGATATCAGTGACGACGGAATTCCAGCGGAAGGATATCTTCGGATGTGCCAGCGCACGTTCCTGGAGAATCTTCTGCGCACGCAGGGCATCGCGGCGGTGCACTATGGTGACAGAACGCGCCAGACGGGCCAGATACAGCCCCTCCTCAACCGCGCTGTCGCCACCACCCACCACCACCACATCCTTGTCGCGGAAGGCCCAGCCGTCGCACACAGCGCAATAGCTCACCCCCATGCCCGCGTATTCTAATTCGCCGGTGACATCCAGGTGACGTGCGTGCGCCCCGGTGGCGATGAGTACCGCGCGCGCCTCCATGATGGTGCCGTCCTCCAGCGTCAGGCGCACTGGCGCTCCGGGTTCGATACTGTGCACGCCTGCGATGCGGATCTCCGCACCATATTTTATCGCGTGCTCGTGAAAGCGTTCACCCAGTTCCGCACCGCTGATCTCCGGTATGCCCGGGTAGTTCTCCACCATCATGGTGTTGCTGACCATCCCGCCGGGCAGGAAACGCTCCAGCAGCACCGTCCGCAGACTGGCGCGGGCGGCGTAGATGGCAGCGGTCAACCCGGTGGGGCCACCACCGATAATGGCCAAATCATATATATTTGTGGTCATCTGTGTCCTTATATTTTGCTTTTAATCCAGCTAAGCATATCCGCCTGTGAGCGTCCGCCGACGATGCGGTCTACCTGCTGCCCACCCTTGAAGAGGATGAGCGTGGGGATGGACTGCACGCCGAACTGGCCGGCCAGTGCCTGGTTGTCATCCACATTCACCTTCACCATCTTCACCGCGGTGCCCAGTTGCGCACTCACGGCCTCCAGCACGGGCGACAATGCGCGGCACGGGCCACACCACACCGCCCAGAAATCCACCAACACCGGGGTGGTTGATTTCAAAACTTCCGCATCGAACGAAGCGGCAGATACGTCTACAAAACTTGACATCTTAATATCCTCCATATGTTCCCATTCGGGATATATTACTTTTCTCTTCTCGGTACTGGTTACCTGCAATAAAAATGCTACAAACGCAGTAATTCCTTGATTGCCTTGATAACTTGCTCGGGGGTGATGGCCTGCAGGCAAAGTTTCTCCGGGCAGGGGGTCTCCGGGCAGGGGCGGCAATTCATCTCATGACAGAGCGGACGACGCTCGCCGGACAGCAGCGGGAGTGTACACTCCTCTGGAGTAGTGGGGCCATATATTCCTACAGCAGATATCTCCAGCAGATCCGCCAGATGCAGCACCGGGCTGTCCGCAGCGACGACGACGCTGGCATGATTTAGCAATGCGGCCAACTCCAGCGTATCTTTCGGCATACTTAGTACCGGGGTATTCGCGGGCAGTTGCACCTCACACGGCTCCAATACCGCCAGGCAAACGCCCTCATCCTGCAATGCTCGCACCAGCTCTTCCCAGTGCGCGTTGGGCCAGGCCAGTTTCTGTACTGTTGCGGGGCAGAGCAACACCATGGTATCACTGGGGGCAATCCCCCGCGCCTGCAGAGTGCGCTGGGCGGCGTCGTTGGCCTCGCGGGGCAATTGCGGCACCGGCACCCGCGCGCCCTCCGCCACGCCTATCGCCTGCACCAGCGCCTGCGCACGGGCGGGGGAGATACCGGCGTCGGCACGCAGATGATCGGTGAGCAGAAAGGCGGCGCCGTTGTCATTGAAGCCATAGCGATGCTTGGCCCAGGTGTATCCAGCGAGTAGCCCGGAGGCGATGTCGCTGCTGAAGACGAGGGCGGCGTCGGCACGCGGCTTATACATCGCCCCGAGGAAGACCGGCCAATCGAATAGCTCCTCCGGCTTCACCT
>JBBQQW010000007.1:0-28492 GCA_038215455.1 Armatimonadota bacterium
GTGCCCGGCAGCGGATTTGGAGCCTGCGGCGAAGGGTATATACGTTGTTGTTATGCCACTGCATTACCGCTGATAGAGACGGCAATGCAGCGCATGGGGAATCTGCTGAACCGACTAAGTTTATGATATAATGATGCTAATGATGCATACCATTCGTGTTTATCTTGATATCGCGCCATCGCTATCCATTCACCGCTGGAGGTATTGAGTGATGATTAGTGATAAAAAATTTGATTGTGTTGAAATGAAGCATAAAGCGGCTGAGATTGTCCAAGCGAAGCTGGCGACAATGAGTCGAGACGAAAAGGTGCGTTACTTTCAAGAGCGCACGGAAACCCTGCGTAAGTTACAACAAAAATTAATTATTGAGCATAGCTGCATTGCTAAGTAACGATAGACTGAATTAAAAAGCTACATGGAGACTGATCAGCTCAATAATACTAGATTTTTTATGCTTACAACTAGTTGAGATTTAACAAAAAGGGATGGCGCGACTATGGATCTGCTGGGAAAACTGGAACGGACGCTGGAAGGTGTGGTGGAGGGCGTGTTCTCGCGTGCCTTCCGCACACAACTGCAGCCTATCGAGATCGCCAAACGGCTGACGCGCGAGGTGGAGACACACCGTAACGTCAGCGTCTCCTCGATCATCATCCCCAACGTCTACACCGTGCACTTGTCCCCCGTGAATTTCGCCACCTTCAATGAATTCAGCAGTCGCCTGCTGGGCGAACTGGAGCAGTACCTGCAAGACTACGCCACTGAGCACAAATACACCGCCGTCGGCCCCTTCGCCGTATGCCTGCTGGAGGACGCCACACTGAAGCCGAATGAGCTGCTCTTCAGCGTCAATGCCGACCCCAACGCCACCCCCAGCGCCCCACCGGCTCCCTCGGTGCTGCGGAGCTATGATGAAAAAACGCCCGAACGCAAGCCCACAACCCCACCTTGCGAGCTGGTACTGCTGACCGGCAGCGAAAAAGGCCGCGTCATCGCCCTGCGCGACAACCTGACAATCGGGCGTGCCGACGACAACCTGCTGATCATCCGGGGCGTAGGAGTAAGCCGCCACCACGCCGAAATCTTCTGGGAAGACGGCTCCTGGGTACTACGTGACCAGGGGAGCAAAAACGGCTCACTAGTAAACGGGCGAGTAATCAACGAGCAAGTCCTGAAGATCGGGGATAAGATTCTGATCGGGGAGATGGAGCTGGTGGTACGGTAGGGGTAGGTGTGGTGAAACTATATTGAATTTTATGGTAAAATTAACATGGGCACATGCCCTTTGAGGATGAATCATGGCATTAATTGAAGGTTTTCGTGTTCAGAATTACCGCGTACTCCGCGATGTAACGCTTGGTCGACTCTCAAATATGCAAAGTGGTGCGCCGTTAACACCATTTACAGTAGTA
This sequence comes from Armatimonadota bacterium, assembly GCA_038215455.1. Taxonomy (GTDB): domain Bacteria; phylum Armatimonadota; class Hebobacteria; order CAIYQO01; family CAIYQO01; genus CAIYQO01. Next base: position 1,413 of record JBBQQW010000007.1, read on the forward strand.
ATTGGGAAAAATGGTACTGGAAAAAGTACCCTCTTTGATGCGTTTGGATTCATTGCTGACTGCCTTGCTTTTGATGTTGAAACCGCCTGCGATATGAAACAACGCGGAGGGTTCGAGCGTTTACGCTCCATAAGCTACAACGAACCCATCCACTTTGAAATATATTACCGCGAAGCGCCCAATGAACGCCCTATAACTTACGAGCTATCCATAGCATCAGATGAATCCGGGCGTCCATATGTCATCTCCGAGGTATTAAAACAAAGACGAAAAGGACAATCTTACGGTAGACCTTTCCCCTTTCTTCGCTTGAATCACGGCAAAGGACTGGTATGGGCGGGAGAAGAAGCAGTAGAGATAGAGGGGGAAGAAGATCGGGCGCAGGAATCTATCGAATTAACAGATTTGCGGCAACTTGGTATCGCTACCTTGGGGACATTGAAGGAACATCCGCGTATCAAGCGCTTTCGGGATTTCCTCAAAGGTTGGTACCTATCCTACTTCTATCCTGACGCCGCGCGTAGCCTACCTTCGGCTGGACCACAGAAGCATCTGAATATTCATGGCGATAATATCGGCAATGTAGTCCAATTCATGGAGCGAGAGCATAAAGCACGTTTTAAATCAATTTTGGATAGAATTGCTGCGAAAATTCCCGGAATTAAGAGTATTGAAACCCTCGTCACTGATGATAAACGAGTACTGATCCGCTTCAACGACGGCGCTTTTCATGACCCATTTTTTGCCCAACAGATGTCCGATGGGACATTGAAGGTATTTGCCTACCTGTTGCTGCTGGAGGATCCTGATCCACCTCCGTTTATTTGCATCGAGGAACCGGAAAACGGCTTATACCACAAACTACTTGAGACATTAGCTCAGGAATTCCGCTCGCATGCTACCGGGAAGAAAAATGCGCCACAGATTTTCGCCACTACCCACCAGCCATATTTTGTCGATGCATTATCGGCAGAAGAAGTCTGGATACTGGAAAAAGGTGATGATGGCTACTCTACTATTCGCCGAGTCTCCGACATTGAATTAGTTAAGAATTTGGTGGCTGAAGGTCTGCCGCTAGGTGGACTCTGGTATAGCGATTATCTGGATGCGGAGTAGGCATGCATATCGAATTTTTGGTTGAAGATAGCTCTGGTGCGAAATTAATGGAGTTGCTTATACCCCAGATTATCGGGCCATACGGCGAGTCACATACCTGGAGATTGCATCATTACAAAGGCGAAGGGCATATTCCCAAGGGCTTAAACCCCAGGAGTGATCCCAATAAAAGGATTCTGCTGGATCAGTTGCCTCGGTTGTTACGCGGGTATCGCAATACACGGGGAATTGATGCTGTGGTCGTAGTACTCGACGTAGATAAACGTGATTGTAGCTCATTCCTGCAGGAATTAAGAGAGCTTGCTGATAATTGCGACTCGCTCCCCAATACCCTCTTCCGCTTGGCTATTGAAGAAATAGAGGCCTGGTACCTGGGCGATAGAAATGCATTACTTCGAGCCTACCCACATGCCAAGCGAGATGTCCTTGATCGTTATTTGCAGGATAGTCAATGTGATACCTGGGAACTATTAGCCGATGCAATCTATCCCGGCGGTTCAGCTAAAGTCAAAAAAGCAGGCTGGCCGCTACCTGGCCAAATCAAGCATGAATGGGCGGAGAAAATCGGGCCATTCATTTCGCTTCAACATAACGCCTCCCCCAGTTTCCGCAAGCTGATTGATGGTTTGAAAGGGATTGTCACAACAAATGTATAATTATATATTCGACTAGTTTGTCTTCTTTTTGGTGCAATATCTATACAGCGCCCCATTCAACTGCTTACATCAGTAACTATATTATGGTATTATGTCATTAGATACAGATGGTTTTCTGTGGTCTGAGGCCAGGAGACTGGGATTCAGAAGGTTTGGTAAAAATAACTTTTTTTGCATTAGCGTCCTTAGCCGAATTAATCGGCTTGAAATTTGCGTCGTTTGCATTAAAGGAGGGAACGCCTATGAAAAATATGTTGAAAGTGACATCAGCACTGAACGTTTCATTTATTGAAACGTTCTACTCAATCGGAGTAGCTTTATTCGCCAAAACCTTCCTGGCCTGAGCCCATAGAATGCAAATAACCCCCGCCCTCCCCCAAAAACAGGAGAGAAGGCGGGGGTCATATTCCGCTCAATCAGCCGGCAGCTGACTTACATTCCCATTCCCATGTCGCCGTAGCCACCGCCGCCACCAGGCATGGCAGATGCGGATTTCTCTTCCGGCTTGTCGGCGATGAGCACCTCGGTGGTGAGCACCATGGCGGCGATGGACGCGGCGTTCTGCAAAGCAGAGCGTTCGACCTTCGCCGGGTTGACGATTTTCATTTCGAGCATGTCGCCGTAGACATCGGTGAGGGCGTTGTAGCCCCAGCCGGTTTTGCCACAGTTAGCGACTTTGTCTACTACTACGCTGCCTTCCTGGCCTGCGTTAGCGGCGATCTGGCGTAATGGCTCTTCCAGAGCGCGCTTGACGATATCGACGCCCATCTTCAGGTCGGTAGCCAGACTGGCAGGCAGCTTGGAGATTTCCGCCATGACTGCTTCCAGTGCTGGGATAGCGTTGACCAGGGTGACGCCGCCGCCCGGAACGATGCCTTCTTCCACTGCTGCGCGTGTGGCGGACAGGGCATCTTCAAAGCGGTGCTTCTTCTCTTTCAGTTCGGTCTCGGTGGCTGCGCCGACCTTGATCTCGGCTACGCCGCCAGAGAGCTTGGCCAGGCGCTCCTGGAGTTTCTCACGGTCGTAAGAGGATTCGGTCTTGGTGACAGCGCCGCGGATCTGTTCGATGCGCGCCTTCACCAATGCCATATCGCCCTTGCCTTCAACAACAGTGGTGTTGTCCTTGGCGATGGTGACCTTGCGGGCGGAACCGAGCATGTCAACGGTGACGCCTTCCAGCTTCAGGCCGAGGTCTTCAGTGATGAACTGGCCGCCGGTGAGGATGGCGATGTCTTCCATCATGGCTTTGCGGCGATCGCCGAAGCCCGGAGCCTTAACAGCAGCTACATTGAGCACGCCGCGCATTTTGTTCAGTACCAGGGTAGCGAGGGCTTCACCATCGATATCCTCGGCAATGATGAGCAGCGGTTTGCGCAGGCTGGCGACCTTCTCCAATACTGGGAGCAGGTCCTGAATGCTGGAGATCTTTTTCTCGAAGAGCAGGATCATCGGCTCTTCCAGTACGGCTTCCATGCGCTCGGGGTCGGTCACGAAGTACGGGCTGATGTAGCCCTTGTCGAACTGCATACCTTCGACCACGGTGACCGTGGTGTCGGTGCCTTTGGACTCTTCGATGGTGATGACGCCGTCTTTGCCCACTTTGTCCATCGCTTCGGCGACGTACTGGCCAATTTCAGGATCGTTACCGCTGATAGAGGCGACATTCTCGACGTCGTCTTTGCCATTTACCGGGTGGGAAAGCTCTTTGATGCGGATAACCACAGCTTCGACAGCTTTGTCGATACCGCGCTTCACGCTCAACGGATTAGCGCCAGCAGCGATAGCACGCAGGCCTTCCTTCAGGATCGACTGGGCGAGTACGGTGGCGGTGGTGGTGCCATCGCCGGCCACGTCGTTGGTTTTGGAAGCGACTTCCTTCACCAGCTGTGCGCCCATGTTCTCATACGGGTCTTCCAGTTCGATCTCTTTGGCGACAGTGACGCCATCTTTGGTGATCGTCGGGCTGCCCCATTTTTTCGCCAATACTACGTTGCGGCCACGTGGCCCCAGCGTGGTCTTCACTGCTTTAGCCACGATATTTACGCCACGCTCAAGTGAGCGACGGGCTTCTTCATCAAATGCAATAATTTTCGCCATTTTAAAAACTCCTTCAGTATAGAATGGGACGGGATAAGGCTTTACGCCCTATTTCACCGCCAGAATGCTGTCCTCGTCCAGGATCACGTAGTCTACGCCGCCAATGGTTACTTCGGTGCCGCCGTACTTACTGTAGATGACCACGTCACCCACTTTGACTTCCGGCTCTACGATAGCGCCATTTTCGAACTTGCCACGGCCCACAGCGACGACTTCGCCCTCGGTGGACTTCTTCTTGGCAGTGTCAGGGACGTAAATGCCGCCTGCGGTTTTTTCATCCGCAACAGCCGGCTTCACGACGATCTTGTCACCTAACGGTTTGAGCATGATATTCCTCCTCCTCAAATCTTGTATTGCCCAGCGCCGGGCTTTTCCCGACACTAGAATTAGCAGTCACACACAGAGACTGCTAACTACGGCCTTATTATAACAAAGAAATTAGCAGTGTCAATAGGCGAGTGCTAAAACATTTGTGGGGATTTGTGGACATGGTGTTAGGAAATTCCAGGAAATGCCCCTCCCCGGAGGGGAACTCATGACCTCAAAAAAAACTCTTCCCCGAATTTCATCCGGGGAAGAGTTATAATTTCGATTAAATGGTAATTAGCCGTATCAGCGCGTTTTGAGTTTGGTGCGGGCTTGGACGTATGGTTTTCAGGTTGTATGCATACTCCCACTATAACCCGCCGAATAAAATCATCACCGTTTCCTCTCCTGGGAAATATCTAAGCAAATGTACTCACACGCTCTGAATATTTACGGCGATTATACGGCACTATTCCTTCGCGCTGCAAACGGCCACAAATTATCGCAGGGTGTCGATGTATAGACTTTGCAAATTTCTCAATTTCTGCGTAGGTGTAATACGGTCGCGCTGCGGTGATGAATCCCCCGAGTCTATCTGTAGGAATTAACCACTGCGCTGCTAATTCATTGGCCTTCCGCTCCTCAGTGGTAATATCCTCATCCTTTTGATCGAGATTATCAACTTGCAATCCCTTATGTCCAGCACATACATGCGCGAGCTCGTGCGCAAACGTAAACCAGAATGAGTCGATCCGGTTATAACGAAGTGACAGCGCAATCACCGGGTTATCATCCAGAAAGAATGTTGCGCCGTCAATATATGTTTTCGGCAAGTGTGGTACAACGACGAAATGCACTCCCAAATCACCCAACCGTTGAGAAAGCATAGCTATTCCTGCCGTACTTTCGGAAAGGTTTAACAACTCGGGAATCGAATTACACAGCTGATTCCGATCAAAAACACCGACTTCCTGCGCTGATACCAGCTGCCGAACACGAGCTAACCAGGCAATCTGCGCGTTGGTTTCAGGCGAACGATCACCTGACTGGCGAAAGCTCACCGCGTATTCAGGGGTTTCCTCTACCGTTGTAACGCCCAGGAATCGACATAAAGCTTCTTCGAGTTCGTCGATAGAATTACCTGGGGTTATCCATCCCCGTTTGCTGATTTCTGTAATCGGCGCCAGAGAATAGAGACGACTTTTTCGAATAATATCTTGCGTTGATTGCTCTCGTCGTGCCAAATTAAGCCGGTAGTTTGATTCTAGATTCAGCCAGAATTCAGCAGAAGCGCCAAATGCATCCGCAAAGGCAATTGCTGTCTCTGGGGTAATCTGCTTGGTGCCATTGATAATTTCGTTTACTACCTGCACGGGGCGTCCCATGATTGTAGCTAGTTCTTTTTGCGTCCACCCGCGCGCGTCCAGTTCTCGAGCCAGAATTCGCCCTGGGGTAGTCAAACGGGCAGGGACATTATGCATGTGCAACTCCTCTCATCTATCATCTGCTAATGATAATCTTCAATCTTAATAACCATTAGATACTTTCCCTGATTATCAAGCTCAATGGTTACAATCAAACGAAATTGAACGTTCAACCGAAGTGAATATTGCTCTTTTCGGCTACCCTTCAGTTTCTCAAAGCGCAACCCTTTCAAAGCATACAGATCACGTATATCGAGAGCAGCTTCAATACTCCCCATTACATCAAAAAACGCATCCACTACAGCTTCGGGGTAGTGGTGATCATTTGCGTCCTGATAGTAAAGCCTTTCCAATTTGTGCGACTTAAATATATACCGCACCACACCTCTCCAATAGGTAGCATTCCCCATAACCTGTAACAACAAACATCACCCATAGGGTGAATAGGTGCTTCTACTATAGCACTGGATTGGGAAAGATACAAGATATACTTACGATCTTTTCAAAGTCCACTTCCTTTGTTGCCTCTACTCTTTACCCCTCCCCCCAACTGTGTTACAGTTATCCCATGAACCTATCTGTCCGAATATACTGGGCATTATTGCTGCTTGCGCTGGCGTCGACCATAACGTCGGCTATCCCGCGCGGGGAGTATCTGCGCGTGCGTGGGACGGTAAGCCCGGTTTCGCTGCAGAATGGCGTAGAAGTGAATGCGCAACTGGCCGACCTATCGGGAAAAACGCTGGAGCTGGAGGGTACGGTTGCCTGCACCTTTGATGGCAAAAACGGGCTGGGGTTCATGCTTATGCTACCCGGCAATCAGCTGGTGACGGTGCTCTATGCATTACCTGACCCGATGCTGCAGGGGGGCTATACGCTGCAGACGCTGGCGCGGGTACCGGCGGATGGCGGTGAACTGCTCCAATGCCTGGCCCTCACCACCGTGGGTGACTATGATATCCCCACCCAGCCTGCGCTGCCGATGCTATCCTACGTGGCAACCGTGCCGCCGCCGCCCGAGGTGCCCGTGATTGTTGCACCACCTGCACCAGCACCGGCGCCGAGTGTAGCTCTGCCGAGTCACCTGCGCGGTGATGTGGTGAACGCCTACGCCGAGCGCATCAGCGAGTATAACCACCATCTGGACTACAATGCGCGGTATGGCATTGCCTATAACATCCTGCAGAAAAGCGCGGAGATGGATATGGATCCGCGCCTGATCTTCGCGCTCATCCGCGCCGAGTCTGACTTCGATCAATACTGCGTCTCCTCCGCCGGGGCCAGCGGGCTGGGGCAAATGATGCCGGGAACCGCAGCCGGCATGGGCATCACGGATATCTTCGACGTGGAGCAGAACATCGAAGGCAGCGTACGCGAGCTACGTGACTGCCTGGATACCTTCGGCGATGTGAAGCTGGCGCTGGCGGGATATAATGCCGGATGCGGTGCCGTGCGCAAATACGGCGGTATCCCACCCTACAAAGAGACGCAGAACTACGTGCGCACCGTCTGGTCGCTCTATTGCGAGTTAGCGGGGAAGAATGAATAAAAAGAACAATAAGTGGATAATAATGGGGATTGCCGCACTGCTGGTGCTGCTGGCTGCTGTGGGTTATTACCTCGCCAGCATGCCCGCCGATATCTTCACCCTGGCCAAAACCGGCACTGCCACCGATATCAATGCAGCGAAGATGCGCGGTGCGCAGGTGAACGCCCACGACAAAACCGGCATGTCACCGCTGATGGTGGCGCTGCTGGAAAACCGGGACGTCGAGACTATCAGCGCCTTGCTGCAAGCAGGGGCCAATATCGCCGACAAAGACAAGGACGGCAATACCCCGCTGATGTATGCCGCACGCTACCACAGCGACCCACGCGTTACCAGTGCATTGCTGCTAGCGGGCGCGGGGGTGGCCGACAAAAATGTTGACCTCATGACGCCACTGATGCTCGCAGCGGAGTATAACAAGAACGGCGAAGTGATCACCGCACTGACCAAAAGCGGTGCGAAAACTGATGACCGCGACCGCAACGGCGACACCCCGCTGATGTTCGCCGCCCGCCATAACGCGAACGCAAAAGTAACCGAAGCACTGCTGCAGGCAGGGGCGAAGGTGAACGAAAGATGCGGTGAGGGCGAGACCCCGCTGATCTACGCCGCGCAGGACAACACCAACCCCGAAGTAATTACCGCGCTGCTGACAGCCGGTGCGAATGTGAACGACCAGGAAAATGCCGGCTGGTCACCCCTGATGCTCGCCGCGCGCAACAACAAAAACCCCGAGATAATCACCATCCTGCTTCAGGCGGGTGCCGACGCAAAGATGAAATCCAAAGAAGGCAAAATCGCGCTGGAATACGCCGAATTGAACGACAAAGTGAAGAACTCAGCGGCATATGAGGAACTGAAGAAGGCGACTGGCTCCTAGTTTCTTTGCATTCCCTTCAACGCTTTTCACATAGCCCGTTCTCATGGGCGGGACGACCATGGCACAGTGTTTCCACCGCAAACCCCATATTTGAACAGGCTTGCGCCACTTCCAGCATCTCGGGCGTGAGGCCCAGCCGCTCCTCGTCGGCGAGGATGGCCTCGAAGCGGGTTTGGGCCAATGCACGCGAGCGGACTAGGGATGGGCGCGGGATGCTGCCGGGGCAGACCACCTCCACCAGCCGTTCGGCAGCCAGGCTGATGGCGATGCGCGACTCGTCGGCGGTGACCCAGCGACGGCCCAGGCGTTGCGCTACTGCGGCGGTGGTGCCACTGCCGCAGAAGAAATCGCCCACCACATCCCCTTCATCGCTGGTGGCCAGCAGCAGGCGTTCCAGCAGCGTCTCCGGCTTCTGCGTCGGGTAGCCCAGGCTCTCCTGTGCCCAGGGCAGCAGGCCGTGCTGTTCCCACACATCATCAGGCAGCTTGCCCTTCTCCAGGTTGCGCGCACTGCCGTCGGCGCGCGGCTGGCCATCCGTCCATTTATAGGGCACACGCACGCGGTCGGCGTAGAATTTCCACTTAGTTTTTGATTTCGTGTAGTAGAGGATGTTGTCATGCTTGCGCGCGAAACGGGTCTTCGAGGCTCCACCACCGGAGTAGTACCAGATGAACTCATTCTGGAAATTATCGTAGCCGAAGAGCCGATCCAGTATCACCTTCACATAGTGTGTGGCATGCCAGTCCAGATGCACGAAGATCGCCCCAGTGGGGTGCAGCAGCCGGTGCATCTCCACCAGCCGCTCCTCCAGCCAGCCCAGATACTCCGTCAGCCCCCCCGCCCAGGTGTCGGCGAAGGAGTGCACCGTCTCCGGGGAGCTGTTGTGCAGCGCGTAATCTTTACCACTGAAAAATGGTGGATCAAGGTAGAGCACGTCGAAGGATGCGGTGGGCAACGCACGCATCACCTGCAGGCAGTCGCCATGAATCAATCGGCTGCGTCCGTCGGGGAAGAGCGGGGCGATGGCACCGGCCAGCCCGAGCGTCTGCACGGTGGTGAATGAATCCATGCTCATTTCCCCAGGTAGCGTTTGATGCCGAGGAATATGCCCTCGGCGGCGCGCTGGCGGAACTCCTCGGTATTGAGAAGGGCTTCCTCGGTCGGGTTGCTGATAAACGCGGTCTCCAGCAATGCAGACGGCATCGTTGATTCGCGAATTACTACAAAGTCGTGCTCGCTATTAACACCGCGATCATCACGACACAGCTTCTCCTGCACCGCATCGTGTATCGCTTTCGCCAGCGCTTTGCTCTGTGCGGTGTAGTAATATACCTCGGTGCCATCTGCTGATTGTGCAGCATAGGCGTTGCAATGTACCGAGACGAACAAGGTCACTTTCCCCGCATTTGCTTTCCATGGTCTATCATATAGTGCAACGGTGCTGTTATCATTTCGTGTGAGCATAGTCTTGAAACCGGCAGCGCGCAACAGGGTATCAGTCCGGTTGACGATATCAAGGTTAATATCTTTCTCACGCACACCATTCGGCCCTATTGCCCCGCTATCTTTGCCGCCATGCCCGGCATCGAGATAGATGACCACCTCACCCGAGGGCTTCTCTGATCCTGGCAAAAATCCCGGCGGCAGGGCGATGCTCTCCGGGGAACCTATCGCAATGATGAGTACGCGCCCGTCATCCCCGGCGGTGGGGGTAATCGCGACCTTCTGATCCATCAGATCCAGCACCATCCGCGTGCAGGGGGGATCCATCTCATTATGCTGCGACTGGCGAACCTTCGCCAGTTGAGACTGCCCGACTTCAATTGTCCCGTCGCCCCGCTGGGCAGTTCCGGCAAAATCGAAGATCGCCCGCATGGTATTATTGCTATCCTTCAGGGTTTCGGTTTTATAGCTGATAGCCACTACACTACGTGCGAAGATAGCTACCCCACCCTTACGTGCCTCTACTGCTACCTTCAACCAGGGGGAGAGGGTAAGTGTTCTGGAATTAGCATCGTAGCGCGAGTTCACCCCCAGCCAGGGTGTGAGGGATGTTAACGGGAGCCACGGCTTATCATCGATCAACTGAGGAGCGGCAGGGAGGTTAAGCTTTTTCCCATCGACGGTGACCGCACGGGAGCCGACCTGCAATTTGATGACATTGCCCAGGCCGGTGGTGAGTGTGAGGTCGTCCTTGGCGACAGTGAGCTGCGCCCCCAACGCCGGCAGAGCTGCCGCAGCGGGCGCGACAACCTCCCCGTTATCCATCAAAAATGGAGCGGGAAGATCCTGTTTTAGCACACCGATCATCAGTATATCCGCGTGGACAATCATAAGACTGATGATGACAAGCAGGCTAGCGATACATAGCCGCAATATTTCTGCCTCCACCCCGGGTAAAACACGCGTCTTCACCCATGAAAAATTATACTACCACGAGTTTCCCGTATATGCAAGGTTTACGACAAAAAATTGAAGTACCGATGTGATTTCATAACTCCTAGGGCGTTGCCCCAGGTCTGATTTAAGGTGGTTTTGCAATTACCTCTACCAGCTATCGCCCCACGACTGCGCCTCTATTGCGCGCGCTGAAGGTGGCACTCGGCAGGTTGTCCAGCGCCCCCACCCATACAGTTGCCTGGCCCAAAACGGTTTTGCCACCCAGCACACCACTGCAGGGGCCTTCCAGCATATCGCCACGGCGGATGAGGTTGCAGGTGAGGTCACCGCTGAGTACGGTGCCGTTGCGGTCGGGTGAGTATACCAGATGCAGCACCATGGTGGTCTGCAGGCCGGTGGTCTTCACCTGGGTGATCTCTCCACCCGGATAGCTACTGAGCAGCTGCTTCTCCCAGACACCTGCCCGGCAACGGGCGGCTAGCGATATTTTGTTGTAATTTGATATCACCGCACCGCCACCCGGCCGACAACCGCGGATGGTGATGAGCGCGGTGCCGTTCAGCGGGGTGGTGACATTGCGTGTTGTTTCTGCTGCGATCCGCAGCGGCTCTGCACTGCGATTCACTGCGGACAATGGCTTCAGCAGTGCCGTGTTGGGAGTATCGTTGTTGTCCACCAGCCCCAGCCCGCGGGCGTCATTCGTTGGTTTCACCCAGCGGTACCAGGTATAGCCGACGATGCCGGGGTGTTGGAACGCGTGCTCCAGCGTCATCTTGCCTTTCGCTTCCATGCGCATTAAGCTGGTAAAACCGTGCGGTGGCTCCAGCGGCAAGCCAAAGCGGTAGAAGTAATCCATCGTCCAGGCAAATTCTCCGACCAATATCGGCTTCTGCGTATGCAGATAATACTGGTTCATCCGCTCATACATATCATCCTGGTAGTTGTTGGCGGTGATGATATCAGCATACTTCGCCTGCTCCTCCAGCACGATAAACGACGGCGGGGCACCGAAACGGCAACCGAGGATCAGGTGGTTGGGGTCATATTTGCGAATAGCTTCTGCAGAGATGCGGAAGTAACGCCCGGCGAACTCGCGCGTAAAAACGTCATCATCGGCGCGATATCCGGGGGAGACTACCGTCACCGTGCGGGTAAGATCCGCGAACTCTTTCGCGCTGGAGAACTGCACCTCCCACGCGGCGGCGATGGCCGCGTCTGTACCGGGGTGGCGCTTGCGCACGAAATCCCATGCGGCAATGTAGGCCGCCCGTTTAGGATCAGCGGTGAGGCATAGTTGCAGCAGCGAGGGACGCATCTCGCCACGCGGTACAGTGATCGCCTGCAAGTTGATGGATTGCTCCTGGCCGATAATACTCGGGAAGCCTATTTCGTTGTCGGTGAAGTAGCCCACCAGCTGCTTGCTTTCGCGCAGCGGGGTGCAGAGCAACTTGGCTTTTTCATCAACATGCTGTGCCCATGCCGGATCAAAAACATCCGGCAATGACATACGCGAGCCACCCTCGACATCGGCCTCCGGGCCAATATCCGCCAGCGCTGGCCCCAGGTAGAAGTTCTCCAGAATCTCGGTATAGGGCATCCCCTGGTCGAAGAATTCGCTGGTAGTCCAGGCCCCCATGCTGTTGAAGCCCCATTGTTGCAGCCGCTCCACTTCCGCCTTCACAAATGGTTGTGGGCTGGTGGCGTAGCCGTATTTATTGTCGACAGTAGCCGCATACGGCCCCGGGGTGGCGCGCCTGCCCCCCGTGGTACCAGCGCGGTTGATCCCCGCCACCCCCTTATAGAAGAACGGCTTCCCCTGCGCGTCAATCATCCACCAGAACCCACCGGTAGACTTGCCCACGCGGATAAACCCCGCCTGCCCCACCACGGTAGCCGGGTCAATGACGATAGTGGGGGTATCAACCGCCAGGGATGCCATGGTACAGCATAGCGAAAAGAGCGCGCAGAGCAGAAAAGTGCGAATCATACCTATTGTCCTCATGTTCTTTGACACCATTATTCGGTAAATGGTTGCAGGAACCTTTTTGTTGCGATTAATCTACAATTGTTGTAGCATTGGTTTGGAAAGAGGATCACAATGCGTAATCGTCTATTAGCAGTTTTTGCCCTACTATTTTGCGCACAATTGGCGGCACACGCCAATATATATATTCCGACACTGGTAGACATTATCGTTGCACCTACTTTCTGGTCAATGTATGTAGTTACAATACTGGTAACAGGGCCGATTCTGATGGCAGTTGCCTATATCGAGACGTTAACAATCCAGCGTTTTCTGAAGGTAGGAACCAAAAAGAAACTATACGCTGGGCTGCTTACCATTAATATTATTACGAGTCTATTCCGCTTGCCCACGAACTTCAACTATCCTATGCTATGGTATTCCCTGGCAATTGCCTACATTTTAACGATAGTTTTTGAAGCATTACTGCTGTGGGGTTTTCTTCGGGTGCAACTTGATATCACCAGGGCGCGGAAAGCATTCAAACTCTCCGCAATTATGAATAGTGTAAGTTACACCGTAGTTGCTATCACTCTCTGTAGCCTCATTTTTATTCCCCGATTATTCACCGAAAGCTATGGAGTAAAAAAACGAGCCAGTGGAAGGATTATCACGTGCGGATATAACGTCAATTATGTGATCGATGTGCGGACTGGACATATTCAAAGGATTACCAGCAATAATAAGGACACCTTCGTTCTTAATAATCTAAAAAACACTGGCCATAACATATTAGGATGCACTGCAGATGGCGAAATGATACTCCAGTTGAATGGAAGTGTTCTTACCGGTGAGGAATTAGCTAAAGCAAAACTTAGCGAGGAACAACGCCGATTATACTCGGCACAGTTAAATACCGAAAAATTACTAGCTAATCCAGATGTTTTTCCCTGGACAGAAATTAGCCCTGACGGAAAACTAATCACTTACGAGAATAGAAATGGGGGTGAACCTAGCCTATACAATCTGGTAGACAAAAGCACATTGCCGTTTCCCAATCTGTACGGAAAGCTGGCCTTTAGCCCGGATGGCAGCAAAATCGCTGGTTATACTAATGATTGTGAGCATATCATGGTATACGATATAACCCAAAAATCTTTTACGCAAATTAGGGCTATGGGCGGAAATGCGTCTGATATCACCTGGAGTCCAGACGGTAAGTTTATCGCACATACAGGTACAGCCAACTCATTCACCCGACACAACTGGTATCCCAGTATACGGATTGCAGAGATAGCTACCGGCAAATCAGTCACAATATATGACAACTTGATGACTAGCGGACAAAACATAGGATTGTTCTGGATCGAATAACCATAACTGCCCCACCCCCTGCAGGAATAACGTTTTTAGCGACAGCCGTCCTCATTGGATGGGTGAACGGAACAGGCACTATAGACGATACTCCGGCCAGGAACCTTTTTGTTGCGATTAATCCACAATTGTTGTAGCATTGGTCTGGAAAGAGGATCACAATGCGTAATCGTCTATTAGCAGTTCTCGGTTTCCTGCTCTTTTTCCAACTGGCAGCACATGCAAATTTATTTGCTCCCACGCTGGTAGACATTATCGTTGCACCTACTTTCTGGTCAATGTATGTAGTTACAATGCTGGTAACAGTACCAGTATTGATGGTTATTGCATTGATTGAGTCGTTCGTCCTTCAACGTTACCTCGTAGTTGGAACAAAAATAAAACTGTTTTGGGGGCTGTTTGGGCTCAATGCATTTACCAGCTTATTTCGTTTACCCGCGGATCTCCATGGCGGAATCTTATGGTATTCTCTGCTCATCTCCTTCGGTCTGACAATCCTCATCGAAGCCCTGCTCCTCTGGGCATCGTTTCGAGAAACTTTGGATATTACCGGGGCAAAAAAGGCACTCAAGCTCTCGGCTATGATGAACAGTGCCAGTTATGCTGCAATTTCCCTTACTCTCTGCGGTTTAATCTATATTCCCAATCTTTTCAATGAGAACAATGATGTAAAAGAACGTGCCGGTGGACGCGTAATTGCATATTGGGACAACAATCAAGACATCATTGATGTAAAAACAGCTCATCTGGACAAACTTACAACAAAAGATAATGTGCTTCTAAGCCGTCAAAATATTCGATTCGTCAATAAGCAACTCATTGGAATATTGGACGAAAAAGAATATCTTTTAAAAATCGATAATACGACACTCACTGGATACCTCATGACAGATACAAATCTCCCAGCTGAGCAACATGCTCTTTATTCAAGATTATTGAATCCGAAAAAGCAACTGCCAGAACCTGTAGAGTCTTATTGGATTGATATCAGCAATGATGCGAAATTTATTGTCTATCACAAAGATCGAGAACTTCGTCTGTATAATACTGAAGTTAAAAGTGAAATTCCACTAACATCTCTAAAAAGTTTTCCGGCATTTAGCCCTGATGGTAGTAAATATGCCGGAATTACAAGTGATTATAACCACATCATGATGACAGAAATTGCCTCAAAAGTATCATCTACTCTTAAAGCACCGGGGGTTACTAGCAGCAGTAGCATGGCATGGAGCCCCGACGGAAAATACATCGCATATATTGGAACGGCAAACCCATTCACAAGCCAAAGGTGGACCCCGGGAATACGCATACTGGAGCTGGCAACCGGCAAATCAGCAACCATCTGCAACAACATTTTCACCAGCGGTAGAAGCGTAAAATTGCTCTGGATCGAATAACCATAACTGCCCCACCCCCAGCCATCTGGCACGCTCATGATCTACTACGAGGAAGGTGCTGGATCTTATTCGTCACGTGCTTTAGCGCGTGGTGGTTGGGCCTCATTCATACTAAAGGCCTACCCCAGCACCTGCATGATCACGCACTTCAGGTACTTCGTCTCTGGTACTCCGAGGAGGATCGGGTGGTCGCGGGCTTGCAGGCGTTGCTCTATTATGCGCGTGGGGCGGCCGGCGTCGGTGCGGGCCTCGGCCAGCATCTCCAGGAAGAGCGGCTCGCTCATGTGGTAGCTGCAACTGCAGGTGATGAGGATGCCGCCGGGATTGAGCATACGCAGCGCACGCAGATTGATATCCTTGTAGCCACGATGTGCCCCGGCCATACTGGCTTTGTTTTTGGCGAAAGCGGGCGGATCGAGGACGATGGTGTCGAACTTCTCCCCCGCTTTGTTGTAGTCATGCAGCAGGTCAAAGGCGTTGGCCTCCAGCGTCTCCACATTGGAGGCGTTGTTGCGGCGGATATTGGCGCGCGCGGTGGAGAGCGCTTCGGCGCTGATGTCTACCGCCAGCACCTCATCAGCGTGTGGAGCCATGTGTAGCGCGAAGCCACCGGCGAAGGTGAAGGTGTCGAGTACGCGACCCTTGGCATAGCGTGCGGCGGCGGCGTAGTTCTCGCGCTGATCGAGGAAGGCGCCGGTCTTCTGCCCGCCCAGCAGGTCATAGCCGAACTCCACCCCGTTCATGCGCACCGTCACCTCGTCCGGTGCCTCGCCGTAGAGCACGCCCTTGTCCAGCGGCAGATTCTCATGCCGGCGTATGCTGGCATCATTGCGCTCGATGATAGACTCTGGGGCATACAGCTCACGCAGCAGCCGCACCCACGTCTCCTTCAGCTTATCGCTCCCCTGCGTGAGCGTCTGCAGCACGAAATGCTCGCCGTAGCGATCGATAATGAGCGAGGGAATGACATCCCCTTCGCTGAAGATCAGCCGATAAGCGTTGGAGTCACTCACCACCTGCTGGCGATAAGCTTCCGCGCTGACGAAACGATTCTTCCAGAATTCATAGTCGGGATACTCACCCGCCGGGGCAAAGCGCCGCAGCGAAATCTGCGACGAATCGCTATAAAACGCGTAGCCGTAATCCACCCCGCGCTCGTCATACAACGAGACCACATCCCCACCGGTGATCTCCCCGCGCCGGACAATATCCGAGGAATACACCCACAGATGCCCACCGCGCAGCCGTTCCACCGCCCGTTGGCTGATAACCACTCTCTTTTCCATCATACTATTCATAGGCCTTTACTATGCCAGAAGCTGGGGAGATTGTCGAGAGGGGGAGCAAAAGTATCTCTTTTAGCATTAAACCGTCCTTCTTGGCCTGGTCGTGAACGACCAGGCTGGAGGGCCTTCGGCCAATCGTCCTTCGGACGGGACGGTCAAGGGCAAGCGTTCCCGTCCGAACGACGTTCGGCGTAGCCCACTAGCCCAGTCGTTCACGGCTGGGTGAAGGGCGGGCGCAAAAAGCGATACTCCTGCGGGCTGACCAAAACAAAAAACCGCTCCGAAAGATATATCTCTCGGAGCGGTTCGACTTTGCTATTATTCTACTGGTGGAACCATGTTACCGGCTCCGGGGCCTACCGGGCCGATCTTCTCGGCTGGCGGGGCAGGTGGGGGCGGCGGCAGTGGCGCGATGGGGATCGCTTCTTTGCCGTTGTATGGTGCCACGGTGACGGTCTTCATCTTATCGCCTTCCTTCACAGCCTTTGCCACGTCCTGGCCACTCTTCACCCAGCCGAATACGGCGTACTGGTCATCCAGCTGCTCGATATCACAGTTAGTGATGTAGAACTGGCTACCTGCCGAGTTCGGCTCCTGTGAGCGTGCCATGGCGAGAGCGCCGGTACGATGGCGCAGGCCCGGGGAGATCTCCAGGTTGATGCTGTAACCTGGGCCACCAGAGCCAGCCTTCGCCGGGTCATTTCCCAGCGGGTCGCCACCCTGGATGAGCTGGAAGCCTTCGCCATCTTCTACCCGGTGGAAGGGGATACCGTCATAGAACTTCTGGTTGATGAGGTTAATGAAGTTGGCGACGGTGTGCGGAGCTTCGGTGCCTTCCAGCACCAGCTCGATCACCTTGTCATTCGCCATGGTGATGGTGGCCAGGTAGCGGCCTTGCGCCTTCACCGCATTCACTTCGCTCAGCTTCGGCCCGCATTTCAGCGCAGGTTTTTCCGGGGTGAGGATCGGGCTTACTTCTTTGCCATCGTAGGGAACGACGGAGACGGTCTTCATCACGTCATCTATTTTGATCGCATCTACGGTCTCGGTTCCGCTCTTCACCCAGCCAAAGACCGAAAACACACCGTCAAGCTGTGTCATGTCGTTGCGCAGGATGACAAACTGGCTGCTGGCGGAGTCGGTGTTTTGTCTATGGAACATCAGGATCGCGCCCTTTTTCATGCTCAAATACGGGCTGACTTCCAGATTCAGCGCATAGCCAGCGTTGCCGGTGCCATCGCCGCAAGCGTCGCCACCCTGGATGAGTTTCACCGACTGTTCGTCGATGACATCATAGAAGGTGAGACCATCATAGAAGTTTGCCTGCGTCAGATTGATAAAGTTCGACACGGTGTAGGGAGTCATGCTGCCTTCGAGCACCAGCTCGATGGGCTTCAGCTTGGCATCGGCCATGGTGATCGTGGCCAGGAAGCGCCCCTGCTGTGCGATAGCCTTCGCCTGCTCTGCTGTGGGCGGTGCCGCACAGAAAGCGAAGAGCGGCGCAAGCACCAGCGCTGCCATAAGTAATGAACGTAGTTTCATCGTTGTTGTCCCATCCTTAAATTTTGTTTCTAGATTAGTTTGCAGTAGTTGTCGTGGTAGCAGCGGCTACCGCTGGCGTCGGTGTCTGCCAGATGGTATACGGTGTTGCATTCAATATCTGGCAGTCTTCTTTACCGGCATATGGGGCCACGGTGACGGTCTTCATTTTGTCACCTACCAGGATAACCCCTTGTGCATCAGCGATATTGCCTTTCATCCAGCCGAAGGCAGAGTATTTGCCGTCCAGGAACTGGCAATCGTTGTAGCAGACGAAAAATGCACTCGCGCCGGTGTAGACCCAATCTCCCGAGCGTGCCATGGAAATTGCGCGCGCCTTGTGAGTAAGCAGCGGATTGATTTCCAGATTGATCCAGTAGCCAGTACCGCCGGTGCCATCGTCTTTCATCGCTTCGCCACCCTGGATAATACTGAAATCCTGCTTGGTTTCTATTCGCGTGAAAGGCAGGCCATTATAGTAGCCAGCATTGGCAAGTTTCTTGAAGTTTGCCACGGTGAGTGGTGCCTCGGTACCTTCGAGCACGATCTCAATCGGCTTGACTTCTTTTCGATCCATGGTGATAGTGGCCAGGTAGCGCCCTTGCTTGCGCACTTCCAGCACCTCGGCCAGTGTGGGCGGGGCGTATTTCAAATTCGTGGTGATCAACGCCGCCGGGGGGACAATATTGACGGGACCCGCAGGCTCCGCCGTAGCCATCGTGGCAAATGCCAGGACAAGCAGGAACGAGAAAAGCAAACATCCTATGGTAATCTTCATATTCGACTCCTTTAAGTCAGCAGTCACCCAGTCATTGCTGGATGTGAAAAGATAAAAATAGTATACCTGTCACGCGCAACTGTGTCCAGCATATAATACGAAAAAGTAGCCGGAATGTTTCACATTATCATCAATGATGGCATATAGCCGGATTTATCGCGTATCCCTGGGTATGCAGGCATCCCGGCTACCCTGTTCGCCATCACCATGCCCTTCAGGGCGTGGCTACTTGGAACTTGGAACTAATCCTATCCCCGCTCCTTCGCCAATTTTGCGGCATATCCGCCAGTGCGGAAGGCCTGCAGCGGATCTGCCGGGCAGCCAGCGTTCTCGCGCATGGCGGCGAGGAGCGGACGGACGTCGGTCTCGAAGGCGTCGTGCAGCAGGCGGTGTGCGCCCAGCACGTCGCCGGCGGTCTGCAATGATGCCAGCTCGATGCGGTTGACGCAGAGCGCCCGCGCGTAGGCGGTCTGCACATTCATGATAGAGAGGATCGTCGCCTCAATTTTATTCTCGATATTGTGGCTCTGGTCGAGCATGTAGGCCACCTGCGCCGCGCGCCCGGCGCTGCCGCCGTTGATCAGCTCATGGAAGATATTGAACAGCTCGAAGGGCTGGCTGCTGCCGACGATGAGATCGTCATCGGCGTAGTTGCGGCAGTTGAAGTGGAAGCCCCCCAGACGGTCGAGCGCCAACAGCCAGGCGACTATGTAGCCGATGTTGGTGCCCGGCGCGTGATGCCCGGTGTCCACCAGCACCTGCGCCTGCGGCCCGAGTTCGCTGCACAGGCTGAAAGAAGCACCCCAATCGGCGATGTCGGTGTGGAAGAACGCTGGCTCAAAGACCTTGTACTCCAGCAACATGGTCATGCTCGCGGGCAACTTGCCATACACCTGGTGCAGGCACTCCAGCATCCGCCCTCGGCGTGCGCGGATATCATCCTGCCCGGGGTAGTTGGTGCCATCCGCCAGCCAGATGCTGAGGGTATTCGACCCGACAGCCTGGGCGATGTCGATGCACTCGATGATATGCGCGGTGGCCTTCGCGCGCACGGCGGCGTCCGGGTGGCAGATGCTACCCAGCCGGTACTCATCCTCCTGGAAGAGGTTGGGGTTGATAGCCCCCAGCTTCACCCCGTGCTGCTGCGCCACGGCGGCCAGCGCACTCCAGTCGTCGGTAATATCCCAGGGGATATGCAGCGCCACCGAGGGGCAGGCACCTGTGAGTTTATGCACCAGGCCGGCGTCGGCCAGCTTCTCCGCCACGTTGCGTGCTGCACCGGGGCAATGAAAGACCTTAAAGCGCGTACCGCCATCACCAAAGCCCCAGCTGGGCGTTTCTATCGGCAAAGCACGCACGGCAGCACTAACTTCCGCCGCGTCTACCCCCTGAGCACACAACTCATCTTCCAATAATCTCAATCGAGACATAGCACCCTCCCAAAAAAATCCTGCCCTATAGTTGAATATTTGAGAAGATATGTCAAGGTGAGGGAGGCACTACCACGCGCTAAAGCACGTGGCACTAATGGAACTTTTATCACGCATTGCCAGTATAATAGGTATGACAATCACGCGCCACGCAGCAGTTTACCGCTGATGCCAATGGTCTGGTAATCTGGAAGATATTGCTGGGATTGAAATCCCGGCTGCAGGGCACTGCGTGCCGGTTGTCCGCCTTCGCGGACTTGTCTGAATTGAATGATAGCGCCCTTCAGGGTGCTTGATCTTATAGCCACGTCCTTTAGGGCGTGGCACTAATGGAACTTTTATCACGCATTGCCAGTATAATAGGTATGACGATCACGCGCCACGCAGCAGTTCACCGCTGATGCCAATGGTCTGGTAATCTGGAAGGCCGAGGGTGGAACTATTACTGCCACTTGTGGCAAAGATGTAGCGAAGGCGGTTGTGTACGTTATTGAGAAGAAATAGTGAGAGGGAACCACGAAGACACGAAGGCACGAAGAGAGGGAAAGGAGCATGCTACGAGCATATACAGGGATATTTGGAACAAAGAACCAAATATGCTATACTAATCCCAATTCACTGGCGGCCTTGCGGGTCGCCGGTGCTATGTTACAGCGAAGGAGATTACTGGTCCATGACTACGACTACTTCCGGACCCTCCATCGAGGCGTTGCAGGATAAGGCTAAAGCGATTCGCCGCCACGTGGTGGAGGCTATCGCAGCGGCTAAATCCGGGCACCCGGGTGGGTCATTATCCGCCGCAGACATCGTCACCGTGCTTTATTTCGGTGGGGTGCTGCGCCACGATGTAAACAACCCGCACGACCCCAACCGCGACCGCTTCATCCTGAGCAAGGGCCATGCGGTGCCCGTGCTCTACGGCGCGTTGGCCGAAGCGGGCTATATCCCCGTGGAGTCGCTGGTAACGCTGCGGCAGCTGGGCAGCCAGCTGCAGGGGCACCCGTCCAAAGCTGACTTCTCTATTATGGAGGCCAGCACCGGCTCGCTGGGCATGGGGCTTTCAGTAGGCGTGGGCATGGCGATTGCCGGCAAAATGAACGGGGCCGACTTCCGCACCTATGTGATGCTGGGCGACGGCGAATCGGAAGAAGGCCAGGTATGGGAAGCCGCTATGAGCGCGCCCTTCCACAAACTGGACAATCTGGTCGCTATCATCGACGCCAACAAATACCAGCTCGACGGCTCCGTTGAGGAGATCCTCGACTGGAACCCGATCGCCGAGAAGTGGGCCGCCTTCGGCTGGCACACCATCGAGATCGACGGGCATAATATGGAAGAGATCCTCGCGGCATTTGCCGAAGCGAAGACCGTCACCGGCAAGCCCGTGTGCATCGTCGCAAATACCATCAAGGGCCAGGGCGTCTGCTTTATCGCCGGCAACAATGACTGGCACGGCAAAGCGCCGTCCGCCGACGAGTGCGCAAAGGCCATGGCGGAACTCGCCTAATTTTTTGAGCAGGAATCAGTAATGATGAACGCTTCAATAATTTGGGGATGAAAAACTGACAGTATCAATGGCGTTAGCCATAGTCTACCTAACCCCCCGGCCCCCTTCCCGGCGCGGGAAGGGGGAGGATGATGATCTTTCAATAGATTATCATTGAATAGGCACCCCGTCCCTCGCAGGGAAGGGGCTGGGGGTTAGGTAGACCAATGGGCAATGTGTCCGTAAAGTCTATTTTCACAGGAGAAAAATATGGAACTCGGAAAAGCAACCCGCGAAGCCTACGGCGAGGCCTTAGCCAGCCTGGGCGCGGAGATACCGGAAATGGTGGTGCTCGACGCCGACCTTTCCAAATCGACCATGAGTAAGATGTTCCAGAAGGTATACCCGGAACGCTTCTTCAACATGGGCATCAGCGAAGCGAATATGGTGGGCGTGGCGGCCGGTATGGCCAGCGTGGGCAAGATCCCCTTCGCCTCCTCCTTCGCCAGCTTCATCATCTGCAAGGGCTTTGACCAGTTGCGCATGTCGGTGGCCTACCAGGGCGAGAACGCCAAGTTCTGTGGTACCCACTCCGGCATCAGCATCGGGGAAGACGGCGTCTCGCAGCAGGGCATCGAAGACCTGGCCCTCGCCTGCTGCCTGCACGGTTTTGCCGTGCTGGTACCCGCTGATGAGCATGAAATGCGCGCCGCAGTACGTGCCGCCGCCTACCACAAAGGCCCGGTATACATCCGCGCCGGCCGCCCGAAAATGCCCATCATCTACACTGCTGATAAGGAATTCGTCATCGGCAAGGCCGACACCATCCGCGTGGGCAAAGATGTAACCATCATGGCCACCGGGCTGATGGTAGGCGCTGCGCTGGAAGCCGCCATGCAGCTGGCAGAGACGGGAGTGGACGCTCGCGTCATCAACTTCAGCAGCATCAAGCCGCTGGATACGGAAGCCATCATCAACGCCGCCAAAGAGACTGGTGCCATCGTCGTCGCCGAAGAGCATATCAACCACGGCGGCCTCGGGCAGGCGGTATCCCAGGTGGTGGTGGAGAACTGCCCGGTACCGATGACCTTCGTCAACATCGGCGACCGCTTCGCCGAATCCGGCACCCCCGACGCACTGCTGGCGAAATACGGCCTCACCGCCAAAGATATCGCCGCCGCTACCCAGAAGGTGCTGGCGCGCAAATAATCCCTGGTTGCTAGTTAAATACGAACCACGAAAGGCACGAAAAATGGTTTTCGTGCCTTTTCTGTGGTGATAGTATCACCCGATAACCTGCAACGCCGCTGCTATCGCATCCTGCACCTTGGTGGCAGTTTCGCATTTTTGCGCTGCTTTCAGAGCGGGGATGGCGGCGTTGTCTGCGGTGGCTTTCAGGCCCAGTGCAGCAGCTTCGCGCAGGCGCGAGCGGTCTTCTTTCAACATGTCGGCGAGGGCGGTGACGGCGGCTTTACCGCCGATTTTTCCCAGGGCGTCAGCGGCTTCCAGGCGCACATATAGTTTGCCGGTCTGTGTCAGCTTCACCAGCGGGGCGACGAAGCGTGGGGCATTCACCTCCCCGGCGAATCTGGCCGCGGCACGCAGCACCAGCTCTTCCTCATCCAGCATCAACACACGCAATAACGCCTCGTTGCCGCGCTTGTCGCCATGCAGCGCCAGTGCTCGCGCGGCTATCGCCACCGTCAGCGGGTCACTATCCGTCAGTTTCCCGGCCAGTGGCGTAATAATCGCCGGATCCTTCGCTTCAGCAAGCGCTATGATGACGCTGTTCAGATTCACCTTGTTATAGTTGGCCAGCTTCCCCAGCAGCATCGGCACCGCCTCTTGCTCCGCACCCAGTCTGATAAGGGCTGCAGCCGCGGCGATGATTTCATCGTCTTTGATAGAATTTATCATGATGCTGTGCAGCGCTGGAAGTGCTCGTTTGTCCCCGGTTCCACCCAGCGCTTTTGCGATTTCCCGCTTTGAGACACAATACTTTTCATGCAATAAATCCAGCAGCGCAGGTGCATCAGCTGCCTGGGGGTTGGCGCATATTTCAGTTAATGCCTGCTCTGCGGTGAGTTCATCGCCCAGTGCGGCACGAATTATATTATGCGACACCGACGACGTACTATATGCTAACCCGTGAAGGGCTAGTGTTCTCGCCATCATGTCATCGGCATGCATCGCCTGTACCAGATAGTAGTAACCCCGATTATCGCCAAGCTGCAAGAGTGATTTCCCCACACGGGTGTAGTTACGTATATTTTCCATTGCCGAAGTACAGATGTCGTTAACGACATTCGGTACACCGATCTCGCCGATGGCCCAGTGTACGGCACTGCGCGTCCACTCCACTGGATCAAAAAGCGCATTTTTCAGCGCCGGCAATGCGCGTCTGTCGCCGATAATTCCCAGCGCCTTCGCCGCAAACTCGCGGCATTCAGAATGTGCGTCGCTGGCAAGCATATCAAGAAGCGGGGGAATAGCCCGAGTATCGCCGATAATCGCCAATGCCGCGGCGGCTATCTTCCGTGTCTCTTTATTTTCAGCTACTAATAGCGGAAACAGGGGGGATATATCGCGCAGGTCATTTGTCGCCAGCAGGCATTGCTGGCAGCATGATGCGGTGAAGTTCTCATCAAATAATGAGATCATCAGTGGCACCACGCGCTCATCATTGTAGTTCGCCAAAGCCATGCTCACATTTTGCTTGGTGTTGACATCACTGGCAGGAGATGCAATTTGCAGCAGCGTGTCCAGCAATGCGGGGTTGCGAACTTCGCGCGCACTCCAGTCAAAGCTCTTGCTATGGGAAGACGCCAGCATCTCTATAATTTTTTCATCCACTAGCGGGCCACATAATGCAGAATTGCGCTGCCGATACCGCAACCTGAATGCAATATACCACAGGTTAGTCACTGCCAGGCCATGACTAACTCCACCGCGCATACTTCGTGGTTCCGCCAAAATTGTAAATATGGTGTTGTTGTCCAGTTCATTTCTTTTGAGAGCTGCCTTGAAGGCAAAATTTGTAAGCTCTGCATCATGCATATTCGCCACCAGGGTTAAACCCTGCGAGAGACTCATGCTTTTAGAATTCTTCTTCAGGGCATCTTTAAGGGGTTTAATCCCTTTGGTGCCAAATTGCTGCAATGCCCAGGCGATTTTTTCATACTGCCTGGTATTCACCGCGGCCAGAAGCGGCGGGATAGCCCGTTCATCGCCGATATTACCCAATGCAAAAATCATCGCGTCAATGAAACAGAATGAATTGCTCAAATCCTTATCAAATACCAGTCTGAAATTCAGGAGTGCCGACGATAATGGATCAACCGCACGATTGTCTTTGATTACCCCTAATGCATAGGCTGCCTGGGTTCGGATAGGGGTTATTTTATCTTTCCGCAGTACCATGATCAGCGCCGGCAGCGCATCGGCATCGCGGTAGCATATCATGGCGGTTGTGGCAGCCATGCGTATCGCATCATCTTTATCGGTCAGCATGGCGATAATCGCAGCAAAAGCGCGCGGATCGTGGGCACGGCTCAATATCGCCAACGCTGATAATTTGGCCTCTTTGTCGTCGCCGGTCAAAAACGGCAGCATGGCGTCATTCACCCGCGGGTCGTAGTATTTCCGCAGCGCATGCAACGCCGCACTTCTCACCAGTGGTGTGCTTTCGTTCAGCGCACGCAGCAACAGCGGGAGCGCCGCCTCATCATTTGTATTGCCCACAGCGGTGATGATATCTGGCCGCAAACCCAGCATCTCATCGCGCTCATATGCCGCACAGAGTGCCGGGAGCGCACGTACATCACGCATGACTGCCAGCGCCTGCACCGCATAGGTGCGGACCTCGGCAGACTCATCCTGCAGCAGTGGCAGCAACGCCTCGGTAGCCGCCGGGTCACCGATGATGCAAAGCTGCTGCACCGCTTGTCGACGTACTCTTGCATCTGGGTCATCCAGGTGCGCTCTGAGGTCATTTATGTCAAAAACGTGCTTGAATATCTGCTCATGTATCGCCAGCAGCAGGGAAACCACTGCTGAAACCATTAGTATAATACCGGTAATTATTGCAAAACTCCTGTTTGATAGTACTATGACTTTTGTTCTTCTTCTCCTTGGCAAAATCCTGCAACACCGCGCAAAATTTGACAAATTCGCTGTATCTGCTATAATTCTTCACATACCGAGCGGGAGTAGCTCAGCTGGTAGAGCGTCAGCTTCCCAAGCTGAATGTCGCGGGTCCGAATCCCGTCTCCCGCTCCATCTTGTGATGGCGACATGGCCGAGCGGTTAGGCAGAGGTCTGCAAAACCTCGTAGTCCGGTTCAACTCCGGATGTCGCCTCCATCAATCTTATTTCCTGCCAGCATACCCTCCATTGCAGGAACTCCCCTCGTCCCATAGAATACCTTCTATAGAAGTAGAGGGGGAAGATCATGCGTATTTGGTTATTAGGAGCGCTGGTGTTGGCGCTGGGGCTGGGCGTTGGGGCGCAGGGGGGCTATGAGGCGGGGTTCCAGACGCGGTCGCAGTTTATTATCAAGAAACTGGCGGAGCAGGATCCGGTGGAGATCATGAACTGGGCGAATCGGATCAAACTCGGCGACCCGCACAAATATGCACTGGGGCCGATTATCGCCCGGCTCACCTTGGATCCCAAAGATGAGAAAGCGCTGACCGCCTACCGCATGCTGATGGACGTGGACAAAGGCAAGGATGACCGCGGGCTTTATCACTTCTCCGCCTACTTGCGCCTGCGCATGTTCCTGCAATTCCGCGACACTTTGCCGAAGGATATCATCGACTCCAACATCTACGACGTGACGAACTTCTTCCGCATTTTGCGCTCGGGAGGCACAGAGAACCAGGCCTTTATGTCGCGGACCAGTGGCTATATGTGGACAGAATTAGTCCCCGGCCCCTACCCGGGCGACAAGCAGCAGGACAACCAGAAATGGTTCGTCGACTGGCTGCGCAAGGAATCGCAGAAGTTCTATAACGCGGGCATGGGCGAGTACGACAGCTCCACCTACACCGTTTTCGATGCGGCAGCGTTCAGCAATATCTACGACTTCTCGAAAGACGACAATATGCGCGCACTGGCACAGGCGGATATGGACTGGGTGGCAGCGGCACAGGCGATAAAATATTTTCACGGGGTGAACATCGGCCCGGAGGCGCGCGGCTTTGCTGCCTCCTCGGTCACCAGCAACACTGACTGGATGAACTGGCTCTGGTTTGACGACTCCGCCCGCCCCATCACCGACGCCGAACCGGCGGCAAATGTCGGCAAGCACGCGGTGATCAACCTGGCGCTCTCCGGCTATCGCCCACCGCAAGTGATCCGCAATATCGCCAATAAAAATGTCCCGCTCCCCTTCCAGG
>JBBQQW010000008.1:0-26837 GCA_038215455.1 Armatimonadota bacterium
GCCGCCTGGCATGCAGGGGTGAGCTGCTTTGACCACCGCAAGCACGTGAATAACTGGTCGGTGGGTATCGAAATGGAGCATATGGACGGCGAGGACGACTGGCCGGAGGCGCAGCTACGTGCGGTGGCGGAGATCTGCGCACAGTTGCTCGCCGTCTACAGCATCGCCCCCGACGCCATCGTCAGCCACGCCGAAGTGGCCATACCCGCCGGACGCAAGGTAGACCCGGTGGATTTCCCCTGGGAGCAGTTCACCGAGTACCTGAACGAAGCTATGAAAACGAAAGGAGAATGAAAGATGGGATTCAATATCATCAGAATGTTAACGCCTCCGCGTTACCTGCGCGAGGCACTGGAGCGCTTGCTGCGCCCCGGCCTCAGCGACGCCGAAACGTTACGTTTCGTCCTCGCCAAACTCTTCCCCACTGCCCCGGCAGCGGCTATCGACCTGGCGGTGGTGCTGGTGCAGCAGCAGCTGGGGGAGAAGAAGTAGGGAATCGGGGGTGGAGCCTGTCCATTACCCATAAATATATCAACGCGGAGCGGATACGGAATCATGTCTCCACCACCCTTTAAGGGTGGAAATATCGAAGGCGATTCAAGCCCAGGGCAATATTCCGTCACCGCTTCGCGGTGGCTATCTGATACCTCACCCGAGTGAACTACTATATGCGACGGTGTTGTTGTTATTCTCGCGTATGGCGCTTTTCAGCGCTTTCTCGGCACGATTGAAGAGGATGTTGACATCTGCGCCGTCGATGGGGTAGACGGCGTAACCGATATTGAAGGTGATCTTCGCGTTATTTCCCAGCCCGGAGCTAGTGGTTATCTTCCGGCATAGGCGTTCTCCCAGGACACGCGCTTCCTTCCCGGTGTGCGGCAGGTGCAGGGCGAAGCGTCCATTGCCCTGGTAGGCGGTAAGGTCTACATTACGCGTGGAAGAACGCATCATGGCACCGATTGCCTGCAGTACGGGTAGCTGCTCATCTGGGTCTTTCGGGATTCCCCGCACGGAGGTCAGCATCAGCGCGAAGTTGGTGGGGTAGCGCTGGCTGCGGGCGATCTCTTCTTCCACACGCTCACGGAGGTAGCTGCCGGTATATACCCCGACAATATCATCGAAATGTGGTAGCGATTCCCGGACAACCGGCACGAATTGGGTGTCCACCTTCTTCTGCACGGTACTGTGCTTCTCTTCCAGGACAGCTTTGAGTTTATTCACACTACGCCGCAGCAGGTAGCTGGAGTAATTGATGGAGATGCTCAATTTATGCGCGATTTCCGTCTGGTTCAGCCCGCCGTAGAAATACAGTTGAACTACCTTTTGTTCCAGTTCCTTCAGTGTAAGCAGCGCATCTTCAATCACGATGCGGTCTTCCAGGGGCAGTTGCAGCATGGTCAGCTTTTCCAGCTGCAGCTTATCGTTGTCGGCCAGGTTCATCTCCCCGTCGCCAAAATCGGAAGGTATGGTGAGTGAGGCTACATACGATAGGTCTCGTGCCGCACGCACGGTATTGATAGCATCTGTGGTAAGCTCCAGGTGTTGCGCTATTTCTTCCGGTTGTGGCTCATGTCCCAGTTGCTGTGTTAGCTCTTCAGTAGCCCGGGTTACCTGTGAGGTCAGCTCCTGTACCCAGGCAGGCTGGCGGATCAGGCGGCCACGGTCACGGAGATAATGCTGGATACTCCCGGTAATCAGATGGCCAGCGTAGGTGCTGAACTTTACCCCGCGGTCTAAATCAAACATGTCGACGGCGTTGAGCAGGCCGATGGCACCCTCCTGGATGAGGTCATCCAGAGATTCACCCATGCCACTGAAGCGACATGCCATACTGTACACCAGGTGGAGATTCTCGCACACTAGCTTGTCGCGTAAGCCCAGGTCACGCGAGGTACGGTATTCACGTAGTTTTTGCAGGAGACCGTCATCGTCTGGTACTTCTCCTGCTCCAGTGGTAGTAAAATCCATAGAGGCGTCCCTCGAAATATATTATTGTGCTGCGCTGATCAACGAGTAGATCGGCGTGATAACGCTGATAGCGATAAACCCGACCATGATACCCAGGCCAACAATCATAATCGGCTCTACCAAAGACGCCAGACCCTTGAGCATGTTATCGACTTCGGCATCATAGAAGTCGGCGATCTTTTCCAGCATCTGGTCCAGACGCCCGGTCTCTTCACCGATAGCTACCATCTGCGTCACCATCACCGGGAAGAGGGGGCTGGATTGCATCGGGTCGCTGATCTTCTCACCGTCGCGCACGCTGATCTTCGCCTGTTCGATCACCTGCGCCACCGCCAGGTTACCGGCGGTATCCGTGGTGATCTCCAGTGCGCGCAGCACCGGCACACCGGAAGAGATGAGCGTACCAAAGGTGCGGGTGAAGCGCGAGATGGAGAGCTTGGTGACGATCTCCCCCATCACGGGTAACTTCAGGATGATGGTGTCAATCTGCAGCGCCCCGGTAGGGGTGCTCCGGTAATATCGGAAGGCGGCGATTATGCCGATAATTACTATCAATACCAACCACCAGTATTGCCGGGTACCGGTAGCGAATCCGAGCATGATGGAGGTGGACAGCGGTAACTTCTGGATGCCCATATCCTGGAAAATCTTTGCGAACATCGGCAACACGTACCACATCATCACACCCATTACGAGGGTAGCGAAGACGAAGACCACCATCGGGTACATCATCGCCGACTTCACTTTGTTCTTCATATCCATATCGTTCTCGAGGAAGGTGGCCAGCCGGTCCAGCACCTGATCGAGAATACCGCCCGCTTCAGCTGAGCGCACCATGTTCACGTAAAGCTTGGTGAAGACGCGGGGGTGCTTGTTCATCGCATCGGTGAGGGATGCACCGCCGTTGACGTCATGGCGTACACCTGCCAGCGCCTCGCGCAGCACCGGGTCTTTCGTCTGGCGCTGCAGGATGTCCAGGCAACGCAGCACGCTGAGGCCCGCATCAATCATGGTGGCGAACTGACGGCTGAAGACGACCACGTCTTTGGATTTGGCCTTCGACCACCCCTTGAAGGTATCTGCAAAGTTCGAGGAGGTTTTAACCTCGGCGATATTTACGATGTAGAGTCGTTGTTCGGCCAGACGGGTACGTACTACCTCATGACTTTCCGCTTCCAGCGAGCCGTTATGCGGGCGTCCTGTCTGATCGATGGCACTATATTGATATGTAGGCATATACACTTTCCTCAGTAAGACGAAGTGTCTCTAGCACGGCCTATGCCGAAAATATCCTGTGAACATCATTGTATCGGTGCAATATTCATAGAATTACAACAATTTTAGCACATTGTAGCGTAATTATCCAGAACCTGCGAGAATTCTGCTCATTATCCGGCAAAACTCGCATAATATTCTTCATATGCGCTCAAACCGACTTCTTGATTGAACAATTTTTCTACTCGTTGGCGGGATGCCGCGCGCATCTCCGCCAGCCGGCCCGCATTGCTTAAGATGGTCAGGGCCGAGTTTGCCAGCATCTCCACGTCATATAGCGGTGCCAGCATTCCGGTCACGCCATCTTCCACCACCTCGGGCACTCCGCCGATAGCATAGGCCACCACCGGAGTAGAGCAACTCATCGCCTCCAGCGCCGCCAGCCCGAAGGATTCTATCTCCGACGGCAGGACAAAGAGATCAGATATTGCCAGCACTTGTTCTACATTACTCATATTACCCGCAAAGATCACCCGGTCTAATATCTGTAAATCACAGGCCAGTCGCTCCGCTGCCAGCCGATCCGGGCCATCTCCTACAAAAACCAGCCGCGCCGGGATAGCACGCTGCACTCGGGCGAAGACCTCTACCACGTCGGTAATACGTTTCACCGGACGCATGTTGCTCACATGCACCAGCAGCTTCTCTTCGGGGCGGGCGAAGTTCTCGCGGTAGCAGGCGGGGTAGCTGCGGCGACGGAAACGCTCAGTATCGACGAAATTGGGGATCACGTGGGGCTTATGCGTCAGCGTGAAGTCCTCGCGTGTGGAATTCGCCAGATAGTGCGATACCGCCGTCACCCCGTCACTCTGCTCCAGCCCGAAGCGTGTGATGGGCCGATAGGCGGGATCCAGCCCCACCAGCCGGGTGTCGGTGCCGTGCACCGTGGTGATTACCTTTATCGGGCGGTGGCAGATCTGCCGCGCCAGGTATGCGCTGATAGCGTGCGGGATCGCATAATGCATGTGGATGATATCCAGCTCCTGCTCATCAATCACCTCGGAGAGGCGCGACGCCAGCGCCAGGTCATACTGCGGATGCTGCAGTACCGGATATGGATAGAGATGCACCTGATGAAAATTCAGATGCTCAGAAAAATCTTCCAGACGAAAAGGCATGTTGGCGCAGATAAAGTGGACATCATGCCCGCGCCCCGCCAGCCCCTTGCCTAATTCCGTCGCTACAATACCGCTACCGCCGATGCCGGCGAAACATGTTATCCCTATACGCACGAAACAACCTTTCGTATTCCTGACTACGCTGATAATTATATCAGGTAATGCGGATAATGGGGAAATAGGAGAATGTTTTGCCGGAAATAGGTGATTTCATAACTCCTGCGGCAACGCCCCAGGTCTGAATTCTCCCTTTCGTGGTGCATCATCAATTATAAGGAAAAGGGTATTCCCCGCCCTTAATGGAATAAATAAAGATGTTTACGGAGGTGCGGTGTGGATATATCTTTGGCGGAGCTGGCGGCCCGGCTGGGCGGGTTGTTGATAGGTGATGGCGATGTGCGCGTGACTGGTGCCGGGGGGCTGGACAACGCCGGCGCGGGTGACCTGGTTTATATCAAAGATGAGAGCCTGCTGCCCGCGGCGGAGAAGACCGCGGCGGCGGCGTTGCTGGTGCCCTTTGGCATCTGCAGTTCGGTGAAGCCAGTGATTCAGGTGTCGGGCGATATGCGTACGGCATTTGGACAGGTGCTGGCCATCTTCGATTGGCGCAAGGCGCTGGTGCCCGGCGTGCACCCCCTGGCAGTGGTGGATCCCACCGCGGTGATCGACCCATCAGCTGCCATCGGCGCGCTGGCTTCCGTCGGTGCCAACTCTGTTATCGGTGCCAATACCATGGTGGGCGCACAGGTGAGTATCGGCAATGACGTCACCATCGGGGCCGACTGCCTGATCTACGCGCACGTCACCATCTACGATTACTGTACTATCGGCAACCGGGTGGCGCTGCATTCCGGCGTGGTGATCGCCGGCGACGGCTTTGGCTATAATCCCACCCAGGCGGGCTGGGAGAAGATCGCCCACCTGGGTACGGTGGTGATAGAGGATGACGTGGAGATCGGCGCAAACAGCACTGTAGACCGCGCCACCACCGGGGCCACTGTGGTAGGGCGCGGGACTAAAATAGACAATCACGTGCAGATAGCGCACAACTGCCAGATCGGTGCCAATTGCCTCATCATCGCCCAAGTGGGCCTGGCGGGCAGCGTCGAGCTAGGTGACTGGGTCATCCTCGCCGGCCAGGCAGGCGTGGGCGACCACCGCAAGATAGGTGCCGGCGCACGCATCGCCGGCCAGGCCGGCGTCACCAGCGACGTCCCCTCCGGGGCCACCTACAGCGGCTACCCCGCCCGCCCCCGCCGCGAAGCCCTCCGCGCCGAAGCCCTCACCTTCAAACTCCCGGAGATGGTGAAGACGATCAAGGAACTGGAAGGGCGCATAAAGGCTTTGGAGGGCAAAGGGTATTTCGGGGACTGACTACGAAATACTCGCCTACTGCACCTCTGCCTCTTTCGTATTTAGGGTACAGACCACGAAATACCCTATTGCGGTACTGGTTTCGGCAAATTGATGGAAGCAGATTCCTGCTATAGGTGAGTATTTCGTAGTCAGTCCCCAAAATACTGCGACATACGCTATTGCGCTCTGGTTTCGGCAAATTTGGGGTATTTCGGGGACTGACTACTAAATACTCATCCAGGGAAGCCTGAAAGTTGCTGAACATTTGCCGAAATTGAGTGTGTTTTAGGGTATTTAGTAGTCTGTCCCCGAAATACTATGTATGGTGTGACTTTGGTCCGCGCTTTTTCGGAATAACAGATACGTTGAGATTTGCCTCTAGTTCCTCTAGGAATTTTTGTGAGCCTAGGGGACGCCCGGTATGAGTCTGTTGGCGGAGGTTATTATTAGTCTGTTCATCTTCGACAGCGAGCCAGGCTTCCCAATCAGGTACTGCTTCTTGCTGGTTTGGAAGTGGAGTTAGTAGCGGGTCAGTTCGTAAGGAGCAGTGGGCTGCGGCACTGCTCCACTGGTAGTCGCTTGCAATATTCACCAGTCCCGCGCACACCGGATTCCGTTCCACATAACGAATTGCAGCCCATAAATGAGGTTCATCCAACACGCAGGAATAGAATCTCGCCTGCAATACATGTCCACTCGTCGCGTCCAGGTGGTTACGATATACAGCATATGCAGTGTGGGTATCTCTAATCGCAGATCCCAGCGCCTTTGCTGTCGATGGAATACAGACATGGTGCATATGATTGGGCATCAAACAGTAGGCGAGAATGGATAAACCCCACCTTTCAGCATCGTATTTAAGTCGTGCCAGATATGTGAGGTAATCCCCATCGGTAAAGAATATTTGCTCCCGTCGATTCCCACGTTGCGTCACATGATGAGGAAGACCAGGAGCTACAATTCGTGCTATACGAGACATAATTTAAGTTTGCCAGTGAAAGACGAGAATGTCAATAGGTATTTGGGGTATTTCGGGGACTGACTACTAAATACTCGCCTACTGCACCTCTGCCATTACGTATTTAGGGTACAGACCACGAAATACCCTATTGCGCTCTGGTTTCGGCAAATTGATGTAAGCAGATTCCTGCCCCAGGTGAGTATTTCGTAGTCAGTCCCCCAAATACTGCGACATACCCTATTGCGCTCTGGTTTCGGCAAATTTGGGGTATTTCGGGGACTGACTACTAAATACTCATCCAGGGAAGCATGAAAGTCACGGAACATTTGCCGAAATCGAGCGTGTATTAGGGTATTTAGTAGTCTGTCCCCGAAAATACTCGCTTCTACCCGTGCACTTCCGTATTTAGGGGACAGACTACGAAATACGCTATTGCGCTCTGGTTTCGATACACGGATGTAAGCAGATTCCTGCTATAGGTGAGTATTTCGTAGTCAGTCCCCTAAATACTGCGACATACCCTATTGCGCTCTGGTTTCGGCAAATTTGGGGTATTTCGGGGACTGACTACTAAATACTCATCCAGGGAAGCATGAAAGTTGCTGAACATTTGCCGAAATCGAGCGTGTATTAGGGTATTTAGTAGTCTGTCCCCGAAATACCGAAATACTATCACCCGAACCGATACCCTACGTTGCGTACCGTCTGTATCATATCGCCTACTTTCACGCCGAGTTTGGCGCGCAGGCGGCGGATGTGGACATCCACGGTGCGGGTGCCGCCGAAGTAGTCGCTCTCCCAGACTTGCTCCAGCAGCTCCTGGCGGCTGAATACGCGGCGGCGGTGGGAGACGAAGAATTTCAGTAGCTCGAATTCTTTGTAGGTGAGGTCGATGCGCTTGTTCTCCACCCAGACTTCGTAGGTGGCCATGTTCATGCGCAGACCTTCTAATTGCATGTGGTCCTGCGGCGTGCGGGATCCTTGCGTCTTCCACAGGGCGAAGCGCAGGCGGGCGTCCAGCTCCCCCGGGATGATGGGCAGCGCGATGAAATCATGCAGGATGGGGGTGAAGCGGAGACGCTGTAACTCATCATTACGCATGAAGAGGAATATCGGCACGTCCTCCCACGCTGTCTGCAGCGCGGCGGGCAGGTTGCCGGATGAGTGGTACTCACGACTCATCACGTCCACCAGCACCAGCTGTGGCGTCGGGACACGATTAAGATATTGGCTCGTGGTGAGCGGGATTATGTGAACAGTATAGGTCAGGTTGCGCAGTTGGTCGATAAAAGACAACACCGGCTCCTGACGTTCACGCTCGGACACCACTACAATATCAGCAGTCATGGCAACGGACCAGGTCACAGGATGAATCTCTCCTCATTTGACCTTCCTCCCCAAGGATCTGTCGTTCGCTCCATCAGTACGGACCAGGTACCGACGCTCACCACGTGGCGAGAATAACACTGATGATATTGTAGCGCATTGCTGCGTTGCGGTCTACTTAGACCGTCAGGCTGATTTTGCCACTGAAAAAGGAAATGGGCGGTTGTGGGGGAATATCCTAATAATGCGTATTAAAGGGTATAATCGACGGATTGAGGATTTACAATGAAGTGCCCGAGTTGTAGTAGCGATATCGATGCTTTTCTGAAACGTTGCACCAGCTGTGGCGAGCCGGATATCTGGCGCAACGCCGCGCTTATTCGTATGGGTCGCGTGAATGAAGTGCACCTGTCGCAGGAGCGCCCGGCGAATCTGCTGGCGCGCTTTGAAGATATGGAGATCCCGGCACCGGCACCGGCAGCACCCGCGAGTCCGTTTGAGCCGGATCGCTTCCTGACGCCTGCCGAGGATACGGCACCGGCGCTCCCGCTGGAGATTCACCTGCCCGAGGTGCGGCAGGCGGTGGCGGCGAGTTCGTTGCCACAGGCTGACCCGGAGTTCGTCAAGCTGGTGCTGAAAGGCGCTGCGGATAAGATTGCGCAGCGGCTGGCGGATGCTGCACAGCTGGCCAACACGCGCGACGAGAGCTTTGAGTCGATGCTGCACCTGGCGGTGAATAAAGGCAAGGATAAGGCCATTGCCGCGCTGCTGGATGGCGGGGCGGAGATTAATATCGGCGATAACAATGGCGATACCCCGCTGCATCTGGCGGTGAGGAAGGGCGCGGACAAGCTGGTGTCATTGTTGCTGGGGCGTGGTGCCGTGGTGAATATCCACAATAATGACGGCCTCACCCCACTGCATATCGCTGCCGGCAAAGGCCAGCTGAAGCTGGTCACGCTACTTGCCGACCAGCCGGGGACGGATGTGAATGCCCCGGATTCGCACGGAGCATCGGCGCTCTTCCACGCGGCGGAGAATGGCCACGCAAATGTGATCAAGCTGCTCGTCAGCAAGGGCGCGAGTATGGTTTCACTCTCCTGAAGGCAAAAATAATTCCGACCAGCAGAACTTATGAGGATATGAGATGAAGTGCCCTAATTGCAATAGTAATGTCGATGTTTTCCTGGCGCGCTGCACCAAATGTGGCGAGACAGATATCTGGCGCAACGGTGCTCTCATGCGTCTGGGCAAAGAGGTGAAACCGGCCGAACGCCCCGCAGCGTTGGTAGACCAGTATGAGCTGGCACAGCAGGGCACCGGCGAAGCCTATGCACCGGAGCAGGAGCTGGCACCGGCGATGCTCACCCCGGGTTTGGCCTCGGTGGTGAAATCCCCGGAATTCCCGCAGGCGGTATCGGCGGACACCCTCTACCCGGCCACGCCGGAGTTCATCAAGCTGGTGACCAGCGGCGCAGTCCCCAAGGTTATCAAGGCGCTGGCGGAAGACCCGGCGCAGGCCAATACCCGCGATGAGAGCTTCAAATCCATGCTGCACCTGGCGGTGAATAAGGGCAACGAGAAGATGGTCGCCGCACTGCTGGATGCCGGAGCGGAGATCAATATCGGCGATGCCAATAGCGACACTCCGCTGCACCTGGCAGTGGAGAAGGGCGCAACCAAGCTCATCACCCTGCTCATCAATCGCGGTGCCGAGGTGAACATCCACGACGCGGTAGGGCGCACCGCACTGTACTTTGCGATCATGAAAAAGAGTGTTC
Organism: Armatimonadota bacterium; assembly: GCA_038215455.1. Taxonomy (GTDB): domain Bacteria; phylum Armatimonadota; class Hebobacteria; order CAIYQO01; family CAIYQO01; genus CAIYQO01. The sequence goes on from JBBQQW010000008.1 coordinate 9,786, forward strand.
CGCTGGCGGATCTGCTGCTGAAAAGTGGCACCGACGTCGTCACCCCCGATCCTGACGCGCAGACCCCGCTGCACTTCGCTGCCGATAACGGCCAGGCGAAGATCGTCTCACTGATCCTCGCGCAGCCGGGCGTGGATATCGACGCCGCCGACACTCAGGGCGCATCACCGCTCTTTCACGCCGCACGCAAGGGGCACAAGGATGTCGTCTCGGTGTTGTTGGCCGCCGGTGCCAATGTCAATGCAGTGGACTACTTTGGCCAGACAGCATTGCACTGGGCCGCCCGCGTGGGTGCCGCCACCGTGGTGCCGCTGCTCATCAAGGCCGGAGCGGATGTGAACAGAGCCGGCAGCGGCAATACCACCCCGCTGCACTGTGCCGCCGCCGAGGGAAAAAAAGAGGTGGTAGAGATGTTGCTGAAGAGCGGTGCCGAGGTGAACCCGCTGAATATCGGCGGCGAGACCCCGCTGGCGCTGGCTATCGAGAACGAGCACAAAGCCGTGATCGCCGCACTGAAAAAAAGCGGCGGTCTGCTGGAATTGGAGAGTAGTATGCCGGAAGAACTGAAAGAGGCACCCGCCGAGGTAGCCCAGGTAGAGACCTACATCCCGGAGGGTACCCTCGATGAAACCCCAATAAGCACCGACCTCGCCCCCGAAATCCTGCCGGAGCATGACCTTAATGCCCTGGAAGTTTTGGAAGAAGAGAAGGAAGAGAAGAAAGCGGAAGAGTGAAAGGCAAGTTAATATGGGCTTCGTGCGTACCTAGGGATGCTCTCGAATGATTGCGTCCCTACATCCATTTTCCAACTTCTTCGTTTCCCATCTTTGTCCGATCCTAACTACAACTTCACCAAAAGAGATTAAAAAGAGATTAAAAAGCACTTGCATCTGGGGAAATACCGTTTATAATGGATTTATGAGTAATGAATGGAAGCTCCTGTGGTGGCAGGTAGACCTTTTCCGTTTGATCGGGTTTTAATGCAGTAAATGAAGCAGCTTATTCGCAGCATCTCTCATATACTCCGGGAATGGTTCACCTGGGGTAGCTGACTTTGACCATAAGTCTTTCTCTGGAGAGGTGAGTTATGATGGATACGCTTGAAGCGAGTTGCGAAAATGTCTGGACTCCGCGTCCCGATAGCTGGGAAGAAGCGGTGTATAGCTACGATGAGCAGTGCGACAATTTGCGCTACAGTCCCACATACAAGAACGACCGGCGACCGTCTTACCGCGCACGCGAAGAACAACATGGCGAGAACAATCAGCATGTAACAGCATAATCCTCTGGGACAACTGTTGTTCATAAACAAGAGGCACGGGCAATCGCCCGTGCCTCTTGCGCTAGCTGGACTTTTTTTACTGTTATTTTTCATCTTAGGCGCAATTTATGGAATACTAATGATATACTGAACAGGTTATGGATGAATATGGGCAGGCACCATGATGGTATGCTATCTTTTGCTTGAGGTGAAGAATCGAAATGGATGCTACTGACAAGGAAGGCCAGGCAGTTCTGCTGACATTGCGACGCTGGGCAATGATCACCACAGTTGTGTCTATCATCATCGGGGCATTATCCTTGCTCGGGTGGTTGTTTGGTGCGCCTATCCTTACCAGGTATATCCCCGGCACCAAAGCCCTTGCTCCCAGCGCGGCCATAGTACTGCTCATCTACGGTGTTATCCTGCTGAATCTCCCCACTTGCCAGCCGGTGATGCGCACTGCATTTAAGGTGCTAGTTGGCATTATCACCTTGCTGGCGTTGACGGAGTTGCTCTTTGCAATGTTCGGAAATGGCTGGACGCCGGAGTGGGCCGTGCTCCAGCAGATTCCGGCATTGGCAGAGACTAATGCACGTATTTCTCCGGTAGCTTCCGCATTTAGTTTATCCCTGGGTGTCATGGTTTTACTGTTACTCTTTGAGGTTAAACAGCAATTATATCGTCATATCCCCGGTTGGCTGGGACTGATAGGGCTGACTTTTGGTTTTACCTTCACCTTGGGTTACTTGTATGGTTCACCACTTTTATACGGTTCCGCTTTCATCCCCATCGCTTTCCCGGCAACGCTGGGATTCTTGTTTGTAAGTGTCGCCGGGATACTTGTCACTGGAGTCGACCAGCAGCCGTTACGTTGGCTGGTCGGGCGCTCCAGGGGTGTTCGCCTGCTGCGTGTCTTCCTTCCGTTCACCATCGGGGCAATGTTTGTGGAAGAAATTGCACAGAACTATATTGAGAGCACTTTCCACCTGAATATCGCACTGGTTGCCGCAATAATCTTTGTAGCCAGTGCGGTGCTGGTCACGCTACTTATCTCGTATATTTCGAGATATATCGGTACCGATATTGATCGAGCCGAGCGGGAACTGCTGGCGGAGAAGGAACGCTGGCGCGTGACGGTGCTTTCTATCGGCGATGCCGTCATCGCTACTGACTGTGAAGCCCGGATCACTATGATGAATAATGTGGCCGAACAGCTTACCGGCTGGACAGAGGCGGATGCGCAGGGACATCCTATCGCGGAAGTCTTCAATATCATCAATGAATCCACGCGTAAACCCTGCATCAACCCAATAGAGGAGGTGCTACGCCAGGGTGTCATCGTCGGGCTGGCCAACCACACCGTGCTCATCGCGCGTGACGGCACCGAGTACTGTATCGCTGACAGCGGTGCTCCTATAAGAGACGCCGACGAGGCAATTATCGGCGTGGTGCTGGTCTTCCGTGATGTTACCGAGGAAAAACGCGCTGCCGATGCGATATCTGCCTTGCAGCAGCAATTCGAGAACTCAATCATCAATGCGCCCATCCCTATTATGCTACATGCTGAAGATGGCGAGGTAATGCAGTTAAGCGATGCCTGGACAGAGATCACCGGCTATACCATGGCAGATATCCCCACTACAATGGCTTGGGTAGAACGTGCCTATGGCATACAGCAACACCTGGTTATGGAGGATATCGAGGCATTATACTCGTTACATGGCAAAAAAGATGAAGGCGAATACGTCATAACTACTGCTGAAGGCACGCAACGGGTATGGGATTTCAGCTCCGCCGGTGTTGGCACGCTGCCCGATGGCCGTCGGCTGGTGGCTTCTATGGCACGTGACATCACCGACAAAAAAATTGTCCAGCAGCAGCAAGCTGTCAAGCAAAATCTGCTCACCATGCTTAACTCGTCCGTTTCAGAGCGGGAGCTAATCCCCGAACTCGTGCATATGTTGAAGGAATATACGGGCTTCACTGCGGTGGCGCTACGCATGAAAGAGGGCGATGATTTCCCGTACTTAGTTGTAGAAGGCTTCCCCGCAGAATTCCTTGCCAGCGAGAACTCCATCTGTGTTTATGATGCCAAGGGAGAGCTGAAGCGTGATGAGGCAGGAAATATAGTACACGCGTGTCTCTGTGCCAACGTGCTGCACCGGCAGGTTCCAGCAGCGCTACAGCAACAATATACCACCGCCGGTAGTTTCTGGACTAATGATCTGGTGGGGCTGGTCGCCAATACTCCCGCCGAGGAGCTACCGGCGCACATGCGCGTTATATGTCCAGCGATGGGCTACCACTCGGTAGCGTTGATACCGCTTTTCAGTAGTGGCCAGATCATCGGCCTACTGCAGCTCAACGACCTGCGGCCAGATCAATTATCGCCGGAGATAGTTCTCTTTCTGGAAGAGATAGGCGCCACTATCGGTATCGCCATGGCACGGCGCCGCGTGACCATCGCCATGAAGGAATCCGAGGAGCACTTCCGCCTGCTTTATGAGAATTCACCCGTCAGCTACCAGTCATTGGATTTCGATGGCAATTTCATCGAGGTTAATGAATCATGGCTCACCTTATTGGGCTTTGCGCGCGAGGAGATAATTGGCCACTGGCTCGGCGACTTCCTCATCCCGGAGCAGCAGGAGCTGTTCCGCCAGCGTTTCCCACGTTTCAAAGAACTGGGCGCGATAACCGGGGTGGAATTTGATTTTGTGCACAAAGACGGTCACGTCATCAGCACCAGCGTTGATGGGCGCATTGGGCATGATACTGGTGGGGGATTCAAGCAGACGCATTGCGTCCTCCATAATATCACTGAACGAAAACGCGCCGAGGAGCTGGTGAAACGTGAGCGTGACCAGGCGAAGATGTACCTGGATATCGCTGCGGTGATGATCGGCATACTGGATCCGCAGGGCAACATCACCATGCTCAATAATCGTGGATGCCAGATTCTAGGCTATGATGAAGGGGAATTACTGGGGAAGAACTGGTTCGACAGTTGTCTGCCAGCGGAGCAGCGTGAGCAGATATCCTCCACATTCAGAGATTTGATTGAGCAGAGACTCCCATGGGTAGATTTGTATGAGAACCAGGTAATCACCCGTACGGGCGAGCGTCGGCTGGTTTCGTTCCAGAATGCCGTTGTTTACGGTGATGATGGCATAATAACCGGAGTGCTATTCTCCGGCGAAGATATCACCGAGCGTGCCAATGCCGAGGAACAACTGCGCCAGGCGGCCAAGATGGAGTCGGTGGGGCGGCTGGCCGGCGGTGTGGCGCACGATTTTAATAATATCCTCACCGGGATCATGGGGATGACGCAACTGGTGCAGCTGAAGATGCCAGCAGAATCTCCGTTGCAAGCAGATATGGCCGACATCATGAAATTGAGCGAGCGTGCCGCCGGGTTAACGCGGCAGCTACTCACCTTCAGTCGTCGCCAGCCCATCGTCCCCAAGGCGGTGGATATCAACGAATTAATCACCGATGATATGAAGATGCTGGAGCGTATCATTGGAGAAGATGTAGCACTCAGCTTTGTCGCGGAAGCAAACCCGAGCACCGTGCGCGTGGATGCGGGGCAGATAGAACAACTGTTGATGAACCTGGCGATCAATGCCCGCGACGCCATGCCCCGTGGTGGATGCCTGACTATCGTCACCGAGAACTCCTATCTGGATGAGTCTTATGTCGCATCTCGCATGGGGGCCATGGTGGGGGATTATATCCAGATCACCGTCACCGATACCGGCGAAGGCATGGATGAGGAGACGCAAAAGCAGATATTCGAGCCATTCTTCACCACCAAGGAGGTGGGCCGCGGCACCGGGCTGGGACTGGCCACGGTGTATGGTATCGTGAAGCAGCATCACGGCAACATCTGGGTCTACAGCGAAAAAGGGCATGGTACTACCTTCAAAATATACCTGCCCTACTACACAACTGAAGCAGTGGATATTGAACATCAGCATGCCCCGGCAATCCCCCAGCGCGGCAATGAGACCATCCTGCTGGTAGAAGACGAAGATGCCGTGCGTCGTGTCACGCAGAATATACTGGAAAGCAACGGCTATACCGTGCTGGTGGCTACCTCAGCAGATGGAGCAGAAGAACTGTTCAACCTGCCCGATACACAGATCGGCATGCTCCTCACCGACGTGATCATGCCCGGGCGCTCCGGCATTGAGCTATACAAAGCATTGAGTGGCACCGATCCTGATCTCAAGGTTCTCTTCATGTCCGGCTACAGTGTCTTCAATCTGCAGGAAACGCTGCCGCCATCATTCGATGCCATGCTGATGCAGAAACCCTTCACCCGCGACACCTTGCTCAACCGGGTACGCCGTATCCTGGATGAAGCGTAGCCCGCGCCACGCGGGCGCGGGCTACCACTAGGGAAGCGTTCACTCATACCCTTTGTTGTCTTCCAATACCGCATCGGCTTTATTATTTATCTTACCGCCGGGGCCAATGTGCGTGTTTCCCTTTATAATATTATCCTCGGCGGGATCTCCTTTTATCTCGATGCCGCTGCCGCTGGTGGTATTATTAAGGATACGGACATGCTTGCAGGGGCAGACGCCACCCATGTTGCGGGTAGAAACGACGAAGATGGCGGAGCTTCCGCCACCGGTGCGTATCTCATTGCCTTCTATCAACAGGCCGTCGATCTCGCCACACTTGTAGATACTGATGTAGGTGTTTCCCTTGTTGTTAATGATCTCGCCGCCCTTGACCGCGCTGTTAACATGGTCTTCGTGCATCAGTCCTTCGCCGTCGTTAATAAAGTAGTTTGAGTTGCCCACACGGTTGCGGTACACCAGGTAGTCGTTGCCTTCGATGTGCCAACGCCAGCCGCGCATAGTCATAGCACGGGTGTTGTTGGTCGAGCTGCCATTAACACCACCGATGCCATTGTTCGTCCAAATTGCCACGTTGGGGCGGAAACGGATGACATTAAACGATACATCGGTACCGTCACCAGTGAATTCAATGGCCGTATGTCCGTCACAGAACAAGTAATTATTGCGGATAACCAGTCCCTTGGTGAAACCCCATGGGTGGGTCTCAGGGGTACCATCGGGCGGGCTACCCCCGGGGGCACCGATGGAATAAGCGTTGATTGCAATTCCTGCACGCATATCATAGTCGAACCAGACACGGTCGTCCGGGCCGGGCTTTGTCCAATTGCCAGAGAGGACATAGTCCTTCATGGCGAAGTTCGCATCGCCCGACGCAGGCAGGCGATTGCTGGCGACTAGCGCATTCTCACTGCTATAGACAGTAATAGCGGCACCGCCATGCCAGGATGGGAAGCGCTGCCATTCGTGCTGGCCACCCTTCACATTTGGCACGGCTGGATCAGGAATGGCTGCATTGCGCAGCATACATCCGTATACCAGCCGGTTACGCCCAGCCTGGTGGTCTTTGCCTACGGAAAAGTTTACATGGCAATAATCCAGTGCCAGGTTCGCCAGGCCGCAGTTCTGTGCAGTGGCCGGATTCTCCAGGTATATACCCTTGAACGCCGTATCATTAGGCGTGCCGTTGCCCTCGTATGACGGAATATAGCGAGGGAAGAAGAACTTTGTGGGTGGCATATAGCGGTCGTCGCGCGCATCGGTGACGGTTCCTGTATCGGCTCCACGCAACACGATGCCGTCCTTCAGCAGAATGTCGCTACGGAAATCATAGCGTCCAGCAGGGAAGTAAACGACACCGCCGCCCTGCGCCGCCAGTTGCTCCTGTGCTGCTGCAAGGCGGATGTCCGGCGTGTCGCCCTTCACATCCTCAATATTCACCACCTGCTCCCACTTCACTTCGTCTGTCCAGGCAATTTTGTAGCTGGCTGTAGGATTATTAGTGGGCGGTTTAGCAAGACAAGCACCGACGGCCACGATTAGTGCCGTAAAGATAATGGTATTACGCATTCGTTCCTCCTATTTGTAAGCCTGTAGCCTACCTAGACGCACGCTGCTGGTTATCGCCATCGATTCCAAATATCCTGGCAACAAACATCTCAATTAACAATTATCATATCATGCTCTGCCTGCCTTGACAATCATCTATCCTCATCGTAACAGTTCAGAGTGATAAGCATGTAAATACTGAAATAAGCTTCGCCCACAACCTGATTCAATATATGAGCTACTGGTGCTCGGTAGCTCCCAAACGGATACTAACATAGCCTCAATAGAAGCCCGTGCTAGGCTATTATAATGCTGATGAGGTAATTTCAAACCCCCCAAATTTCGTGCTGGGACTCAAGTCCCGGCAACGCCACGCCCTATTCTCATGGGCGTTGCCCTTGTGATTGATTGGATGCGAAGCATCAAACCTGAGGGTTTTGCAATTACCTCCTTGAAACGCAGAACTAAAAGTGCTAATATGGTTCTAATCAATTACTACGTTAAAATCGTGGGTTCAGCAAGTATAAACATAGGAGGCTATCGATGAATCATTTTTTTCGCAATGCGCTCGTAATGGTGAGTATGCTCATCATTCTGGCCGCACCGCTCTTCGCCGCACCGCTGCTAACCGAGCAGTCGAAGTGGGAGACCTTCACCGTCTGGCAGGGGCCAATAGTGGGCACATCAACCGCTCCTAGAATCGCCACGGGTTATGGGTGGAGTCCATTCGCCGCAACGGCGGCACCGGACAGTGCATGGATGCAGACTGACTACGTCACCAAAGGTTGGACGCGTGAATCGCTGCCTTTTGGTGATGGGAACATGGAACGCTTCGTCAATATGGCGAATATCGATCTGCGTGGGTCATTCTACGTGGCGGATCCGGCGAAGGTAAAGCAGTTGAATCTGAAGCTGGGGTACCGCGGTGGCGTGGTGGTCTACCTGAACGGGAAAGAGATCGCCCGCAAGAACCTGCCGGAGGATGAGTTGAAAACAAGCACGCTGGCGGAAGATTACCCCGATGAAGTATATGCAGGTATGGGTGAGAAACTGGCGCGGAATGCCGAAATATCGCTGCCGGTGAACGAGCTGCGCAAGGGCACCAATGTGCTGGCGCTGGGATATTTCCGTTCCACCTTCCACCCTGGAGCGAAAAACTCACGTAAGTATGCCACCGTCTGGGTGGATAGTATTGAGTTGAGCGTATCCCCTGATGACGCAGCGACGACCTCCCCCGCTGACCGGGCACCAGTGCGGCTGGATAATGCCAGTGTACTGGCCGAGGTGGATGCGAACTGGCAGAATGATACGGGCGCGAAGCTCACCCCTATCCGCCTCATCGCCCCACGCAACGGCGTCGCCTCCGGGCAGGTTGTGCTGTTGAGTGCCACCCCTTTGACCGGCGTGAAGGCGACAATGAGCGCGCTGAAGCCGGAGATCGGCACCGGCGACATTCCTGCCAAAGCACTGCAGGTACGCTATGGCGGTAATAGCAGCTCAAATGTAATAAAGACCACCGCTATAAAGACGAAGTTTTTCGATGTACTGCAGGATGACGCCCCCACCGGGGGCAATGTGCAACCCATCTGGGTGACGGTGAACCTCCCCGCGGATACCAAGCCAGGGAATTATACGGGGACACTGACCGTAACTGCTCCGGGTCTGAAAGAGAATGAAGTGAAAGTACAGCTGGAAGTGGCACCGTGGGATTGCCCGGCACCACAGAAGTTCAGCACCTATGTGGAGTTGATCCAATCACCGGAGAACGTCGCAGCTACCTACGGCGTGCCGCTCTGGTCCGAGGAACACTGGGCACTGCTGGAGGCATCCTTTAAGCTGCTGGGTCAGGCCGGTGTGGACGATGTCTACATACCGCTCATCACCCGCACACACTACAACAATTCACAGACTATGGTGCGCTGGATTAAAAATGGCGACACCTACACCCCGGACTTCACCATCATGGATCGCTATCTCGATCTCTGGGAGAAGTATGTCGGCAAGCCCGAGACCGTCGTGCTGTATGTCTGGGACTTCTACCTGGGTGGCCAGGGGGGATCCGTAGGCAATGTAAATAATGGTGGCGTAATGGGCAAGGAAGTGCCAATATTGATCAGCCTGCTCGATGCCCAAACTGGTACCATCAGCGAAGGCAGTATCCCACCCTATGGCGAGCCGGGCAGCAAAGAGTTCTGGGTACCCACAATTACCGCTATCCGCGAACGGCTGGCGAAGCGCGGTATCACCGATAGTGGCATCACGCTGGGTGTCGGTGCCGACGCGCGCCCCAATAAAAAACAGCTGGCCTTCTGGACAGAGGTAGCACCCTACGCATCATGGGTACTCCGCAGCCATTCACCCACGCCTGATATAAATGGTGCCCCGGTTTCCTTTGGGAGCAGCCCTGATGTACGTGGACTGGGTGCCCCCGGTATCTGGAAAAAACCTGCGACATACACATATACCCGCCTTAATTTCCCGCGTGACTATAGCCGGGGTGATGCACGAATCCAGTTGGGCAATTCTTCTACCCCCTTCTCCTACCGCCGGGTACCACAGGGCACCGTGCTGGCAATGGGAGGCAACCGTGCCGGTATCGCCGGTGTGGGAGCGGACTTCTGGCCCGGCGGGCCTGGCCCCAAAGGCTGGGGGCATCTGGGCATCCATTGCGCGGCTACCTACATCTTCTCCCCTGGCCCGAAAGGGGCACTCGCCACGGTGCGCTTTGAGATGCTGCGCGAGGGGCTGCAGGAGGCCGAGGCTTGCAAATCACTGATGGTCGCGCTGGCTAATCCTGATTCAAAAGCAAAGCTGGATGCTATGCTGATCAAACGCAGCGAGCAGATGTTGAACGATCGCTGTATGGCGCTGGAGATCGCCGGAATGCGCCCCGAACTCTTTGACACCTGGCGGTGGCAGGAGCGGGCTTCCGATCTCTTTGCCACGGCAGCAGATGTGGCGAATGCACTGAAATAACAGCAAGCAGTGTAGAAATAACGACCTGATACGATTCAAGGCTATTTCTGCAGTTAAATATCGTAGCCCCGGATGAAATCCGGGGAAGAGGTTAATCTGTTGAGGTCATGCTTCGATAAGCGTACCCCGGATTTCATCCGGGGCTACGATATTATTTCGATTTTATGGTAATTTACCGTATCAGCGCGTATTTAGTTTGGTTTCGGCTTGGCCGGGTTGGTAGACCAATGGGCAAAGTGCCCGCCGAATCTATCGTCGTAAAAGGAATTAGAAGATGAGAATCTTAATAACTGCGTTATTACTGGCCAGCGTGCCGGTGCTGGCACTGATCAACCCGCGCTATACCCCGGTGGACCTGGTGAAGGGTGCGCAGACCATCGTCGGCACCCGTATCGCACTGGTGGCGGACAACCAGGAACTGTCGGTAGTGGTGGTGGCTACTCTCAAAGGGAAGCAACCGGCGGCGCTACGCTTGCTGGCCCCGGTGGATGATGAGGCCGAGCGTTTCCGCACCGCTCTCGGGACGGCCCCGGTAGATGCCACGCTTTTCCTCGGGGACTTCACCGCCGCGGTGGATAACGTCGAGGGTGATATGAAACCGGTGGGCGCGCTACATGTGAGCGCCGCATGGTTCGGGCTGACCCGTGAAGCCGATGGCAAACTGCGTATCGGCAAAGACCCCATCGACCTGCAGACGGTATGGGCCGGGGGCGATATCATGCTGCAGCAGGCGGTGAGCTATGTAGTGGCCACCCCCGACGCATACATCCCCGCCAATACCGGTACCACCTGGAGTGGCGACACCGATGCCGGAGCCATAGCCGGCACGGTGACGGGGGCCACGGCCCTGGATGCGCTAGGCGACGGCACCACCTGTCTGCTACTCACCACCACGGGCGGCAACCAGCTTTTCCGCTTCACTGCTGAACGCACCGCGGAGGATATCACCGCGCAGGATAAGACTACCTGGAAACCGAGTACCACCGTGAAGGCCGACCTGGATAACGACGGCAAACTGGACGTGGTGACCCCCGCCGACGGCGCACTGCTGCTGCAACGCGGTGGCGAGGCCACCACCACCCGCATCCCCAGCCAACCCGGTGCTATCACCGCGCTGGCGGCCAGCGACCTGGATGGTGACGGCTTCCTCGATCTCATCGTCGCCGGTGAAGAAGGTGCGCTGCTGCTGCACAATGACGGCAAGCTGGGCTTTCAAGTCATCAACGGCGAATCGGGCGAGGTGGCCTACGACCTGAAGCAGGGCATCACCTCCGCCGGGGCCTTCGATATTAATGGCGATAACCGCGACGATCTCTACTTCGGCTATGCGGGTATGGCACCACAGTTCTTTTTCAGCCGTGGTTTCGCCTGTTTTGGCCTCTCGGGCGACCTGGCGCTGCGCGAGTGGGGCGTGAAGGGTACGCCCGACACCGACATCACCTTCGTCTCCGGTGTGGCGCTGGGGAAGGGGCAGCAGGCGCTGGCCCCCGGCGACTATGACAGCGACGGCGCACTGGACGTGGCCGTAATCGACAAGGTGGGGCAGCTGTATATCCTCTGGGGCAACCCGGTAGATATCAGCGTATTTCAGCTCACAGTGGCACTGCCGGCAGGAAGCGTAGACCCCATTACGGCAGTAGGATACGAAGGTAAACGCTGTCTGGGCGCGAAGCTCATCCTCCCCGGCCAGCCCGCTATCTTCACACGAGATTCCAAAGGCCCGCTGCGGGTGGTGTGGACGACCGCGGACGGAAAGAAACACGAGAAGACCACCGTCATGCTGAAAGCTATGCGTATGGAGCTGAGCAAAGGCTGAGCCATATTGACAAACAAACGTATGTGTGCTATATTCCAACTATAAATTGACGACTTCGTTGAGGCGCGAGATGCGCCAGGCGGGGGGTTGCTACGGCAGCCCCCCGCTTTTTTTTATTTGGTGGTGAAAGGAGGGCGTATGGACGACGAGATTGTGGAGCCAACCGCGGAAGCACGGGTGGCGGAGTTGGAGGAGCGCTGGCGTGGGAGTGTGCTGCAGGGGGCGCTAGCGCTGGAATTGCAGCGCGCCGGGTGTCGCGATGTGGAGGCGGCGCTGCTGCTGTTGGACCGCGCCGGGGTGACGGTGGATGACGCCGGGGCGGTGGCGGGTGTAGCCGAAGCGGTGGTCATGCTTCGCGAGACGCGCAACTATCTCTTCACCCCGGAGCATAGCACCGAGCGGGTGAATCCCGGCGGTGCGGCCCCGGCGGATCCGGGGACGGCATTTGCGCGCTGGCTGCGCGGGAACTAATACAAAATTCGCAAGCAAACAAGAAAGGAGAACGAAATGGGAACAATTCCAATGAATGAGGGAACTGCGGGGCAAGGCGGAGTGCTGGTGCCGGCACCCGTGCGCGAGGCGATCCTGGGGCGGCTGGGCGTGGCCTCGGTGGTACGCCGGCTGGCGCAGGTGATACCGATGACCAGCATGACGCTGACGTTGCCGCGCCTGGTGAGCGGTGTGGCGGCGCAGTGGGTGAGCGAGGGGGACAATACCGATGTGGATGCCCCCACTTTCGACAGTTTAGTACTCACCGCACACAAGCTGGCGGTGCTGGTGCCCGTTACTGAGGAGCTGATAGCGGACGCCAACGTCGGCATCGCGGGGGTGGTAGCGCAGTTGCTGGCGGATAGCTTTGCCGCCAAGGAGGACATGGCCTTCCTCGGTTTCGACACCGGTGGCCCTATCAGCGGTATCTATCAGGGTCTCACCGTGCCCCAGATCTCCTCCACCGGCGATATAGTGGAGGACACCGCCGCCGCACTGGCTGCTATCGAGGGTGGTGGCTACTCTGCCACCGGTTTCGTCACCAATCCGTGTGTGAAGTCACTGCTTCGTGCGGCCAAGGATGGCGACGGGCGCTTCATCTTCTCTCCCAGCGACAGCAACGGCACGCCGGATATGCTCTGGGGCCTACCAGTGATCTTTTCGCGCCAGGTGCCCGCCACGTTGGGAGCAGGGAGCGACAAGACGGCGATCCTGGCCGGTGACTGGAAGCAGTTCATCATCGGCGACCGCCGCGACTTCACCCTCACGCGTAGTAACGAAGCCGCCTACAGCGTGGGCGACGAGATGCGCAGCGCCTTCCAGCGCCACGAAGTGCTGCTCCGCGCCGAAGAGCGTGTCGACGGCGTAATCGCCGCCCCCGCCGCCTTCGCCGTGGTGGATATGGTGGGGTGAGGAGTCGCTAGTCATGAGTCGCTAGTCAATAGTCACGTGTCCTTCTTTACGGGTAGCATTTCGTTAGAGATGGACTCGTGACTAGTTACTAGTTACTCGCGACTCGCATCTCACCCCAGCCGTGCCGGTGGCAGGTACTCGCCCTTGGTCGCAGCTTCGAACTCCTGCACGCGGCGGGCGGCACCGGGCTCTTGCTTGAGCAGTTTATCCAGCTCCAGTTGCGCGGCGTTATTCGCTTCTTTGTCACCCAATGCCTGTGCGGTTTTGATCTTCACCGTCAGCACGCGGGGGTCGGCGGGGTCTTCATTTTCCAGCGCGGCCACGGCGGTCATGTCTTTGGCACTCACCCAGGCGCGCAGCAGTTTGGCTTCCCAGTTGCCGGGGGTAGCGGCCAGCGTCGCCTCCAGCTCGCTTAATGCTTTTTTGCTGTCTTTATCTTTCAGCGCACGTAGGGCGAGGAAGTAGTGCGCCGGGGCATACGGCTGTTTCGCTTTGGTGGCAGCGGTGAAGGCCGTCTGCGCATCGGCCAGGTCGCGCTTGCCCGCATCCAGGATGGTGGCGAAGATCGCCAGCGAGGTAACCTGCTGGGCTTCGACATCGGCTTTGATACGGTTATAGGCGGCGATCTGCTGGTTGCCACGCTCCAGCAGCGCGCACCCCAGCAGGCCCACGGCTTCGCCGTCGTCGGCGTTGGCGGCTACCGCTTTCTTCAGGCAGTCGATAGCTTTATCCAGTTGCCCGTCGCGGTAGAGCACGCGCCCGCGCGCCGTGCTGCCGTCGGGGTAGCCAGTGATGGAGTTGCGGTAGGTGGGGAAACCGTTCTCTGATTGATCGGCGAACATCTCCGCGATAACCGGGTCGCTTTTCTTCAGCGAGGCACGGATCATGTCGTGGCGTGATTTATCGTCGGGGATCACCAGTGGGAAGGCGTTGTCGAGCAGCACTGCTCCGGCAGCGTCGGTGATCTTCACCTGGCCCTTGGTTGCACCCGCGGGCAGGGCAAAGAAGGCCGGCTTGTCCGGGGCACACGCCTGCGCCGCGCCGAGGGCTGCACCATCCAGCGTAGCGGTGATAGTCGCGGCGCGCAGCGTCACCACCTGCAATTGCGGCTTGGCTTCGGCGAAGCCCACGTGTACAGCCAGCCCGGTGTCGGAGTAGTCTACCTTGTCGATACCGCGAATATAAGTGAAGTTGTGGGTGAACTGGTAGCTCTCGCCGGGGCCGATCCAGTTCTCCACATTCTCGAACATAGTATCGGTACCGCCCCATATCTCCACGAAATCGTAGTTGCAATCCACCACGCCGGTGTTGCCGTTCTTCCAGTTGTCTTTCTCCAGGAAGCCTTTGTTGTAGGTGCCTTCACCCTCGAAATAGACCTTGGCTCCGGGGGCGACCTTTGGGTCCCACAGGCGCAGGCGGTTCACCTTGACTGCCGGATACCACATGCCCACGAAGCCGTAGGGGATATCCCAGGCGAAGTAGCTGTTGTACATCTGTGTGATATCGCCCAGTTTCGCTTCCTTCTCGTCCCAGACGCGGAAGTTTTCACCGCGATGGAAGCTCAAATATTTAGTGGGGTAGATCAACTCGCTATCGGTGTGCGCCGGGGGGGCGCTGAAGCCCTGAACCGTGCCCTCGGCAGTCTGGTTACGTGGATAAAAAGCATCGTTCCACAGGCGCATCCCCTGCTTGTACGGGTCGGGGTTTTGCGCGCGGAAGGTCATGCCAAAGAAACCCTCGCCGGGGCGCAGGGTGATATTCTGGCTCACCGTCATGCGGCTGAAGCGGCCCTTGCGGGCGGGGTTCTGGTTGTTGTTGCGGCTGAATTCCATCCACATCCCCAGCGTGGCGGAGCCGTCGTCATTCTTGATTATCCGGTAAGAAGCCGGCTGCCCCCAGTTCATCATCGAGTGCTCCGCCTTGGGGAAGCTGGCCTTGATGCCGCTCTCCCAGAAGGTGTACCAGCCTTTGCCCAGCCCCTCATAGTAGAAGTAATCGTCGCCGCTGGCTTTGTCGATAGCGCGGTAGAGCACCCCGCCCAGCTCCGGGATGAAGGTCAGCTTGACGTACTCGTTCTCCATTACCACCGCGGTGTAGGTCTTATCCTCTACCCGCTTGTTCATTGATGACTTCGGAATAGCCACCCCGGCGGCATCCAGCACCGGCGCTTTAACGAAATGCGGCAGCGTCAACGGCTCTTCCCGTATCTGCACCGGTGCCGCAAAACTGGCCAGCGCCAGCAGCAACGGCAACAACAATAGCCCAAGTCTCAATTTCATCACGAATCCTCCTGTGGGTTGATATTCGGTTTGACACCGATTAGGTCATAATGTCTTTCGTTCTATATTTTTTTTGATCTTTAGAGGTTGCGATTCCGAACGCCATGCGTAGCCGTGCCATGGGCGTCCCGCCCATGAGAACGGGGTTGCGATTCCGAACGCCATGCGTAGCCGTGCCATGGGCGTCCCGCCCATGAGAACGGGGTGGCAATTCCGCACGCCATATTTTCGCTGGGATTGAAATCCCGGCTGCAGGGCGCTGCGCGCCGTTCGTCCGCCTTCGCGGACTTTCTGAATCGAATGACAGCGCCCTTCAGGGTGCTTGCCGTTGTTAGCCACCTCCTTTAGGGGGTGGTCTAAGGATCGGCACCCCGTTCTCATGGGCCCATTCGACAGGCTCATGACCTTCGGGGGACGCCCATGGAACAGACCTAATAAAGCAGAACTATTCGGATGAATCTCCCCTTTTCGTGCTTTTCGTGTCTTTCGTGGTTATAAGAAAAGTGGAAGGCGTTGATGGCACGGTAGCCTATGGCACGGTCACGCCTCAATGACCTATATTTGCTCTTCAAGTGCATAAAATGCTACGATGCCAGCGATGAATAAGGGTAATTATCTGGGGTTGGTGAATGTGTGCAAGCTGCCGGGGATGTCGTCGCACTCGGTGGTGTCGCGGCTGCGGCGCATTGCCAATATGCAGCGTATCGGGCACACGGGGACGCTTGATCCCTCGGCGTGTGGCGTGATGCTCATCTGCCTGGGGGCGGCGACGCGGCTGGTGGACTATATCGACACCAGCGTGAAGTCCTACCGTGCGGAGATCACGCTGGGGATGACCACCGACTGCTGCGATGCCGAGGGTGTGGTGACCGCCGAATGTGACGCGGGCCACCTGACGCCCGCCGACATCACCGCCGCCATGCTCCTCTTCACCGGCGATATCCGCCAGACTCCCCCCGCGCAGTCGGCAGTGTGGATCAACGGCGTGCGCGCCTATAACCTGGTGCGGCAGGGGATTGAGGTGGAGATGCCCGAGCGCGCGGTGACGGTGTACGATTATACGCTGGCGCGCTTCACCCCCGGCACGCATCCGCGCCTGCTGGTGGATATCACCTGCAGCAGTGGCACCTTCATCCGCAGCCTGGCGCGTGACCTGGGCGTGGCGCTGGGGGTGGGGGGCATGCTCACCTTCCTCTGCCGCACCCGCGTGGGCGATTGCCTGCTGCGCGACGCCATCACCACCGATGAACTGGATGAAGCGGCCAAAGCCGGGGAGCTGGGACGCTACATCAGCGAGCCTGACGCCGCCCTCACCGCCATCCCCGCGCTCACCCTCCCGGAGAGCGATATCAACTACATCTACGGCGTCACCCTCCCCAACGATGCCGAACCCGGCCT
>JBBQQW010000009.1:0-26761 GCA_038215455.1 Armatimonadota bacterium
TGTCACTGTCGAATTCTTTGACGTAACTGCTCAGACTCATCAGCCTTGGTTTGACCTATGCGCTGATACGGTTAATTGCCGTTCAATCAGACCTGGGGCAACGCCCCAGGGGTTGGTGAAACCAAGGCTGATGAGTCTGAACAGTTGCCCCCGTTCCCAGGAGTATCGTTTTTTGCGCCCGTCCTGTTCGCCCAGCCGTGAACGACTGGGCTGGAGGGCTTCGCCGATCGTCCTTCAGACGGGAACGCTTACTTTTACCCGTCCCGCCCGAATGGGCGATTGGCCGTAGGCCTTCCAGCCCAGCCGTTCACGGCCAAGCCCGTAAGGACAGTTTGTCGCTAAATAACGATACTCCTGGCCCCTGCTCCCAGTCAGTCCCATAAATGCCTAATTTATGCTAAAATTCAGCTGAAGTTTTATTTGAGGAGCATCGCATGATCAAGTTGGATTACTCGTACCTGTCGCCTGAGGTTTCGCCGGCGGAGATAGCCGCTGTGCAGGGGGCGGTGAAGTTGGCGCATAATATGCTGCATGAGGGCACCGGCGCGGGGAATGATTTCCTCGGCTGGCTGGCCCCCGCGGTGATAATGGACGCAGCGCAGCTGGCGAAGATCAAAACGGTGACCGCAAAGCTGCGTGAAGAGACCGATATCATGGTGGTGGTGGGCATCGGCGGCTCTTACCTGGGCGCACGCACCGTTATCGAGGCGCTGGCCCCCGCCGGTGGCAAGCAGGTGCTCTACGCCGGGCAGACGCTCTCCGCCGACTACACCGCCTGGCTATTGGATTATTTGAAGGGGAAACGCTTCTGCATCAACGTGGTGAGCAAATCCGGCACCACCACCGAGCCGGCCATCGCCTTCCGCCTGCTGCGCGACCTGCTCATCAGCGAAGTGGGCGAGGATATCGCCACCACGCGTATTATCGCCAGCACCGACCCGGATAAAGGCGCGCTACGCACCACGGTGCAGAACAAGGGCTACACCGACTTCCCCATCCCCGCCAACGTCGGCGGGCGCTACAGCGTCTTCACCGCCGTGGGCATGGTGCCCATGGCCTATGCCGGCATCGATGTCGATGCGCTGATCACCGGGGCTGTCGCCTGCGCGGAAGCCTGCAAAAATCCTGATCTGACGGTGAACCCCGCCTATGTCTACGCCGCCGCGCGCAATATCCTGCTGGAGCAGGGCAAAGATATCGAGCTGATGGCGAATTTCGAGCCGCGCCTGCACTACCTCGCTGAATGGTGGAAACAGCTGTACGGCGAGAGCGAAGGCAAAGACGGCAAGGGGATCTTCCCCGCCAGTGTGGAGTTCACCACCGACCTGCACAGCATGGGCCAGTGGATACAGGACGGCCGCCGCGCCATCTTCGAGACCTTCATCAACCTCGACGGCGGGCAGCCCATCGTACACCTGCCCAGCGATGCGGAGAATCTGGACGAGCTGAATTATCTGGTAGGCACCGATATCAACAAGGTGAACTACAGCGCCTTCCAGGGCACCGCGCTGGCGCACCGCAGCGGTGGCGTACCCAGCATGACCATCACGCTGGCCAAACTCGACGCCTTCAACCTGGGCGAGTTGCTCTACTTCTTCCAGAAGGCCTGCGGCATCAGCGGCTACCTGCTGGGCGTCAACCCCTTCGACCAGGAGGGCGTAGAAGCCTACAAAAAGAACATGTTCGCCCTCCTCGGCAAAAAAGGCCCCGAGGTGAAAGCCGAAGTAACCGCCGCCGTAGACGCTGCGGTGGGCGTGAATGTGGTGGGGTTCTGAGGTTCAACTTTCAATGGACTGAGGATAAGACCCGGAGAATATCTGTGAAAAAGGTACCATCACCAACGTCAGCGATGGTACCACTTCGCGATTAATGTACTTCATTAGTAGAATAATTGATAAATGCCTTTGATGTCAATAGGTATTGTATTAAATTATGCACAAAGTGTTGAAAATGTAACTTACCGGAAAACCACCACCGCGCCCACCTTCAGCACATTCACCCCCGGCTGCACTGTGGCGGTGAGGGCGCTGCGGGCGGGGTCTTTGCTGACGTTGGTCACTTTGCCCAGTGGGTAGCCGCGGGGGAAATGCTGGCCCAGACCGCTGGTGACCAGGTCGTCGCCCTCTTTCACGTCAGCATCCACTGCAATATATTCCAGCTGGCACTGGCCGCCGCGGTAGCCTTTGAGCACGCCGGTGACGCGGCTGCGCGTGGTGATGGCACCGATACCGCTGGCGGAGTCATTGAGCGGCAGCACCTGTGCCGTGGTGGGGGTGACGCTGACCAGCTGTCCCACGACGCCGTCGGCGGTGACGGCCATCATCCCCGCCTCCAGTCCGTCGTGGCTGCCCTTGCCCAGGATCAGATACCCCTGGCCGGGGGTGAAGCCCGCGCCGATGACCTCGGACACCAGCGCCCCACGGGGGAGCGTCTCCCGCAGTGCCAGCAGTTGTGTCAGCTGCCGGTTCTCCTCCTCCAGCTCTGCCAGCCGGGAGTTCACCGTCGGCGGCAGGGTATCGATTCCGCTGGCGTCATTCGGATCGTTGATCTTCGTAGCATCGTGCACCACCTTGCCGGCACGCAACGAAGGCGAGAGGAACTCCACCAGCAACCGCTCCACCGGTGTCCGCTGCCCCACCGCACGACTCCGCGCCTGCCACCAGCCCAGCGCCAGTACCAGCCCTATCACCAGCACCCCGGCCAACAGCGACAAAATTCTTCGCCCGCGATTTTTTTTGCCATACATAGTGCCAATAATTCTCCGTAGGGTGAGGAAATGCCTGCAATGAAATGATTTTTGTACTGAAAATCAGCAGCGGGGTGCTCTGGTGTTAGCGTTGGTCTACCTAACCCCCCGGCCCCCTTCCCGGCGCGGGAAGGGGGTGTCCAATCGGACGGTTATGTTTTTTCGTACCAAGGTTTTACAGTCGGCCCTCGCAGGGAAGGGGCTGGGGGTTAGGTAGACCAGTGGGTAAAGCGCCCATCGAATCGTCGTTATTGTGCCTTCATTACTTACTTCTTTTCGCCTGCCAATATTCATAACCAAACGACAAATAGCAGAGATCCGTGGGGACCTCTGCTGTGTCTTTTTCATATTAAAATTCGATTTAGCTGATTGCGGCAGCTGCGCGCTGGCGTTTGCGCTTGGCTTTTTTCTCACGTGCCATGCGACCCTGCACCAGTTTCTCTTTGCGTCCGTCGATCTCTCGATGTACGCCGCCGATAACTTCGCGCTCAAATGCGCGGAATTTGTCCATGTCAGGACTCATCTCACGCAACAACTCTACACTGATAGTTTCGCTCATTCGCTGAATACACTCCTAAAGAGGTTTCGTCCTCAAATACAAAGATGATTATAGCGCTCCTGCTGGTTTAAGTCAAGTTGAAGTGAATTCTGGAACTGCTCAGATTCATCAGCCTTGGTTTCACCTAACCCCCCAACCCCCTTCCCGGCGCGGGAAGGGGGAGCATGGTCGTTTTTCAATTGTAGATATTGGGTAGGTGGGGGTTAGGTAAAACCAAAGCATTAGTTGCGCTATTCTGACAATACTGAAAAATTACTAAATTCCGTCTTCCGTCCTCCGCCCCTCTTCCTGTTATACTATATCCTATGAGCACTGCGACTATCCATGTTATGGTGAAACCGAAATCGCCCCGGGCGGGGGTGTGGCGCACGGCGGAGGGGATACTGGTACGGGTGACAGCGGCCCCGGTGGAGGGCGCGGCGAATGACGCGGTGATTAAAGCGCTGTCTGCCGCGCTGAACGTGCCTAAAAGCCGGCTGGCGATCACCGGCGGCTCCTCATCCAGGCTGAAGAAGGTGACGGTGGAGGGGCTGACGGATGCAGAGCTGGCGACGAAAGTGGCCGCTCTTCCGGCACTGGACTAAGCGTTACCGCCGCGGAGCGCCCCAATCACCGGGTACCGGATCTCCGTATGGCTTTCTCGATATCGGTATCGAAATGACATCATCACCTTTTGTCCAAACGGCGGTCAAGGTTCGGTATGGCTGCATCGTGCGAATATTTGCTTCGTCTTTCGGGATGGCTTTTCCGCCAACGAAGCATACCCCGAGGAAAACACGCGCTTTGTCGGTGCCGACAAAACCATCTGCGTTGGTCACCCCCACCTGCGCGGCGAATTTATCGGAGAGTGGAAAGCGGATGACTGCCGACGCTAACGGTTGATCATCCCCCGCCAGGCCACTGTTCGAACCCTGATATTCCAGCCCTATCACCATACCATTGCGTGCGTAGGCCTCCAGGCTGCCATATTCACGCAGGTAGAAGCTGCTGTTGGGACGTAGCTGTGTGATGCTGGTACCCACAGTTATCGAGATCAGCGGAAATATCTTATCATTTGAGGCGCGGGTACGGGTGATCGCCAGATACGGCTGCAACGCCGCCGCATCGCTGCCATCTATGGGGCGCAGATACTGCACTCCTATCGCCGTAGTGGCACCGCTGACGAGACCTTCCACGCGCAATTTGGCGTTCAAACCGAAACGGTCAGTTTCGCCGGGAAGGTAGGCAGCCCCCACCTCCAGATTATCGCCCATACCATAAAGCACGCGCACGGGGATCTCCGTACTATTGGCAAGGTCGTTGCCGTCCACCCCGATGGCGTACATCCCGGGCACGATAGTACGCGCCGTCGGCAACACCGCCACCCCCGATGCCCCGTAGAGCGTGGGGTAAGCGAAAGCGGTAGAGGTGCAAACCATGGCACCCAGTAACATAATCCCAGCTAAAATCTTCATAACACATCCCTGGAAAACAACTATTCCACAAATATTTTAACACACTTCGGCGAAAAATGGAGCGCGGCTGGCATGGCCGCGCCAAAATCAACTCAACCACGGGCGTCCACTGACTAGCGTACCACCGTCACCAGCCCCTGCGCCACCGTATCCGCAAAGGTTGCGGCTTGCGTGGCGTCAAATTCATCCATGGTGCCGATACTGTAGCGGTATTCGGCACCGCTTTGGGTGGCGGGGAAGTTGGTGAACCAGTAGTTATTCATCGCCCAGCTCATCACCAGGCCGTTTGCCGGGGGCAACGTCGGCTGCCAGAGGCCGGTATTGATGCCGTTCACCTGCACCAGCGGCACGTCGGGACTGGCAATGATAACGCCGTTCACCGCGAAGTAGCGCTGGATGCTGTTCCAGTCGGTGGCGGAGCCGGGGATCTGCTCCAGCCCGGGAATCATCACCGCGCCGGGCAAATCCAGATGTACCACTGGCGCAGGCCCGGCGATAGGGAAGGCGTGGTAGATACCCTCGGCACGATCCCACGGGTATTTGGTGATGGTGTTGTGGATATCCACGCGCGGTATCGCGTCGTACAGGGTGATCTCCGTGCGCAATTGCGGAATATCGCCACCACCACTCTGCAGGATAATGCTCGCGCTGAAGGGCGACACCGGCCCGGCGGAGCGCGTCAGCGGTGGGGTCACCCGGGTGAATTTGGTATCGCGCAGCACGCCGCCCCAGGCACACAGCGTCTCGCGCCCCAGCGGGATAGTCTCGTAAATATACTGGTTGAGCTGGTACTCGCCCCGTTGCACCAGTTCATGTCCGCTCTTTTTGTCCAGCAGGCTTGCGATGCCGCTGTCGCCGATGCTCAGGCGGAAGTGCGCGTTCTCCAGCCCGTCCGCAGTCACTTTCGTCGCCGCCTGGGCGGGCATGGCCCCCACCACGATGCGGTAGCGCCGCCAGCCACATGCGGGTACGTCGGCGGCGATAAAGCTGCACTGCTGCGCCGGGCGTCGCGCACTGCTCTGCATATCAGGCCGGCGTAGCACCGGCACCGTCGCTCCGCTCGCCATATCCACCAGGTAGAACTCCGGCCCCTCATCCTCGCGCTTTTTCCCCTTGATCCACTTGGGAGGCTCGGGCATTACCCGCTCATCCAGCAGGTTGAAGGTGGCGATATCAGTGCGCACCTGCGCCAGCGGGTTGAAAACGCTGACCGTCAGCTCATCAGTTGCGGGCGGGGCGATCTCGCGCACGGCTTCTGCCACCAGGGTGGCGGCCTCCACCGCGGCGGTGTGTGCGTAGCTGGCCTTCACCGTCCACTGCGCCAGCGACTCCAGCCCGTAGGGGTCGTCGGTGCTGCACCACGCGCCCCAGGTGTGCTCGCCAAAGAGGATGGCCGACTCGCGCACGTCCGCCACTCGTTCGGCGTCCGGTTTTGCACCAGCAGCTGTCAATGCCGCCAGCGTCTGCAGATCATATTGCGCGCGCCGTACCAGCGAGGCCTCGCGCAGCGCGGTGCCGTTGCCGTCCGCCCACCAGTCGGGCCAGGCGGTGCAGTTATCCGGTATCGGCACTGGCCAGTTCGCCTCAATCTCGGTGAACCACTCACGCGGGGTGACTAATCGCAGGCGCGGGTACTCCCAGCGCTCATTCCACTCGTGGATGAAATCCGGCAGCCACGCGCCCGGCGGGGCGTTGTCGTGGTTCTCGCCGTTTACGCGCACCTCGATAGCGTTATGCGGGTAGTTGTCCGTCTCCAGGCAACGCAGATAGTCGGCAATGCGCTCCTCCGCTTTTGCCCCGCCGATCCCCAGGGCGTTTCCGGTCAGATAATGGTCTCCGTGCCACAGCAGTACCCGGGCACCGTTCGGCGACGCCCAGTACATGGGGCGCGGACGCGGTTTCACGCTCAACGAGCGCGTCTCGTTGATGCCGGCGTCGAAGTACCGCACACAGCGCTCGTCCAGCATGGCGGGCAGCCCCCAGCTCCAGCCGTTCACGTCGTTATTCATGGCAGTGGATATATTGAAGCCGTGCTCCAGCGCCAGCCCCTGCGCGTAGTCGATGCTACTGCGCAGCAGCTCCTCACCGATCAGATCGGTCATGTTCACATAGAGGGCAGTCACCTCGATACGCCCCGTGCGCACCCGGGCGTAGAACTCCTCGGCGCGCTCCGGGTAACGTTGCAGGAAGACCCGCACTGTCCACGCCACCTCGCAAGTCCACTTGAACTGCTCTCCCGCCGGGCGGTCATCGGTGGCGGTGCATAAATCCAACACCTGCACCAAATAATCCGCATGCTTACGCGTGATGATCCGCTGCGGTTCGGTATACCCCAGATCCACATGCGAATGATGCACCAGAAAAATCTCCCACGGACGCGTAATACCGGGCAAAGTAGCCATAATAATCACCTCAATTTACTGTTGGGGGTATTCTAGCACATCAGTCCCATCTGTGCCATGATGGGACGCCCATGCCACGGGAGTATCGTTTTAAGTGACAAGCCGCCCTCCCTCGCCTGGCCGTGAACGACCAGGCTGGAAGGCCTACGGCCAATCGCCCATTCGGGCGGGACGGGTAAGGGTAAGCGTTCCCGTCCGAAGGACGATCGGCGTAAGCCCACTAGCCCAGTCGTTCACGGCTGGGCTAACAGGACGGGCACCAAAAATGATACTCCTGCGCCCATGCCACGGATTAATAACCAGGAACTGCGCTACTTCCTCACGCAAAATGCTGCCCCGGCCATGTCACTAATCCGATGCTCCTATTTCGCCGGGAACCACTGTTGGAGTAATCTCTGCAATTTCAGATATGATCTGTCGGTACATCGTTGCAGGCTGACTTTTTCGGCGATCTCTCGATATATCGCCGATGTTCGCGGTTTACGTGCCTTTTGCAGCAGCATCTCCACGGCTTCTTTCGGGCGGGTAGGCTTGCCCACCTGGTCAAAGATAAATCCTTCTTCCGTTAATTGTTGCACCAGTTCGGAATAATTGCATCCGTGTCCTAGAATCCCCGGTATCCTTTCCGACGCAGTCCACACCCAGCGTTCCAACTCCGGCTCCATCACCACTACTCCACAACGATCTCCCCAGCCAGATTCAGCTAATGTTTTTTCGATTAGTACTTCTATATCACTCGCCGTGGTGGTGGTATCGCCACAGCCTTCATAGTCGAATATCACCAGCGCGTGGTGGGCTATTTTATGATATAGCCGAAGAAGTTCAGTCGATTTCTTCCGGCACCCGCCATCCTTATCTGGATGACGCTTGTATTGTGGCGTTATCTTGCACATGTGAAGGGATTCCGTACGAGATAGCAGCCCCTTGATGGCATGTTCGATATTATTGTCGGCGGATAACACCACCAGATCAAATTGATAATCTGCTGCCATCACCCCAACACCCCGGAGGCGAGAAGTGTGCCTAATTCCACATCATGCTGCCAGTCAACCAGCATCGGGTGTTCATTCCCCGCGACGATATCGGTAGCGCCGTCTTCGGTTTTGGCAAAGCAAAGCACATCCTCGGGCTTCGCCATGTTCAAGATGACCGGAGAATGTGTCGCCAGCATCACCTGTGCGTTGTAGACGGAGGACAATGACTGATAGACCGTCTCAATCGCCCGCGGGTGAATGCCATTTTCCGGCTCCTCAATGAGGAATACCCCGGTAAAATCCTGCAGATACGCCGGTAATGTCAGCGCCAACATGCGCAATGTGCCATCGGAGACCATCCACGACGGCACCTCTAATCCACCGGCGTATTTGATCTTCAGATAACGAGAGTTTGTGTCAGGATGGGAGCTGATCAGTATGTCTTTAACGTCAGGTAGCGCCGTGTTTACATGAGCAATCCAGTTCTTAAATTGTGTCGGGTTAGCCTTCTTCAACTCCTCAATTACCCAGGGCAGATTAGCGCCGTCGGTAGCAAAGCCTTTGCCCTGTCCCGGAGCACTCATCTGGCGTAATTTAACGCTGTTAAGCATGAAGGATTGCACGCCAGTGGTCAGATAATTGCGGAACCAGTTGGCCACCGGGAATTGTTCTACATCGTCGATCAAATTGCCGAATGCTGACTTGCGCGGACCAAGGCGAAACGATGGTGCCCATGATTTCCCTGTTTCGTGAGGTATTTCAGAATAATAATTATCATTCCCACCACTATTCTTATTGATGACTACCTTCACATTGTTATTGTCTATGTGAGTCATTAGAGTTGCTGGTGGAGTGGCGGAGAAAGGGAACAGTGGATGTTGAGTTGCTGCAGCATCCTCGTCAATTTTAACAAAGAGAACTCTTTCTTCCAGAATGGCAAATTCATTATCAACCTCACCGATAGCAATTTCATAACGTATTTCTGATTGTTCCGGGTTGTTGACAATTGGTATGAATCTGTCCGGAATCTTCGCTTGCACCGCCAACTCAAACCGATCACCTTGTCGTTGCCATACCAAATCGCTGAATTGTTGCGCACGAGCGTTGATGGCAGCATCGAGGCCGTCATCGACTAATGTTCCGAGAAAGGAGATGATATCGAGGAAAGTCGTCTTGCCCGATGCGTTTGGCCCTACCAGCACCTGAAAGGGCCGGAGCGGGCGCTGAATGTAACGCAGACAGCGATAGTTTAACGCTTCAATTTGAGTGAACATCGGTATTTTTGCCTTAATTCATGCTGAAAAATCACATTACTGTGTAGGCATTATACTTCCAACCCCCATAAAAACCAATCACCCCAGATTCGTTCTCCCATATCCCTTCCTATGGTAGAATACCAGCTATGAACCAATGGAGATTTATTCCGCCGGATGATGGGCGGGGGGCGTGGAATATGGCGGCGGATGTGGTGCTGCGCGAGGCGGTGCGGGTGGGGGCTAGCGGGCCGGTGCTGCGCTTCTACCGCTGGGCACCGCCGTGCGTGACGCTGGGGCGTTTTCAGCCGGCGCTGGGGAATGTGAACCTGGAGAACTGCGCACGGCTGGGCATCGAGGTGGCGGCGCGGCCCACCGGCGGAAGGGCGATATTGCACGACCGCGAGGTGACTTTCAGCATCATCATCGCCGAGGGTGATCTACCCGCTGCCGGCAGCCATGTGATGGACAGCTACCGCACGCTGGGCACCGCACTGGCCGCCGGGCTGCAACTGCTGGGCGTGCCCGCGGAGCTGGTGGAGCACCGCGCCGGGGTGCGCACCGGCGACCCGGTATCGGTCTCCGCCATCGGCAACCCCGCGTGCTTCGCCGCCAAAGCGCGCTGCGACCTGATGGTGCATGGGCAAAAGATAATCGGCAGCGCACAGCAGCGCAAGGGCGGCGTCATCCTGCAGCAGAACTCCCTGCCGCTAGCCATCGACTTCGCCGCGTGGGAGCAGGTATTCTACCGCAGCGACGCCGAACGGGTGGAGCGTGACGGTGCCACTGACCTGCAGCGTATCCTCGGCCATCAGATCGCCGAAGAAACGGTGGTGCAGGCACTCCGTGCCGGATTCACCAGTACGCTGGGGGTGGAGTTTGCAGAGCAGCCACTCACCGATGCTGAGCGCGCACAGACTGCTGCGTTGATGAGCGAATACGCTGTGCAATAGGAGCGAGTTTGGGGTGACGACCCTCACCTGGCCGTAAACGACGGAGTCGACAGGCTTGAACACTCTCAACCAACCTTGGAATTTGGAATTTGGAACTTAATAGGAGACGACGATGAACCATCATTACCAGCTAGTACTGCAGAACACCGAAGCGGCTATCCGTTGGATCCTGAAGTATCAGGATTATAACCCGGAGAGCGCGAACTATGGTGCCTATATTGACCCGCGTGATGGGATATTTGAGCCGGGGGTGTGGGGCAGCGGCATCACTGCGAATATGCTGGTCTCTGCCTACTACAATAAGGATTCCAAATACTTCGGCGCGGCGGATATCCTGGCCCGGGCAAACGCGGCGGCGGCGCATATGCTGCGCAACCAGAATGAAGACGGGACGATAGACCAGAAAGGCTCCAACTACAATTGCACCCCGGGGGCGGCCTTCACGCTGGAGTCCATCATCCCGGCCTACCAGATAATAACCCGCTACGGCCAGGGTACCGCGCCGGAGGAAGAGCTGCAGCAGACATTCCGCAGCTTCATCGAGAACGCCGCGCCCGCGCTGCATAACGGCGGCTTTCATACCCCCAATCACCGCTGGGAGATCGCCGCGATGCTCTCGGAGCTGTACCTGCTCTATGGCAAGCCGGAATATCTGCAGCAGGCGCAGCGCTACCTGCAGGAGGGCATTGATATCAATGAAGATGGCGGGTATACCGAGAAATCCGTCGGCGGCTACGATGCCATCGTGGACCAGGCGTTGATAACGCTGGCGGTGAACCTGAAAATACCCGAGTTGCTGGATATCGTAGCGAAGAACCTCACCATGATCCTGCAGTATCTGCAGCCCGACGGCAGTATCTTCACCGGGCACTCTAACCGGCAGGATCGGGGCATGAAGAAGTATCCGGAGAACTACTACGGGGTTTTTCTCATGCTCGATTACCTGAAGCATATCCCCACCTTCGCCTATATGGCCGATCTCATCGCAGAAAAACATCTGAGGCGGCTGAATGCACAGGGGCCGACGCATAACTTCCTCCCGCTGTACATGCTGCAGGAAGGGTTGCGCGAATATCAGCCAGAACACAGCGAGCCTGCCGCCGAGGATTTCGCCGTCTGGCTGCGCGCGTCGGGGCTGGTGCGGATCAGGCGCAGCGGGTATGCCATCACGCTGCTGCAGGATAACCCGCTGTTCCTCCAGATTCACACCGGCGGTATCAATTTTGGCGTGCGCCTCGCGGCCTCCTTCTTCGCTCGCGGGCAGTTCCGCGCGCAGCAGATCAGCAGCATCCCTGGCGGATATCGCCTCTCCTACGCGGTGCAGTATGGCTACATCCAGCCCTTTGCCGCAGACCCCGGCGGGGCGAAGTGGGAGGAGATGGACCACGGGGACTGGGCCGATATCCGAAAATTCAACACCCCCGGCCTGTATCCCCGCTGGGAAGATATCGACCACGGCAGCAGGACGACCTGCAACGTGCAGCAGCTGGAATTCCACGTGGATATCCGCGAGGAAGCGGGAGGATTGTCGCTGCATATTATCTCGCAGGGCAAGGCGGGGGTCATCTACAAGCTCGAATTCATCATGGACCCGGGCGGTATATTAACCACCGATGGTGCCTATGTGAAGACGGAGAACGCGGGGGGAATCTTCATCCGAAACGGCAGCTGCAGCTACCGTAAAGGCCTGGAGGAGATAACCTTCGGCCCGGCATTTAACACGCATTACAAAGATGACCTGCGCGGCACTGAAGCGAAAGATAGCAGTGGTTTCACCGTCTATTTCACCGGAGAAACGCCGATAGACCGAGAATTGTTTATCGGAATAGAGGGGTAGGTGTGAGCTTATTGGTGGGTTGTTCCGGCCGGTATACCTCTTTGTGTACGATGTGATTGAGGAGTAGAAGTATAGTATTTGTAACAAACCGTTCTCCCTGGTCTGGCCGTGAAACAACCAGGCTTCACCACCACCACTCCGCCCGCACACCTCCATATGCGCGGGCGGGGGTTCTTTGACGGTGGGGTTTCCTACTCTACCGCCAAGTCTTTCAGGAAGGTGGTCAGCTCATGCTGTTTGACTAGCAGTTGGATGCGTAGCGCTTCATTTTTGTCGCGCAGGTCTTCCAGTTTGGTCTCCTGGTCGTTCAGCTTGGACGAGTAGCGCTTGAAGATGTCGGAGTCGCTACCTACCGCTCCCATGTTCTGGCGGAGACGCGCCTGCTCGGTGACGATGTCGTTGCGCTGGCGCTCGTTGTCGGCTACCTGGATGGCGATGTCGTTGACGGCCGCCTGCAGTTCCTGCGCTTTCAGCACGGCGGTGCGTACTTTGTCGCTCATCTTGCCGGTGTTGAAGAAGTAACTGCCGGTGGTGACATCGGTAGAAGTGATGACGTTGCTCTGCCAGTTGATGTTCTCTTCCACCAGGTCAAATTTCTTCGTCTCGCCTGCTTTGACGGTGATATTGAAACGATAGAGTTTGTCGGTGGTCTCGTCGGCTTTCTTCGGCTCGATGAGTTGCCAGCCACCAGCGAAGGTGTGCTCTATCATGACGTTGCGGTCTTTGCCATCCTTCACACGGAAGGTGTAGGTGGTGGTGCGCTGGTTTTTGTGCTGCACGTAGTAGATGCCGCTGGAGATCTTGATCGCCATCACCTCGTCGGTGTTCCTGCTATTGTACATATCGCTCTCGATGCCCAGGTCCATGGCGTAGCTGATCAGCCGCTCTTCTTTCGGAGCAAGGTCTTCTATGGTGGCGTCGCCGGCGTATACGCCGTTGTCATAGACGGTGATGGGGCCACCCATCAGGTTAAGGCCGGTAGTGTTGGTCACCTTCATGCCGTAGAGCGGAATGCTGGCGTGTACACTGGGGTTGAAGATCGACAGCTTCTTCGTGGTCACCGCGCTGGTGACAATGGGCAGCATGGCGGACTGCTGGCGCGGCAGCGTCACCAACTCGTTGATCTTATAGGAGAAAGCCTGCCCCAGGGCGCTGGCGGTGGCGGCAGACTGCACGCTGCTGTTCAGCGCCTCGCCGGCGGACATACCAGCGGCAAATGAAGGTCGAAGGTTGCCGTTGACAGTGTCATTGCTGCCGTATGCTCTTCCTACGTTGGTATTATAGGCCATATTCTGATAGACAGAAGGCCCCACTGAGCTCAGCGGCGATCCATTCATGCTGGTGCTATCAGCAGTAGTATCATTAAGCGTCAGCGCCGACTCATATGATACCGGACGCAGTGAAGCGTAGAGCTTGGACTGCACCAGCGGGCGCTGGATGTAGAGCGGGGTGTAGAGGTCCTGCGCGAAGGAGATGGGGCGGCCGGCAACCAGGTTCAGTTGCACTTTGTCCCAGTCGGCGTCGCCGGTGTTCTCCACAATCGCCCAGCCTTGCAGGAAGGAGTCCTTCTCATTCGCTACCAGGCGGTAGCTGGTCTTCCACACCGGGGTCTTGGTGATGTAGCCCACCATCACATTGCGTTCGCCGGTGCCGGTGAAGTTCAGCGTCACCGGTTTGCGCTGGTTGTCCAGCCCGCCCGCCAGCACAACTAGCGCGTCCTGCAGCTCTTTGTTCAGTTTCGGATCGCGCAGGCGGAAGGTGGAGATGTCGTCCTTCTGCACCGAGCGCAGCCCATCTTCGGTGAGCAGGTTCAGCACTTCGTAGGTGATGATCTTATCGCCCACGGCCTTCTGCCGGGTCTCCACGCCGAGGATTTTGCCGGTGATCTCGCGGTCAGCGCGCACGGTGATCTCCACCCCGCGCACCCGGTTGAGCAGTGTGCCCATCGTCGGGTTGTCGTTCAGGTTCACAGCAAAGGACTGCAGCGTCTTGCTGATCGGGTCCTTGGCACCGTAGGTGACGGCACCAATTCTGCCACCATTGAGATCGAGCACCATCATCGACTTGAGCAAGTCATTGATATCCT
Source organism: Armatimonadota bacterium (assembly GCA_038215455.1). GTDB lineage: Bacteria > Armatimonadota > Hebobacteria > CAIYQO01 > CAIYQO01 > CAIYQO01. The sequence goes on from JBBQQW010000009.1 coordinate 14,265, forward strand.
CGGTCTTGAAAGAAAGCTGGAACGTGGCATTGTCTTTCACTTTGCCACTACGTTCCATAAAGCCGACGCCGCTGGAAAACAGGGTCACCCCTGTCAGCGGCAAATCCTGCGCAAAAAGCGCCGTCGCGCCTACCAGCGCGATGAGTACCACCAGGTAACGTGTCATTTTAGAATCCCTCCTACTAGTATGTGAATTTGCTTCACTACTTAGTTATACTGGAGTATAGGGGAAAATGTTCCATGATGGTTGGAAAATATGAGAATAATGTCACTGCGCCATGGGCCGTAACGATATTTAACCACGAAAGACACGAAAAGCACGAAAAGGGGAGATCAGATAGCACCACCCCCTAAAGGAGGTGGCTAACAACGGCAAGCACCCTGAAGGGCGCTGAACCATTCGATTCCGAAAGTCCGCGAAGGCGGACGACCGGCGCGTGCGCCCTGCAGCCGGGATTTCAATCCCAGCGGAAAATATGCGGAATCGCTACCCCGCTCTCATGGGCGGGACGCCCATGGCACAGACCTATAAAGCAGAACTATTCGGGTGAATCTCCCTTTTTGTGCTTTTTGTGCTTTTCGTGGTTATAAGAAAAGGAGCGGGCCTAATCGCCACGCGCTAAAGCACGAGGCTATCCGATAAAGCACCCTGAAGGGCGCTGTCAATTGCAGCAACAGTGCGCTTTAGCGTACTTGATCATATAGCCACGTCCTTTAGGGCGTGGTGCTGAGGCTGCTGTGCCATGGGCAATAACCGCAGACTGATGCCCTATTTGTGCCCTCTCTCCCCAAAAAACACCTCTCGCAACAATTGCAATTGTCGTTGCTGGTCGAAGTTCTCCGCCACGCGGGCGTGGCCGGCCTGGCCCATGGCGGTGGCACGGGCGGGGTGTTGCAGGAGGTTCTGTATCGCGGCGGCCAGCGCCGTGGGGGATTCCGCCGGGACGAGTACGCCGGTGACGCCGTCAACCACTACCTCGGGGATGCCGCCGACTGCAGTGGCCACCACCGGGCGCGCCAGCGCCATCGCTTCTATTGCTGCGAGGCCGAAGCCCTCCTTGCGCGAGGGTACCAGCACCAGGTCGCACGCACGCATCAGCGGACGCGGGTCGGCGTGGAAGCCACAGAACTCCACGTTTGCCCCGATCCCCAGCCGTTCTGCCTGCGCTAATAACGCGGCACGGCAGCGCCCCTCGCCCACGATCAGCAGGCGCACCTCGGGGATTGCCGGTATCACTTGCGCCAGGGCATCCAGCGCCACATCCTGCCCTTTTTCTGGGGCCAGACGGCCAAATATGCCCAGAATTGGCCCGTCGGGGCTTTGCCCGATGGCGATCTTCGCCTCCTCCAGCGGATGCGGGGGGTATTCCGCCAGATTGATGCCGTTGTGCAGCACGGTGATGCGCGCCTCCGGTATCCCCTGCGCCACAAAATGCGCCTTCACTGCATGTGAGACGGCAATTAATCGCGGCGGCAGGCGATACCAAAAAGCATCGGTGAAGCCGTGCAGCGTGGCCACACAGGGGATGCCGGTGATGCGTGCCGCCTGGACACCGATAAAGGTAGCGGAGGTCAGGTGGGTGTGTACCAGCTCAATTTTTTGCTGGCGGATCAGCTTCACGATACGGTAAATCGATATCGGATCAATCTTCCCGCTGGTGCGCCAGCTCACCGGCTGCAACTCCTGCTCCTGCAGATATCCGGTGAAGGGACGCCCGCTGGGGGAGAACACCGCCACCTCGTCGCCCGCCGCGCGCAGGTCCCGCACCAGCCGCGCCACGTGCGTCTCCGCGCCGCCAATGCGCGAGGGGGTTATCATCTCCAGGATACGCATCAACGCCCCTCTTTCGCATACGCACGGGCGATCTTGTTATGCAGCGCGAAGGGGATGGTGTTCCAGCGTATGTTCACGCGCAAGGCGCTGAATGGATCACCGGCGGGCCGCTGTGGCCATGGGGTGGCATCCTTCAATTTGGTGGCCGTCGCCAGCGTATAGCCGGCATCAATCACCGCCTGGCGCACGCGGGTGTCCCAGTTGCCGTAGGGGTAGGAGAAGGTGGTCACTGGCGTGCCGAGCAGCTGCGCCAGCCGTGCGCCGCTCTCCACTACTTCGCGCTGCAGGGCGGCGTCATCCAGCTGTGTCAGGCGCGGGTGCGCCAGCGTATGCGCGCCCATCGCCATCCCCTCGCCAGCTAATCTGCGCAGTTCACTCTCACTCAGCATAGGCACTTCGATATCGCCTTCGCGTTGGTCCCAGCTATTCGTTCCGCCGATACCGTCTACCACGACAAAGAGCGTCGTCGGCACCTGCAGCTCGCGCAATATCGGCCAGGCGATCTCCCCCACGGAGGTGTAGCCATCGTCGATAGTCACGGTGAAATATCCCCGAGCGTACGCCGGGTCGGTGACGAGCTGCGTCAAAGAAGCCGGGCGATATCCCCGTGCGAACATCGAGCGTAACTGCGCACGCAACAGCCCCGCCATGACATACTGGCCACTGACGGTAGAGCGATTCAGCGGGCTGCCGAACCGATGATATAACAGGATAACCGACGGCTTTGACTCCATGAGATTATGTTACAGCAATATCGGCGGTGGGGCAAACGGTTGCGGGGGCACTCACTCCAATAGCTGTGGTTCTTCTCCCCGTATTCATGCTATATTTATCAGCAGATATGAAGACGGGAGAAACTGACTATGCTTACCCCCGCACAATGCGGCGTTATCTTTGACCTTGATGGGGTGATTGTCGATACTAAGGAAGCGCATCACGCCTCCTTCGCGCAGCTGGGCACGGAGGCTGGCTATACTATCAGCACCGCGCAGTTCCAGCATATCTTCGGCATGCACAACAACAGCATCTTCCCCTACCTGTATGGTACTACGTTGCAGGCGGCGGAGATCGATATGCTGGCGGAGCGCAAAGAGGCGCTCTTTCGCGAGATCATCCACGGCAAAATCACCGCGCTACCCGGAGTGGCGGAGCTGCTTCCGGCGCTGCATGAGGCGGGTTTTCACCTCGCCATCGGCACCTCTACCCCGCTGGCCAATGTGCAGATGATCCTCGGTGACCTGGGCTTCGCCAGATATTTCTCTGCCATCAGCAGTGCCGAGGATGTGACGATAGGCAAGCCCAACCCGCAGGTATTCCTCATCGCCGCCACGCGCCTGGGCTTGGAGCCTGCCCGTTGTGTGGTAGTGGAGGATGCCGTGGCCGGGGTAGACGCCGCGCTGGCCGGCGGCATGGTTCCGCTGGCAGTCACCACCAACCACCCCCGCGAATCCCTGGCCCACGCCGCCCGCGTAGTAGACTCGCTGGCCGAAGTAGGGGTGGCGGATATGCTGGCGTTGCTGCAATAACCGTGCCATGGGGGTTCCGCCTATGAGAAGTGCAAATAGCACATGACCTAATGCCCGTTCTCGTGGACGGGACGCCCATGCTAAAATATTTTCCTTGCCCTTTATCCCCACCCTCTGTTAAACTTGACTGGGTATTTATGCGGTGGAGGTGGTATTTTGATTATAATTATGGAGGAAGGCGCGCCGGAAGAGCTGATCAATCTGGTGATCGGCGCTGTGGAGACGGAAGGGTTGCGCCCCTTTGTTAATCCTGGTGTGGAACGCACGGTGATCGCGGTGCTCGGGGTGGTGAACGCCGACAAGGTGGCGGTGGCCGATAAATTTGCCTCCTTCTCTGGTGTAGAACGGGTGGCGCTGGTGTCCGAGCCGTACAAACTGGCGAGCAGGTCGCACCATCCGGCGGGAACCATTTTGAATATTCGTGGAGTTGAAGTTGGCGCACGTGAATTGTGTGTGATCGCCGGCCCATGTAGTGTGGAGAGCCGCGAGCAGACGCTGGAGATCGCCCACGCGGTGAAGGAAGCCGGGGCGCATATGCTGCGCGGCGGGGCCTTCAAGCCGCGCTCCTCGCCGTACTCCTTCCAGGGGCTGGGGCGCAAGGGGCTGGAGATACTGGCCGAAGCGCGCGAAGTGACCGGGCTGCCGGTGGTGACCGAGGTGATGGACAACAACGAGTGCGACATCGCCGCAGAGTTCGCCGACGTGCTGCAGATCGGCGCGCGCAATATGCAGAACTTCCGCCTGCTGCAGAAGGTCGGCTCGATGAAGATCGCCGTGCTGCTGAAACGTGGGCTGGGCAGCCGGGTAGAAGACCTGCTGATGGCCGCCGAATATATTATGGCGGAGGGCAACCCGAATGTCATCCTCTGCGAGCGCGGCATCATCACTTTCGAGAATTCCACGCGCTACACTACTGATATTAACGCCATCCCGGTGGTGAAGCACCACTCGCACCTGCCGATTATCCTCGACCCCAGCCACGCCGCCGGCGAATGGCGCTACGTGGCCGATATCGCGCTCTCCGGCATCGCCGCGGGTGCCGACGGCCTGGAGATCGAGGTACACAACAACCCGGCGAAGGCCAAATCCGACGGCCCGCAGGCGCTCACCCCCGACAAATTCGTCGACTTCATGGCCCGCGCCCGCCGCGTCGCCGCTGCTGTAGACCGCAATATCAGCTGAGATCACGTGCGGACGGATTGATGCACCGACTGGGCTATAGCGCAGTATTATAAGCAAATAAATCCCGATAGTTATGAAACTATCGGGATTTATTTGCTTTGCGCCTTTTGCGGTTCCCTGCCAATTCTGCAGGGTTTATTTCGCCATTGCCGCTGCCACTTCGTCGGCCATCATGTATAGCGCGGCGGCACGGGTCGGCCACTTGCTATCGTTGTTGTAGCCGGCGTAGACATCAACTAGCGGTTTGATCGCGGTGATCCGCTCGATCAGGAGCGTCTCACAACGTTTGCGCAGGTCGGCACCCATCTTTGCCTGGTTGGCTTTGTTCGTTAGCGTGCGCTCCAGGTAGCAGCGGGCCTCGGACTCCTGCACGCCTTCACGCAGCATCTCGAAGCGTTGCAACGTTACGGCACCATCCGAGCCGGGGGCGGTGAGGTTGCGCGTATCTTGCCGGTACAGACGATAAATTTTGCTGTCCGGCTGGTAGCGCCCGAAGATTGAGGCCGCGTTCCCTTTGCCAGAAGCGTTGGGCTGCAGCGTCCAGTAGTCCAACCCAATGCGGGCGAGACCGATGGACTGGTTATTGGTACCCAGCGCCATCTCCGGGATGCAATGGAAGTTGAATGGATTGGAAGGGATACCCGTGTCGCTATGTATTCCACGCATCGTGCCGAGAGTCAGGTACGGGCTGGACCAGTCACGCCGGATAGCGGTGATTTTGTCGAATCCGCCATATGCGTCCGGATACTCACCATAAGAGAGTGGTGCACCATTGAGAAACCATCCGCTGGCGTTGGGATTGCCCGTACCACCGTAGCCGTGGGTGAAGGCAGACCACTTCATCCCCGGCGCGATGCGAGCGAAGAAGTCGAGTTGGATCTTGCTTGGTTCTTTATCCAGCAGGTCTCCCAGGCGCAGTGTGCCGTCAGCCACGCCGGCGTCCTTCATGCGCTTCTGCAGCCCGTCGATGAGCGCCTGCCAGAGGGCTTCATTCTCGGGATAGGCGCGCATTTTGGTGGCGGTGAGTTTCCCGTCATCATCGCGTACGGTGAGCCATACGGTCTCCGTGTCATCGGTGATCGCCCCACGGGTATTCATGTACCGCGCCGTGAGGATAATGGTCACGGACTTGGGCAGGCCACAATACTTCTGGTAGAGTTTAAAGTAGCGATCAAAGGCGGTGAAATCCGGCTCGTAGCCGTCGCCCTTCTTGCGCAGCTGCACCATGCCGTAGTCATTGCCCACATGTACCTTGCCGATGAAGGGAACATATAGCACGTTGTTACCCAGTTCGCCCATCAGCGCCAGCTGGCGTTCCAGCAGCTTGAAATGCTCATCCGAGTATGGTGCCACACCGTAGCGCAGCGAGAGCGACTCCTGCGACGACTGCAAGCTGTGTACGTAGGTGCGTTCGCCGGGAATCTTCAACGTGAATTCTGCCACCTTCAGCTTGATAGGCAGAGTGAGTTTGGTGCCATCAGCTTCGATAGTCAGCGTGCCGGTATAGTCGCCAGCTTTGGCATCAGCGGGGACATGGGGGGTGACCCACACCGGCTGCAGCTTCTCGCCGGGGACAAAGGTATCGGAGAGCACATCGAAGGTGTCACTCTTGCCGAAATTGTAGGTTCCAGGGCCAAGGTCGCGCATGCGGGTGGCAAAGCGTAGCTGAACCTGCTCGATCTTCGCCCCATCCGCGCCCGTCAAATCAGGAAGCGTAGCTGTCAGTGTCGTCAGCGGAGCCGCCGCTACCACCACCACCTGCGCAGATACGGCACCACCGCGAGGGCAGGTGAGCGCCACCGCCGCCTCATCTCCGGGGGTACTGTCCGCCATGATCCGCACCGCCGGATCCGGCGTCCACAGCCGCACCGCATCAGCGCAGATACCGGCACTGCCCAGCAACCCAGCAACCGCCGCCACCACGACAAAGCGTGGCATAAAGGAAAAATTGAACATGTAGTTCTCCTTCTATATTATTGGGGCAAACACCAGAGCTGATAGTGTCCGTTCTAAAGCGCTGTCGTACGCGGAATCCGCATGTTCATATCATATTCTTCGTATGCATCATCGTCAAATGCCACACCAGGAGTATCGTTTTTAGCGACAAAATGTCCTTACGGGCCTGGCCGTGAACGACCAGGCTGGAGGGCTTACGCCGAACGTCCTTCGGACGGGACGGTTAAGGTAGAGCGTACCCGCCCGATGGGTGAGGGGCGTCGCCCACTAGCCCTGTCCTTCTGGGCTGGGCGAAACGGCCGGGGCTTAGTCTCCTCGGGGTATTTCCTGAACAACTTGTAGAGCTAAAGGCACGTTGTTAATGCCACTGTGAGGTCGTCAACTATCGTTGTAATTCACAGGATATATGTCTTTCTCGCTGGGATTGAAATCCCGGCTGCAGGGCATTAAAATGCCAGTCGTCCGCCTTCGCGGACTTTTCTGACCCGAATGATAGCGCCCTTTAGGGGATGGTGATAGGGCACCGTTCCCATGGGCGGGACGCCCATGGCACACCAGGAGTATCGTTTTTAGTGACAAAATGTCCTTACGGGCCTGATCGTGAACGACCAGGCTGGAGGGCTTACGCCGAACGTCCTTCGGACGGGACGGTTAAGGTAGAGCGTACCCGCCCGAAGGGTGATCGGCGTAGCCCACTAGCCCAGTCCTTCAGGACTGGGCGAAACGGATGGACGCTAAAAACGATACTCCTGAATGCCACTGACCTCTTCCCCGGGTTTCGTCCTATCAATTACCTGCACCTTTTCGGCAATCCACCACTTCGTGGCAATTCTCCCCAGACCAGAACCTAACTCAATGCCCACTGACACAGTTTATTATCATTCAATCCTCGCGAAGCCCTACCCTTTTTCTGCAGTTAATGCTAGAATAGGTTGCATATGTGTGTTTATCGCACATGTATGGTGATTTTTCATTGAAATTTGACCTTGCTGGAGGGAAATGATATGCGGCAACTGATGGCGCTACTCGTCCTTGTGATGCTGGGATGTATGGCTGTACAGGCATCTTGCGAGTATTACATACTTGATGGTCGATACCAGACACGTGCTGATTTCGATAACATCGCCCCGATTACTGACCAAATACTCAACATGCACTTCATCACCACCACGGTTACGGCACCTATCGGCATCTCCGGACCGAAGGCGCACCGTGTCGGGCAGGAGATGGCCTTCGCGATTGCCCGCGACAACGTCCTCGATTCAATCAGATCGATCAAGCTGACCGGCTTTGCTTCGCTGGGCGACCTTTACGACACCCACACATTGCCGGAAGAGATGCGCAAAGCGATTCGCGACAACATCTTCCCGGTAGCCATGCGCTGGAACGAGGAGCTGCACCAGGTGACGCTGATCTCCGGCATACAGCTGACCGGCCCAGGAACTCCCAGCGAAATCGCCGCGCGCCAGCTCATTGCCGAGCAGGATGCCGCAATGAAGGCCACCACCCCGCGCGTCTACCCAGTGAAGGAGATGACGATGGTGAAGGGCGATGTGCCGAAACAGTTCGTCGATGACAAATACACCGGCATTATCCTGGATACCCGCGGGATGGACTATGATCCGGCACGCCTCTTCAAACTGGTCACCGCCGATGGCAACGAAGCCTGGGGCACTGCCGGTGTAGTACCGCAGCAAGTGCTGAAGGTAGGGATGGCGGACGTGACCGACAACATCAAGGATATCACGATACGCGGCCGCGCTGGTGCCCGCCCGCGCATCATCCGCCCTATCGGAACCTCGGGCGCATTGCTGCGCGGTGACCTGGTGATCAGTGCCGAGGATGCCGAACTGCTGAAGACCCCGGATATCAAAAAGGGATTAGACAACCTGAATATTACCATTCTGATCGACTAGCCGGAGAAAACCGGCGGCTGATGGGAGCTGCACATGATACGCAAATTTTATGCGAGCGTCGCTGTACTCGCCACACTTCTGCCCGTATTACACGCGCAGGATGTTACTGTACCGACCGAGGACACCACAACCACGGTGACCGCACCGGCACCGGTGCCAGTGATATCTGAGTACGTTATCTCGCAGGATCACTCTGGGAGCAGTGTCAACTGGATCACTGGGCAACTGGAGGCGGTGGGCGTCGGATACTCGGTACAACGCGGCCAGGTTGGGATGATCCAGGCACGTATGGCCGCCGTGAAGATCATGACGGTAGAAGCGCGCAAGGCATTTGCGAATATTCCGGTGGATGGCGATGCTACGCTGGACACTACCGACAAATCCAAAGAGCTGCAGGAGCTGGCGGAAGCCACCCTGACCTCACTCACCATCATCAACGAAAAATGGGATGACCGCAAGGGAATCTGCACCGTCGTCGGTGTTTTGCCCCTCTGGGGAGGCGGCGGTGTTGTCGGCCTGGGTGCCAAACTACTTTCACCGGTAATAGCCACCCCGCAGCCGGAGACGCTGGCGCTCTCGCGCCCGTCCGCCCGCGGTTTCACCACCTTCTACAACCCGGCTAAGCCCTTCACCGGTGTTATCATTGATGCCGACGACGTGCTGCTCGCGCCCTGCCTTTATCCACGCATGTTTCGTTTTGATTCGGTAGAGCTGCTCGGGCCTGTCCAGTGGAGTCCTGACACGAAGACCACCGGCATTGTGCGCTATGCGACGAACCTGAAGGAAGCGATTGGCGCTAAACGTGCGGGTGAGCATCCGCTGATTCTCAAGGCACAGGGCACCCTCAAACGCGTCTACCCGGTGCTGAACCTGGATGATTCCTGGCTGCTCTACCATGAGTGGCTGAAGACTGATCTGGCGAAGACTGGCCCGATCATCATCACCCTCGGGAAGAAATAGCCCGCCAAATATCTATCCTGCCAACCCTCGGCCTGCTGCGAAGTATGTCGGGGGTTTATTTTTAATTCCGGGACCTGCCAATGCCGATACCCGATATTGCATTAATTTCCGGCCTGCGACGGCGTCCGCTGCTCGGTCTCACGCTCTGCTGGGCGGTGGGGATAGTGGCGGGGGCGTATATCCTCCTGCCTGCGCTTGCCTGGGCGTCTGCGGGGGTGCTCTTCCTGCTCGCCTGGGGTGCACTGATCCCACTGCGGCGCGGTGGTGGGCTGGCGCTGGGACTGGCAGCACTCTGTCTGGGGGCCGCGCTCTACACCTCGCAGGCGACGCCCGCCACCCCCGGGCAGGCGCGTTACCTGCCTCCCGGTGGGGTGATGATTAGAGGCTACGCGCTGGAACCGCCCACACGTAATAACGACAACTGGCATGTGGACTTCCAGGTGACGGCAATGCGCCACGGCGACGAGTGGTGGACGGCCACCCCGCGTATTTACCTCGCCGGATCGGGGACAGCACCGCAGCCGGGCAAATATGCCGTGATACTGGGCACCGTGCGCACTGAAGAGGAGCCGGGCAACCCCTACGGCTTCAGCTGGCGCAGTACGCTGGAGGCCAACGGCCTGCAATATCGCGTTACCGCACTGAAGGTGAGCGATTCGCCGGGTAGCGCCCCCACGCCGCGCCTGTATGCGTTGCGCACACTGCTTAGTGAACGACTGCATGCGTCGATGCCCGGGGCCTATGGGCCATTGTATGCGCAACTGCTGGACAGCATTGTACTGGGCATCCACGGCGCACCGCTACCTCCGCAACTGGTGGAATCCTTCCGCCGGGCGGGTACCATCCACCTGCTGGTGGTCAGCGGGGGGCAGGTGGCGATGCTGGCGGGGGCGCTGCTCTGGCCACTCTGGCTGTTGCGGCGTCGGCGCGGGCGGACGGACTTCCCCAAATTGCAAATTGCCCTGCTACTGCTCTCGCTGCCGGTGCTGGGATTATATGTGATGCTGGCGGATACCGGGCCGTCGGTAGACCGCGCCGTGCTCATGGTGCTACTCATCACCTTCAGCCTGTTCCTGGCTTTCTCACCGCTGGCACGGCTACGCTCCTTCCGCCCTGATTCCCTCACGCTGCTCGCGGCGGCGGCGCTGGTGCTGCTGGTGATCCGCCCGGCGCAGCTCTTCTCGCCCAGTGCGCAGCTGTCCTTTGCGGCGGTGGCGGGGCTATGTGTCGTCACCCCCGTGCTCATGCGGTTGCTGCATCGCCTGCCCGGGCCACTGGGGCTATATCTCTCCGCTACGCTGGGGGCGCAGGCCTTCACCTACCCGGTGCTGGCGTGGTACTTCGGCAGTGCGCCGGTGCTCGGGCCGATTACCAATATGATCGCCGTACCACTGGTAGCGCTGTTGATGCCACTGGGGATCCTCACGCTGCTGCTGGCGGTCATTTTCCCACCGGGCGCATGGCTGCTAAATTGGGTGAATATCCCACTATTGCAGCTCCTTTGTTACTCCAGCACCACAGCAGCGCAATTTCCCTGGGCCAGTATTGGGTGGTTTATTAACAATCCATGGAATATAGTGTTATACTTCGTCATACTTACGGGTGTTCTCTATGGATTAAACAAATGGGCAGACCATCTGGCCCCAAAATGGCAGCTACCAGCAGGCAACGAACCGCTTTTGTGGTAGAATATGGCAAATATGTTGGTCTAGGACTATTGGGCAAGGAGTGAGATAAATGGCGCAGATGACGACAGAGATGACGCTCCCCATGGTGGGGAATCATGCGCGTGCGATAATCGATAATATCGAGAAGGTCATCCTCGGCAAGCGCGAAGTTATCGAGATGACGTTAGTGGGCTTGCTCTGCGGTGGCCACGTGCTGCTGGAGGATGTCCCCGGCGTGGGCAAGACGATGCTGGCCAAAAGCATCGCACGCTCGCTGGGATGCTCCTACAAACGCCTGCAGTTCACGCCGGACCTGCTGCCCTCCGACATCACTGGCGTGACGATATACCGCCCGGGCACCGGGGAATTCAACTTCATGGAAGGGCCGATATTCGCCAACGTAGTGCTGGCGGATGAGATCAACCGCGCCTCGCCTAAAACCCAGGCGGCACTGCTGGAGAGCATGGAAGAGCACCAGGTGACGGTGGACGGGCAACCACGCGCGCTGCCCACGCCGTTTTTCGTCCTCGCCACGCAGAACCCCATTGAATACGAAGGCACCTACCCGCTCCCCGAGTCGCAGCTCGACCGCTTCCTGGTGCGCATTAAACTGGGCTACCCGGCACGCGAGCAGGAACGCGAAGTGGTGCTGCAGCAGAGCAAATATAACCCGCTGGAGGAATTGCGCGCCGTCACTGATGAGCAGGAGCTAATCCAGATGCAGCAGACAGTGAAGACCGTCCACGTGAGTGAGGCAGCGCTGGACTATCTACTCAATGTCGTCACCTCCACCCGCAACCACCCCGATATCTACCTGGGCGTCAGCCCGCGCGGCTCCATCGCCCTCTACCGCGCCGCACAGGCGCTGGCAGCGATAACCGGCACCGAGTACGTGCTGCCCGACCATATTAAACGCCTGGCCCCGCAAGTGCTGGCCCACCGCATCATCGTCCGCCCCGAAGCCCGCGTCGGCGGCGTAACCCCCGAAGATGCCATCGCCGATGTGCTGAATAAGGTGCCGGTGGATGTGGGTTGAGGGCGGAAGTCACGAGTCGCTAGTCGCTAGTCACGAGTCTGTTCTCTGTAGAGTTAGATGAGGAACCACTATACCTAACCCGGCCAAGCTGGAACCAAGCATAATAAGCGCTGATACGGTTAATTACCATTCAATCTGCAATAATAGTCTGGAAACGTATCAGGTCGTTATTTCTACTTAGAGAGGTGATTTCAAAACCCTCTAAATCAGACCTGGGGCGTTGCCCCAGGGGTTTTGAAATCACCTGAAGTTGTTCAGAATATTACTGGTAAGAGCCTCACCCCAGCCCCTTCCCTGTCATTCTGCAAGCTCATGATCTACGACGAGGGAAGGGGTGCCGATGCTAAAATTTAAGTACAGAACAGCGTAACCTTTCGTTTGGACACCCCCTTCCCGCGCCGGGAAGGGGGCCGGGGGGTT